>CAYLVR010000015.1:327-6103 GCA_964387165.1 uncultured Chitinophagaceae bacterium | reverse complement strand
GCCCCAAAAATCCCCGGAAACACGAAATATTGAATCCAATAGAAATAGCTTTTGGGGTGGGTATTGTTGGTTCGGTAGCTAAAAATATGCAGCCCGAGATAATTTCGGATACAACACAGGATTCCAGATATATCGTTGATGATATTATGCGGTATTCCGAAATCGCTGTACCTATTATTGTTGATGGAGAATTATTTGGAGTGATTGATTCCGAACATCATCGTAAAAAATATTACACCCCCTGGCACTTGCAATTACTGGTCAATATGGCAGAAATCTGCTCAGTAAAAATATCAAAATTCATTATTGAAGGAAGAATTCGATTGAAAATTGCGCGTGATCTTCACGATGAAATAGGATCTACACTTACAAGCATCAATATTATTAGTAAAATAGCAATGGAACAATCGAAGATTGATGAGCCGCTTTATCTCCAGTTTTCTAAAATAAAGGATTATTCTTCTTTGATGATGGAAAAAATGGGCGATATCGTATGGGCCATTAGTTCAGCTAACGATACGTTTGAAAAAGTATTATTAAGAATGAAGGAATTTACGGCTGAAATTCTTGAACCAGCAGGTATTAATTATTTCTTCAGAGAAGAAGGCGATTTTCATTTATTATCTCTGAATTCCGAACAGAAAAAAGATATTTACCTCTTATTTAAAGAAGCGGTAAATAATGCTGTTAAATACAGCAAAGCTTCGGAAATAAATATTGCGGTTAAATCGGATAATAGCTTATTGCATTTACTGATAATGGATAATGGCGATGGATTTGACACAACACTTGTTTATTCTGGCAATGGGGTGAAAAATATGCGCAGTAGGGCAATGGAAATGAATGCTGATATAAAAATTGAATCTATAAAACATGCGGGCACTTCAATTTCCCTTCAAATTCCTGTCACATCATTAGGGTAGGGAAGGTGTGAGACATTGATAGTAATTTGCAATCTTTGAGGGCTATCCCTCTAATACTATGCTAGTGAAAATTCTTATTTACGAAGACAATCCGAGCCTTAGAGAAAGTCTCTCTAACTTGTTGATGCTCACTAAGGAATATCTTGTTGTCGGCAGTTTTCCTGATTGCATGAAAGTGGAAGAACAGGTTAAACTTATGCAACCCGATGTGATTCTCATGGACATAGATATGCCTGGTTTAAGCGGTATAGATGCAGTAAAAATAATCAGGCAGTTTAATAGAACCGTACAGGTATTGATGATCACAGTATTTGAAGATAATAATCATGTGTATGATGCCCTGTATGCGGGGGCAAATGGATATTTACTGAAAAAATACATTTCCGATAAAGTGGTACATTCCATTCAGGAAGTATTAGAGGGGGGCGCCCCGATGAGTCCGGCTATCGCGCGGATGATTATTGGTAATATGCAACGTCCCGTGGAATTGCCCGGCAATAATTATCAGCTTACCAATCGTGAAAAAGAAATCCTTCAGTTGCTTTCTAAAGGAAATAGTTTCAAGATGATCGCTTCTGATCTAAATATCAGTATTGATACTGTTCGTACACATATCAAACGCATATACGATAAGCTGCATGTTCGCTCGCAGATAGAAGCGGTAAGTAAAGCGATTAATGAAAGATTAGTATAATGATTTTCCTACCCTGTGCCCTGTAACTGCATAATACAAAATATATAAATAACAGGGGATGGTACAAATAACGAAAGAAAGATTATTCGGTAAACCCCCATGGTCTTTTAAACCCGGGTATGCCAGGGGAATAATCGCCCCTCCCGCAATTCCCATGACCAGCAATGCTGAACCTATTCTTGTAAATTTTCCTAATCCCTCAATGGCTAATGGAAAAATGGCTGGCCACATTAAAGCATTGGCTAATCCAAGCAATGCAATAAAAGTAATTGCAATATTGCCATCAGTAAAATAAATACAAATACTAAAGATGATTCCAAGTATAGCCGAGATTCTTAGTGCATTTTGCTGGCTCAGATATTTCGGGATGGTGATAATTCCAATAATATAACCAAGAAGCATGGAGAAAAGCGTAAATGTTGTAAAGTATTTTGTTTTATCTAAACTCATGCCCATCGCTTTGCCATAGGTGCCAATGGCATCGCCTGCAAGTACTTCAACCCCTACATAGACAAATAAACATATTGCGCCGAGAATTAGGTATGGGTATTGAAATACATTTGTTCTAGGGGGAATATTCCTGTTAACACTTGTATCCTCTTTATCTGTATTTACTTCTGGTAAACCAGATAGTTTGATTAAAATTGCCAGTACAAGTAGAACAACAGCCATAATGATATATGGTTCAATCACTCTTGAAGCAAGCTCCTGCAATAAAATGTCTTTTTGCACCGGATCAGTTGCCGCTAATATGTTTTTTTCAACATTGCCTGCATCTTTTAAAATAACTACTCCGAGTATTAAAGGACTTAACCCGCCCGCAATCTTGTTGCAAATACCCATTATGCTTATTCTTTTAGCGGCACTTTCAATTGGACCGATAATACTGATATAGGGATTGGATGCTGTTTGAAGAAGTGCCAGCCCCATACCCTGTATAAAAAGCCCTGTAAGAAACAAACTGAATTGCCTGGTATTTGCCGCAGGAATAAAGATCATTGACCCAATGGCCATCACCAATAACCCAAGTGCCATTCCATTTTTGAATCCTGTCTTTTTTAATATCCACGCAGAGGGTATGGCGAGGAAAAAATAGGCCATATAAAAAGCAAAAGTCACAAAAAACGCTTCGATATCGGTCTCCAGCTGGCAGGCTAACTTTAAAAACGGGATTAGTGTGCCATTGAGCCATGTAATAAAACCAAAAATAAAAAACAACGCTCCGATAATAAAGATCGCGTACGCATTACTCTTTCTAGCCTGGCTCATGTAAACTTCGATTTTCTGAGAAATAAATATAGGCTATTCATTTGTTTATCCAATCATGTGTGTCTATTATGGTAATATTTTCATTATAACAATGAGTGTAGACTTCGGCGATAAATTTGCCGACCCAACATTCTACAGGGTTCATTAAATGTTTTCTGTTTTTGCTCGAAATGAGATATTTTCAGGGACTAAACTACAGAGTTCGTTATGCATATGATGGAGCAAACGTGGAGGTGGTTCGGCCCCTCCGATCCGGTTTCACTGCAGGATATTAAACAAACGGGCGCGACCGGTATTGTTACTGCATTACATCATGTTCCACATGGTGAAGTATGGACAATAGAAGAAATCAACAAACGGAAGCGGGAGATTGAGGCGATGGGCCTGAGGTGGTCCGTTGTTGAAAGTATTACTGTTCATGAAAGCATAAAAACGAGAACCGGGAACTATAAAGAGTACATTGAAAAATATAAAACCTCTGTACGTAATGCTGCGGCATGTAAAATACCTGTGATTACGTACAATTTCATGCCTGTTAACGACTGGACACGCACATCTCTTGATTATAAAATGCCCGACGCTTCATTGGCTTTGTCTTTTAACTGGATTGATATTGCTGTTTTTGATATCCATATATTAAAAAGAAAATCTGCAGCATTGTCTTATACTGATAATGTATTAACGCAGGCAGAAGAACGATATAAAAGCTATTCAGCAAAAGAATTGGAACAGCTTGCATATGTAGTAATGTTTGGACTGCCTGGTGAAGAGAAGATGACAGTAAATAAAATCAGGGAGGAGCTATCCCGTTATACTGATATTGACGCCTCAGCTTTGATGGAAAATCTCTGTTATTTTCAAAAGGAGATCAGTGAGACGGCGTTGGAATGTGGAGTTAAATTAGCTATTCATCCCGACGATCCTCCATTTTCTATTCTTGGACTGCCACGAATCGTAAACAATATAGAGCATTATAACTATTTTTTGAATAAGGTTGATAACGAAGCGAATGGCATTTGTTTCTGCACAGGATCATTAGGTGCTTCTGTCAATAATAACCTTGTTCAGATGATAAAAGATCTGGGGAATAAAACACATTTTATTCATTTGCGTAATGTGAAAAAAGATGGAGAAGGGAGTTTCTTTGAGGCAGATCATCTGGATGGAGATGTTGATATGTATGGTGTTGTAAAAGAAATTGTGGAATTGCAACAGAGAAGAAAAATATCTATTCCTTTTCGCCCAGACCATGGGCACCAGATGCTCGACGATCTGCATAAAAAAACGAATCCCGGATATTCAGCCATTGGAAGGTTAAGAGGACTGGCGGAAATCAGAGGGCTTGAGCTGGGTATTTCGTGTAGTCTTGAAACCCATTAATCGTATATTGTGCGTACGAAACATCCCTGTAAAAAGCTTCCTTAAGCACGCAGGGAATGAAAAATTTTACATAGCAAATCTTGTCGGGCAAATAAAAGTTCAAAAACATGCTGATGAAATACTTATTTTCTTTTGTGGCAATAATGATAATGGCTGCGGGTGCTACTCAGGCGCAAAAAACAAAAACCAGTGATAAAATGTTAAGACATGTAGTTCTTTTTAAGTTCAAAGAAAGTAGTTCTGTCGAAGATGTAAAAAAAATTGAAGATGCGTTTCGAGCCCTTCCCTCAAAAATAAAACAAATAAAGGCTTTTGAATGGGGTACAAACAATAGCCCGGAGAACCTGAATGAAGGCCTCACTCATTGTTTTTTTGTTACTTTTTCCAGCGAAAAAGATCGTGAAATCTATCTCCCTCATCCCGAGCATGCAGCCTTTGTAAATATGCTGAAGCCGCATCTGGAGAAAGCTGTGGTATTGGACTACTGGGCAGGACAGTAGGTCGTTTCTATGACTTCTGATTTCAATATTGCCAGACTTTGGTTATACTGTATTTTTCAGGATAATCTGCCTTAATAACCGGAATGGCATTGCCGGCTCTTTTTATTGTGAGCCATAGGTGTCTCTGATTCGGAGATGGTTCATATAAATTGCAAATAAGTTTGGCTGGAAAAGTTGCCGCCTTTATCTTTGCGATCCCAAAAACGGGGTATGCCGCGTTGGTCAATCGGTTAAGACGCATCCCTTTCACGGATGAATGAGGGGTTCGATTCCCCTACGCGGTACAGGCTCTTAAAACGAACCCAAGTTCTTTCAGGCCACCTTTCAGAAGGTGGCTTTTTTGATTGATAGGGCCATGGTTACATATTAAGCTGACCTCCTCCCAGGTACTAGATGTAAAACAGAATATTTCTTAACCAACTTTATTTCTCCTTCCTAATGCTTGTTATTATATAATAAGGTATTCTATCCCCCATGGATCAAAGAAAAGAAAGGGTTGAAAAGTCCCTTCCTCTCTTCAATGCAAATGACAATTCTATGACAATGCGGCTAATTCTTTTCCCGATTGCGCAAATCAATCATTTAGTATCAGAGTAATTTTGCGGTCGATTTAAAATATGGTATTTATCAGCTTAAAACCCTTACCACTACATATTGAAAGTCGTGAATCGTAAAATATTAATTCATAATGCTGCTTAACAGGTCTCTGCTATTTATAATATTGAGTTTCTTTTCCCTCACTGCGTTTACACAAAACGAAACCGCAATCTCTGGCTATGTAAAAGACTCTTCCGGAGTTGTTGCTGACGCTTCAGTAGTACTTAAAGAAATTAGCAGGGGAACTGTTTCCGATAATACCGGACGCTTTAAAATAACTGGCATACAGCCTGGAACGTATTTCCTAGAAGTATCATACCTGGGTTATTTAACAGAATCAAGAAAAGTGGTAATCCGGAAAAACCAGGAACTTTCAGTTGCTTTTCTATTAAAAAAAGACCGTAGCCAACTTG
>CAYLVR010000015.1:0-317 GCA_964387165.1 uncultured Chitinophagaceae bacterium | reverse complement strand
TAACGGGTAAAACAAAAACCAGGGAAATTAAGGAAACCGGCTTCTCGGTAAATGTTGTTGAAACAAAACATTTCGCTAATACCACTGCAGATCTTAACCAGGTGCTGAATCTTACAACAGGTGTCCGTATCCGAGAGCAAGGTGGTATGGGTTCAAACTTTAATTTTTCTATCAACGGTCTTTCAGGTAAAGCTGTTAAATATTTTATCGATGGTGTTCCTATATTGATCCTTATACTGCAGGTATCAATGCTTATGTGCATCACGAAGATTTTTTTCATTTTATAGAAGAAGGTCATTTTTATTTATGGCTCCCAC
>CAYLVR010000014.1:34537-35944 GCA_964387165.1 uncultured Chitinophagaceae bacterium | reverse complement strand
CACAGCTTTGCTGCTTACTAATAAGGTTTGAAAAACTCCTGACGGAAAGCCCGCTTTTTTTATTATTTCTTCGATCGCTATAGCACAGCCCGGAACATTTGATGCATGCTTCAACACACCACAATTGCCGGCCATTAATCCTGGCGCGAGGAAACGGAATACCTGCCAGAACGGAAAATTCCATGGCATCACGGCTAATACCACTCCTACAGGTTGAAAACTGACAAAACTTTTTCCAGCATCTGTTTTTATTAATTCATCTTTTAAAAACCGTTCACCATTCTCTGCATAATATTCGCAGACAAGAGCACATTTTTCAATTTCCTGTATTCCTGCTTTTATGGGTTTCCCCATTTCAATGGCCATCAACGCTGCTAATTCTTCTTTACGTTCTCTCAAAACCCTTGCTGTGTTTAATAATAAAGAAGCTCTTTGCTGAAATGAACTATTCTTCCAACCCAGCCATGCCCTTTGTGCTTTTTCTATTTTGCCGGCGAATTTATTTTCAGGTTCTTCAGCGTATTTTTTAACTAATTTCCCGTTTACGGGATTAATCGATTGTATGCTCATTAGAAAATAAGAATTAATAAAAAAATAGAATCATTAAGAAAATTTTACTGGTGCTTCTATCAAAACTCCTGAAAATGCAGATTGGTAGATTTGAAGAATATCCTCTTCAGTCAGCATCATAGGGCAACGGGCCAATAATCTTTTTTGTTTAATGCCATCCTCAGCCAATAATGTTGCCGCTGTTTCAGGAATATTGAAGCCCCCCAGTTTTCCAGGTATGCCAATATCTTTTATAAGTGTTGCTAATTTCTCAATGCATTTTATTGATGCTTCATCTTTGGTAAGATGTTGCCCGTCTTCGCCCAAAGCTACAAATATCATAGCGATTTTTTTTGAACAACTCTTACGGATATAACTCATCACATAGGGGATTAATACAGCGTTGGAATCACCATGCGGAATATGGAATTGTCCACCCAGAGGATAAGCCAGTGCATGAATAGCGCCTACGCCTGCATTGAAAAAAGCCAGACCTGCTAAATAACTTCCATAAGCCATATTGATTCTTGCTGGTTTATCATTTCCATTCTCTACGGCTTGTTGCAAAGAACCACCAATCAGGCGTATAGCCTGGAGCGCGAGCCCATCTGAAACAGGATTTGCGTTGACTGAAATAAAGGCTTCAATTGCGTGGGTGAGGGCATCTGCGCCTGTAGCTGCAATAACTTTTGGCGGCATCGTCATGGTTAATGCCGGGTCAACAATAACGCTATCTGCTACCAGGTAATCATGTGTAATAACATCCTTGGTACGCTTAAGCGCGAGTACGGAAATATTAGTTACTTCGGCCCCGGTCCCGGATGTAGTTGGTATCAGTATCTTAGGAATACCTTTTTG
>CAYLVR010000014.1:19341-34527 GCA_964387165.1 uncultured Chitinophagaceae bacterium | reverse complement strand
TAACCACGACTTACTATTCCTACTCTTAAACCTTTTTGCTGTATTTTTTTTGCTGTTCCCATATTTTGTATAAACACGGCAGCCAGTTTGGCCATGTCAAGCGCACTGTCTCCACCGATACCGATCACAAGAGAATAATTTCCTTTTCTTGTATAGTCAACAAGTTTCTGGCCGGTTTCAAGAACAGGTTCCGGAATGAGGTCTGTATATAGCTGGTAATGGTATTGATTATCCCGAAGGGGCTTGATAATTTTATCAAGAAGGCCTATGGATTCCAGTACGGGATCGGCCACTACAAGGATTTTGTCTGCCTTATATCTTTCAACTTCTTCAACCAGCTTTTCCATAGCACCCCAACCAATATAGGTGACTGGTCAGTAATTCCTTACCGGAACAGCATTTCATGTATGCTGCCCTGGTGCTTACAAGGATTATTTCCTTACCTGACGAAACAAAAATCTGTATCGATCTCGGTTATAAATCTATTGCCTCAGAAAATGAATTGCAGTACCGTGTTTTTTTTCTGAAGGCGCCGTATCTCAAACCTGTTAGTCAAAGTGAAGAGCATATGGTGCTTGATGCAGGAAAAGGCCACGGTTTTAATATTGGTGATGTATTATATGCCTTACCTGTTCATATTTGTCCTACCGTACTTTATATAACCATGCTATTTGCATAGAATCGGGTAGAATTACTGGCAGTTGGAAGATTGTTGCAAGAGACAGGAAACAATAAATTAAATAAAACATATCATCGGTTCAGTATTTCCAGGAAAAATAATTTTGATGGATTTCAATAAAGAACCGTTAAACTGAACAGATCGGTTGATAAAAAATGGGTGATGATTTCAGCGCAATAAAAAACCGGAAAAACAGTAGCTGTGTTTTCCGGTTTGTACCCCAGACGGGAATCGAACCCGTACTTCCGTTGCGGGAAACAGGATTTTAAGTCCTGCGCGTCTACCAGTTCCGCCACCAGGGTATTGGTTATCCAATAATAAAAAAATCCAAACCAGGGGGTTTGGATTAGAGCGAAAGACCGGGCTCGAACCGGCCACCCCGACCTTGGCAAGGTCGTGCTCTACCAAATGAGCTACTTTCGCCTTTACCCGCCATAGCTCTTCGTCCACCAAAGTTTTAACGTAGGTGGGTGCGAAGGCGGGTTGTTATTTTAATTAATCTTTTTAAAGAACTTTTTATTGCTTTGGCTGCCTTTGCTAAGGCTTCGGCGGCCGAAGGACGGCAAAGATAATTATCCTGCCATCAACACAAAAATTTTAATGCAATTATTTATACTTCGGAGTGTATAAAGAACTCTCTGGAACTTCTACCTCAGGTTTTCCTTTATACTTATGCGTGTATAAGCTGTAACATCCACCTAATAAAAAAGCTACTATACAAAATACCTGCAGATAGAACAGGAAAACTGATGAGTTAACCCAGTTATGCTTAAAATCCTTATCGCGGTAGTCTTTTTCCTGAATATGATCCATGCGTCTGATTATTGCACTGCAAAAGTAATGGTTCAACCGAAAAAAAACTAGTTTTTCCCCGCAACAATTTCGCTGAATCGCTTCATCCCTAATACAAAATGGGCCCAAACCACGCTCCGATGCAGGTATCCGTTCAAAATAGTGCTTTTGTTGCTGCGACGACTTCTGCTAAACTTTGTCAGCATCCACCATATAAATGCAGCATGTGCCCTGAATACGGCCAGGAAATAATGCCATTCGCCGGCAAACAGCGATTTTAACGCAGATATCGTATCGAGAATAAACCGGTAAATTATTTTCCAGAAAGCTTCCCAGCGACCCATATTTTTGGCCATCATGATGAGGTTGTTCCTGAAATTCAGAAACACCTTTCTCGAATTTCCCTTAGGCAGCGTGCCCCCACCAACATGATACACAACAGAATCATGACAGCAGTACACCGAATAACCTGCCAGCTGCAATCGCCAGCAAAAATCTATCTCTTCCTGGTGGGCGAAGAAATATTCGTCCAAACCACCAAGCTGATGATATAGATCAGCTCTCACAAACATTGATGCGCCGCTTGCCCAGAAAACCGGTTCAGTGGTATCGTACTGCCCCTCGTCACGCTCGCAAACATCAAATATTCTTCCCCGCGCAAAGGGGTAACCAAAACGATCCAGCCACCCGCCACAGGCGCCGGAATATTCAAAAGAGTCCCGGTCACTGTAGAGTAATAATTTAGACTGGCAGGCGGCAATCGACCTGTCGCGTTCCATTAAGTCAATAACCGGCTCTATCCACGAAGGACTCACCTCAACATCCGAATTCAACAACACATAATAATCAGCCTCCACCTGTTTCAACGCTTCATTATAACCTTTTGCAAAACCATAATTCTTCCGTAATTCAATGATCCTTATTAAGGGATAATACGAACGCAAAAAAGGAATGGAATCATCAGTTGAAGCATTGTCTGCCACAATAATATTAAAATTGGAATAGGTGGATGCCATCACCGAAGGCAGGAACTGCTCAAGAAACTCTCTTCCGTTCCAGTTTAATATGACTATGGAAACAAGCGGTGGCAAAATATCCTGTGATTATTTTATAAATTAAAGCATGCAAAGGAACGCTTTTTATATATTAGTTGAATGATTCAGCCGCTTTTTAACTGGAAAACAGGCCTCGCCATCATCGCCATTGCTATTGTAAGCGGAACGATATTTTATTCACGGTTCCTTGCTAATAAGATTGCGGAAGAAGAAAGAGTAAGAGTGGAACAATGGGTAGAAGCTGGTAAACTGCTGATCAATGATTCAACCGGAATGAGTGACAGGCTGGTGAGTATAATTATCACCGAAAATAAATCGATTCCTATTATTGTGACTGATGAGAAAAATAATATTCTCGATCATGTAAATCTTGATTCTGCTGAAATAACAACAAATAAAAATTATCTTCAGAAAAAGCTGGAAAATTTCCGCTCTCAGAACGATCCGATAGAGTGGACAAATCCATTAAACCTCTCTGAAAAAAATTTATATTATTATGGGAATACCAGCCTGCTGAACCAGGTTAAATATTATCCTTTGGTACAGTTATTAATTGTGGGATTATTTATTACCATTACACTAATTGCGCTCACCACAAGTTTTCGTTCTACACAGAACCAGGTGTGGGCAGGAATGGCAAAAGAAACTGCTCACCAATTGGGCACCCCGATAACTTCATTGCAGGGGTGGATAGAAATGATGCGGGATGAACAGACGGATAATAAGATAGTCACAGAAATGGAAAAAGACATTAGCCGGTTGAAATTAGTGTCAGACAGGTTCGGCAAAATAGGAAGCACCCCACAGTTGGAAGAGAGCAATGTGGTGATGCAGGTGAATAATATGGTGGAATATATAAAGAGAAGGTCGCCCGGAAAAATTCAGTTTATTACAGAATACCCGGATGCACAGCATATTATTGCGAAGATGTCGCCGCCATTATTTGATTGGGTAATAGAAAACTTACTGAAGAATGCGCTTGATGCAATGGAAGGGAAAGGAACGATAAAAGTTTCTGTGCGCGAAAATGTCGGGAATATTTATATTGACATTGCAGATACAGGAAAGGGAATTGCAGGTAAACATATCCGACAGGTGTTTAAGCCGGGCTTTACCACTAAAAAAAGAGGGTGGGGGCTAGGGCTGAGTTTGTCGAAGAGAATCATTGAGCAGTATCATAAAGGAGAGCTGTTTGTAAAAAATTCAGAGCCTGGTAAGGGAACAACTTTCAGGATAGTTTTGAATAAATAATGTTCGTGCGGTCCATGGCGGTACCGATTAAGTATTCTGTACTTTTTCAATAACGCATTTGGTGTATTATTCGTATGGGGCCTAACCCAAACGAAAGTGATATATTGTAATAACTATTTCCTTATTTTTAAAGTGGGAAATCACTATAATAAACTAATTTCATTTTTTAATCATCTCAACTTTTTAATATGTTATCTCAAAAGATGAAGGATGCCCTAAACAGGCAGGTACTAATGGAGGCTCAGTCATCTCAGGCCTATCTGGCAATGGGTAGTTGGGCTGAAATTCAACCCGGCTTAAAAGGAGTTACCCAGTTCTTTTTCAGGCATAGCGATGAAGAGCGTATGCACATGCTTAAACTTATTCATTACATCAATGAAAGGGGAGGGTTCGCGGTAGTTCCTGCATTGGAACAACCAATTCTCACATTCGTGTCCCTTAAAAAAGCATTTGAACAATTATATGAGCATGAGGTAAAAGTAAGTAACAGCATTAACGACCTGGTTGAAATAGCACTCGCAGAAAAAGACTACGCTACACATAATTTCCTGCAGTGGTATGTGATGGAGCAAATGGAAGAAGAAAGACTGGCACGTGATTGTAATGATAAACTTGAATTGATAGGCGATGATAAAAGTGGATTATACCTGTTTGACAGGGATATTATGACTATGGATCAGGATTGATCTCTATCTGATTTCAACATTTCGCCAAAACTTTTGTTGTTTAACATCGCATCAATAGTTTTGGCGATCCTTTTTGTCCTGGTCCGTTCGGTTTTGGCTTCTGTTATCCATTTGCTATAATAACGTTGATGAGATGGTGCCAGCTTCTTGAAATTTATGTATGCCGTTGGCTCATCTTCAAGGCAGGCAATTAATTCGGGAGATATTTCGAGCTCTCTTTTATCCTCGACCAATTGAAGTTTTACCTTTGCTCCGACTGTTTTTTTAATTCCTTTTCTAATAGTATTATTCAACGGTAAAATAAAATTACCCCCTCCCATAGGAAGTAGGCTTGTTTTTTCAATCTTATAATCATCTAATTTACCTTTTACCCTGAAAGACTTTTTAGTAGAAGGTTTTATCTGTTCTGCAATTTTCGCTGGTATTTCAAGATATATCCAGCCGGTTTTTTCACCCATCACTCCAAATTTCTTTATTACAGAGGAAAACGTTATCATCCTTTCGAAGTTAATAGTTATATAGATAAAATCTATTGACCATAGAAAACTCTTATCAAAACTTATTATCGCTTGCTATACCTTTGCAACCGGTTACAAATTTCAGCTTGCCAAAAAAATAAATCAAATCACAAAGTATAATTAATTATTATGTTTAGCAAGGTTTTATCTATCGGGAGTCAGTTCCCGCAATTCAAAAAAAAGGCAGTAGTATCAATTGAAAAAGGCAAAGAGTTTATCGACATCACTAACGAACAGGCATCTAAAGATGGAAAATGGATGGTAATGTTCTGGTGGCCGAAAGATTTTACATTCGTATGCCCCACAGAGATCGCTGAATTCAATAAAAAAGCATCAGATTTCGATGATCGTGATGCTGTATTGATTGGCGCTTCTACAGATTCAGAATTTGTACACGCGGCCTGGAGAAGAGATCATAAAGATCTTCGTGACCTTAAGTTTCCAATGCTTGCCGATACTTCTAAATCTCTCGCAGAAGAACTGGGTATTTTAGATAATGAAGAAAAGATCGCATATCGCGCCACTTATATTATCGATCCACAGGGAATCGTTCGCTGGGTAAGCGTTTACGATCTTAACGTTGGAAGAAATGTACAGGAAGTATTACGTGTACTGGATGCATTGCAGACAGACGAGCTTTGTCCCTGCAACTGGAAACAGGGTGAAGAAACTCTTACAAAGGAGTTGAGCCTGAATTAATTTATTTAAAATATTAGTAATGAGTAGCACAACGATCATACAAAATGAAACGTTCAGTAATTTATTGAATGACCTGCAACTTGAAGAATATTTACCTTCTTCAAATACTCAGGCACTTATTAATGCCGAATCAAGATTTATTAAAGATCTGAAAATAAATGTTGGCAACGCGATCAACAATACCCAACATATTAACAAAAAAGAAGCGCTGTTACTGGCCCTCGCAGTAGCGGTGAATGAAAAATTCGATCCTTTAAAAGAAAGCTTCACTAACTTATTAAAAGAAGAAGGAGCGACAGATGCAGAAATTGCAGAAGTAATTGCTGCAACATCGCTGATGAATACCAACAATATTTTTTATCGGTTCAAACACTTTTTAAATAAAGAAGAATATAATAATATGCCTGCAGGCATCAAGATGAGTATCATGATGAATCCTGTAACAGGAAAAGAGTTTTTCGAATTATTAAGCCTTGTTATTTCTGCTGTTAATGGTTGCGAAATGTGCGTTTCTTCTCACGAGCGTTCGGTTTTACAGCATGGAAGCAGCGAAAGCAGGGTGTTTGAAGCCGTAAAAACCGGTGCGGTAATTAAAGGATTGATTACTATATTAGCTTAATGTTGGATCTCGCACCTATTACAAGACATTTAAGAGCAAAAGCTGGTTCACAATTGCTCGTGGCCGCAGTACATCATCTGACGGTATTTGAAGAATTATCAAAAGAATCACTGACCATTGCACAAATCAGCAAAAAATTAAATCTTGCAGAACGTTCCGCTATGGTTTTATTCCCTGCATTGTGTGCAATGGGCCTTTTACATATTAATAATGATCAATTAATATTAACAGAGCTTGGTTCTTTTCTTACTAAAAAAAATCCCGCTAACCTTATTGGGTACGTCGGTCTTGAAACGCAGGATCCCGGTGTATTAAAAATGGTCGAATGGTTAAAAAATGATGGTCCCGCCGATTCTACGCAGGCCATGTCGTATATAAAAGATGAGCATGCCATTTCTCCAATGGACATCCCGGAATCTGCACATTTTTTTACAATGGCGCTTGCCGGGCGGGCTAAGTATTTATCTCCGGTAGTGGCGGAGAAAATCACAAAACATACTGGTCACCTGCTGGATATTGCAGGAGGTACCGGTTATTACACTTACGAATGGTTAAAAACAAATCCGTCTGCTACCGCCACATTAATTGACCGTCCCGAAGTTTTGAAAACTGCCGAAGGAATTCTGCATCAGTTTTATAGTGATGATGTAAAACAAAGAGTATCATTTCATGGCGCCGACATGCTGGAAGATGAGCTTCCGAAAGGGGATATACTGTTGGCCGCAAGCCTTTTTCATGACTGGCCTGCATCCACCTGTGTGCCGCTGATGAAAAAATTTGCGGCAGCATTAAATCCAGACGGTGAACTTTGGGTGCATGATGCATTTTTAAATGATGAATTTGATGGACCGCTTGCGGTAACAGACTATTCTGCCATGCTTTTCCTGGGAACAAAAGGCAGGTGTTACAGCAGAAAAGAGTACAGAAGTTGGTTTCAGGAAGCCGGTTTAGTCTCCCGCAAAGAAAATATTCCCACCTTAATGGATTACGGCCTGATCTCTGCACACAAACCCTAATTGTCATTTTAAGGTATTGTTAAGAAATCCCTCCGCCTTATTAGGCTAAAATTATCGTCTAACAGGCATCTAATTTGTACATCTTTAAACAAAAGGTAACAACAGATGAAAAAGACAATTTTATTTTCAGGAATTGTGGGAATGATATTTTCATTTACTTCCTGCCAGAAAGATCCGGCAAAAAATCTTTCTGCTGAAGAATCCAGGATATATATTACCAGCCACGACTCGACGGTTGATTTTTCTTCTTTTCAAACCTTTAGCATTGCCGATTCAGTTGGTATAATAGAAGATAACAAGGGGCTTGGCAAATCGCTTACTTCTTATGATGCAGCAGTGGTAAATGCAGTGAAAACTTCTATGCAGGAAAAAGGTTTCCAACTGGTTGAGAGGACCCAGGACCCTGACCTTGGCATTACTATATCAAGGGTATATAATAATTATACGGGAATAATCAGCTATCCTTCTTATTGGGATTATTACGGTAGTTTTTATGATCCTTTTTACTGGGGGTATGGAGGTTACAGTTATTATCCTCCCATTTATTATGGCCCTAATTACTATAGCACTTACCAGGTAACAGAAGGAGCATTGTCGGTGGATATGCTTAATCTTAAAGATGCAAAAAATGATAATAGTATTCATCCCGTATGGAGCGCTATTTCAAGGGGTAGAGGAGTGTTTGGTGAAGGAAATATCCAGAGCCAGGTAGATGCTTTTTTTGAGCAATCCCCTTATTTAACAACTAATCAATAACATAAGATGAAAAAGATATTTTTATGTACAGGGTTATTTGTTTTGATCCTGTTTTGTGCAAATACAATACGCGCACAGGAAAGATTAAAACTTAACCTGGGATATAATACGGGCATGCCGGTTGGCGATTTCAGTAATTTTATGGGTAAAAATTCTTTCAGAGGATTTAATGGTTCGCTGATGTATGATATTTCACAGCAGTTTAATATAGGTCTCGGCGTTTCTTCACAAGATTATTATGAAAAATTACCCAGGCAGCTATATGATACTAAAGATGGAGTGATATCTGCGGTTGTCACCAACTCGTTACAAACGATGCCGATAATGATAAGAGGAAACTATAATTTTTTAAAAGACACAAAAATCACCCCTTATGTGGGTATGGGTGCCGGATTTAATTTGATAAAATATTCACAATATTTAGGAGAATTTGACGGAGGCAATACACATTTTAAACCGGCTGCAAGCATTGATGCAGGGCTTAACCTCTTCTTTAATGAAACAAAAGCAGCAGGAATAAACCTTGGAGCCAACTTTAACTACATGCCTTATAATGAGAATGCATTAAAGAATCTAAACAATTGGGGAATACATACAGGAATTTTCTTCTCCCTAAGGTGATTTTTTTCTAAAAAAGAAGGTATTGCAATAGGGGATTTATAAATGAATAATTATTCATACATTTGCGTTCGTCCCTGCAATTTGCCCCGCTGGCAGGGAAGGAGCTCTACAGGTTAGTACGCCATATGATCCTGTTAAATGTGAAACAATAAATGAGAAAATTATGTATCGCCCTCGCCGTGACTTTTTCAGGTTTACTGGCAAGCGGCCAATCCGTTCAGGACAGTGTACTTGCCGAGGTAACACTTCAGCAGGCAATTGATTATTCCATAAAGCACCAACCGGTAATACAACAGGCATTAGCCGATGAGCAGATCACGGAGGCTAATATACGCATCCGGCTATCGGATTGGTATCCGCAATTGAATTTTGGTTATAACTTCCAGCACAACTTCGTTCTACCTACCAGTATATTTAATGGAACGCCTGCACAAATCGGTCAGGAAAATACTTCTGCTGCACAGTTTAATATTTCGCAGGCAATTTTTAACCGCGATGTTTTACTGGCATCACGCACCAAAAAAAATGTTCGTTTGCAGGCCAGGCAAAACACAAGCAGTAACAAAATTGAAATTGCTGCAAATGTTTCAAAAGCATTTTATGATGTACTGGCTACTATTCAACAGGTTAAGGTATCAACAACAAATATTGTAAGAATAGAAAGAAGTTTAAAAGATACCTATAATCAATATCAAGCTGGTATAACCGATAAAACCGATTATAAAAGAGCAACGATTGCATTAAATAATGCGAGAGCTGCAAAAAAATCTAATGAAGAAATATTAAAGGCTAAGACTGAATACCTGAAGTACTTAATGGGGTATCCGGATAAAGCTCCCCTAAATATAGTTTACGATAGTTTACAAATGGAAAAAGAGGCTTTAGCAGATACATTGCAGGAAGTTAATTATACCAATCGGATAGAATACAAACAACTGGAAACCCAGCAAAGTTTACTGGACGCAAATCTTAAGTATGCTAAATGGAGTTTTCTCCCTTCATTAACCGCCAGTGGTGGATATAATTTTAATTACCAGGACAATCAACTGTCGAAATTATATGATATCAACTACCCCAATTCCTTTGGATTGCTGACATTTTCGTTTCCAATCTTCCAGGGAGGAAGAAGAAAAGCCGAGATCCAGGAAGCACAATGGCAGTCGCAAAGAAATAAACTGGGAATTACCAATCTTCGCAATTCAATAAATTCAGAATATACCGGCGCAATGGCGAATTATAAAAGTAATTGGGCCAATTACACTGCATTAAAAGAAAATCTTGACCTGGCACGTGAAGTATATGATGTAATACAATTACAATACCGTTCAGGAATTAAAACATATCTCGAAGTCATTAACTCAGAAACCGATTTACGCACTGCGCAAATCAATTATTATAATTCGTTGTATAATTTGCTGGCTAGCAAGATCGATTTACAACGTGCATTAGGACAAATAAATTATTAATATCTTTTTATGAGGCATTTCATATACTTACTGGCTACGGTTTCATTAGTAGCTTCATCGTGTGGTAATAACAAACCGGCAACTCCTATGGCCCCCCCTCCGGTAAAAGTACTACTGGAACCCGTAGTGATGGGCAGTGCAACATATTATGAAGAATTTCCTGCGACACTTGTTCCATTGAACCAGGTAGATTTGCGTCCGCAGGTAAATGGTTATATTACTGGTATTCATTTTAAAGATGGTGATAGAGTTACAAAGGGTCAGTTATTATATTCTATCGATGCTCAATTGTACAATGCAAATTATAACCAGGCGCTGGCTAATTTAAGTGCACAGGAGGCAAACCTTGTAAAAGCTCAGAAAGATGCTGATCGCTATCACGAACTCGCAAAAAATGATGCAGTTGCAAAACAACTTGTAGATAATGCAGATGCTGCTCTCGAAGTGGCTAAAAAACAGGTTGATGCTGCAAAGGCAAATATTTCTGCATCACAAACAAGCGTACGTTATACAAAAATATATGCACCTTTTAACGGCCTGATAGGAATATCACAGGTGAAAATAGGGGCACCGGTTAGTGCCGGGCAAACCGTTCTTAATTCCGTTTCCTCTGATAATGAAATGGCTGTCGATTTTAATGTTCCCCAGCGCGAAATATTTTATTTCAGTAACCTGGTAAATAAAAAAACACCCGATTCAACATTTACACTGGCATTTGGAAATATAATTTATCCCGCACCGGGAAGCCTTGCATTTCTTGACCGCGCTGTTGATCCGCAGACAGGAACAATTAAAGCCAGGCTCGTATTTCCTAATAATAAAGAAACACTTAGGGCGGGAATGAACGGAACAGTTCGTGTGAAAACGAGCGCACCGGAAAATACGTTAATGATCCCTTATAAAGCAGTTGTTGAACAGCTCGGTAAATATTTTGTATATGTACCGGATGACAGCAATAAAGTGTCTCAGAAAAAAGTAACTATTGGAACTGTAATAGGCAAAAATGTTATTATAGATGAAGGCTTAAAGCAGGGTGATTCTGTGGTAACACAGGGTGTGCAGAATTTAAGAGAAGGTTCAGTGATTGAATCTGTTCCCCCGATACCCGAATGAAAATCAGGCTAAACCTTTCTGGTACTTTGTGCCACTGTCAATAGACAGAAACAGGTGTTAACCAAAATAATAAAGATTATTAATAATGATAGCAGATATTTTTATAAAACGGCCGGTAACAGCAATAGTAGTTTCGGTAGTGATAGTACTGGTTGGACTAATTTCACTTATTAATTTACCTGTTGCTCAATATCCTGATATATCTCCACCCACAGTGTCAATATCGGGAAACTTTACCGGTGCAGATGCTGAAACGGTTGAACAAACAACTACTACTGCTATTGAAACACAGGTAAATGGTACACCTGGCATGACATACATGACCAGTAATAGTACTAGTAACGGACAAAGTAGTATTACCGTAAACTTTGAAGTAGGCACCGATATTAATATTGCTACGCTGGATGTGCAAAACCGTATAAGTGTTGCGGAACCAACCTTGCCCGATGCGGTTAAACGTTTAGGCTTAACTACAAGAAAACGTAACCCTAGTATAATGGTGGCTATGGCGTTTTATTCGCCCAATGGAACGCACGATGCAAACTTCATCGGGAACTTTGTGAACCTGTATGTAAAGGATGCAATAACGCGCGTTAAAGGGGTGGGTGATGTATTTTCACGTGCGGATGATTTTAGCATGCGTATCTGGCTAAACCCCGAAAAACTGGCTGCTCTCGGAATCACCCCTGCAGAAGTAAATGCCTCCTTGCAGGAGCAGAATTTGCAGATAGCAGGCGGTACAGTAGGCGGAAATCCACAGCCTGGCACACAAACATTTGAATATAGTGTACTCACCAACAGCCGTGTTAATACACGTGAGCAATTCGAGAATATTATTGTAAGAACAAGACCTGCTGATGGAAGTATTGTTTACCTAAAAGATGTTGCAAGAATTGAGTTGGGCCGTTTCGATTATGGAATTAATTCATTCACAATGGGTAAACCAGCTGCGTTCCTGCTTGTTTACCAGGCTCCCGGTGCAAATGCATTGGAAACTTATGAAGGATTAATGAAAACAATGGAAGATCTCAGGAAAACATTCCCGAAAGATATTGATTTTTCTGTTCCTCTTGAAACGGTTTCTGTCGTAAAGGCTTCAATTAACGAAGTACTGCATACACTTGTTGAAGCATTGATATTAGTGGTATTAGTTGTGTTTCTATTTCTGCAAAGCTGGCGCGCTACTTTAATTTGTGTACTGGCGATACCAGTGTCATTAATTGGGACATTTATATTATTTGGTCCTTTAGGTTTTACAATTAATACACTCACATTATTTGCATTCGTACTGGCAATAGGTATCGTGGTGGATGATGCAATTGTGGTGGTAGAAGCCGTTCAGCATAATATTGATCGGGAGAAAATGTCGCCTAAAGAAGCCACCCAAAAAGCGATGAAAGAAATTTCCGCACCTGTAATTGCTATTGCCTTAATTCTTGCAGCGGTATTTATTCCTGTTGGATTTATTCCCGGAATAGTGGGACGTTTATACCAGCAGTTCGCAATCACCATTGCAGTATCTGTATTAATTTCTGCATTTGTGGCGCTCTCGCTTACTCCCGCATTATGTACAATAATGCTCAGGCCATCTAAAGGGGAGAATGATAAAAGAAATGCGCTGGAAAGATTTTTTGTTTCATTCAACGCGTGGTTCGGTCGTGTAACAAATGGTTATGCAAAAGCGGTAGGATCCTGGATAAGAAAAACACCGTGGGTTATAGGAATGCTGGTGGTATTATTTATCGGGTTGTTTTTATTGTTCCAGAATAAACCGTCAGGATTTATTCCAACAGAAGATGAAGGAAGAATTTTAGTTACCTACGAAATGCCCGAAGCAGCATCAACTACAAGAAGTGTTGAAATGTTGAATGATATAGCAAAAAGAATTAGAGAAATCCCTGAAATAAGGGTAGTAGGTGGTCTGGCAGGGTTAAATATTATCAGCTTCTCCAATAAATCGAATGCGGGCACTGTGTTTATTAATCTTCAACCCTGGGAAGAAAGGAAAGGTAAGGGCCAGCATGCACAAGATGTAATGAATAAAATCCGTGCAGCTGTAGCTGATATTAAAGAAGCAAGAATATTAGTAATTGCCCCTCCTGCCATTCCGGGCTTAGGTGCAACCTCTGGTTTTACTTTTCAATTACAACAAACTACAACTACAGATAACATCCAACAGTTTGAACAGGTAACCGGTGAGTTCCTGGCCAAATTAAACCAGCGTCCCGAAATTGGGGCCGCATATACATTCTTTAATGCGCGCACGCCGAGTTACCAGGTGGATGTTAATCGCGACCAGGCAAAAAAATTAGGCGTCCAGGTTTCAGAAGTTTATACAACATTATCTACATTTTTAGGAAGTAGTTATGTGAATGATTTTAATTTATATGGAAGGAACTTCCGTGTAATGTCGCAGGCAGATAGTAGTTTTAGAAGCACATTAAAAGATATAGAGAAATTCTATGTGCGCAATAGCCAGGGAAATATGATCCCCCTCGGCTCATTAATCACTACCAAGGTGATTGAAGCGCCTGCTGTTATTTCACATTTTAATATTTACCGTTCAGTGGAAATTAATGGTTCCCCGGCACCAGGCGTAAGTAGCGGTGAGGCAATAGAGGCGCTCAAAGAAGTCGCTAAAACTTTACCTGAAGGCTATGGATATGAATTTTCGGGAATGAGCCGCGAAGAAATTAAAGCTGGTAGTCAGCAGGTGGTCATATTTTCAATATCAATCATATTCGTGTTTCTGTTCCTCGCAGCTTTATATGAAAGTTGGTCTGTTCCGTTCTCTGTATTATTCGCAGTACCTATAGGCGCATTTGGTTCTATCTTAACACTTACGTTTATTCCTTCTTTATCAAATAATATCTATGCGCAGATCGGATTAATTACATTGATAGGGCTGGCTGCAAAAAATGCGATCCTTATTGTTGAATTCGCAAAAGAAAGGGTGGATAAAGGAATCGATGTGGTGCATGCAACAATACAGGCTGTGGGATTACGTTTGCGTCCTATCATAATGACTTCTCTTGCATTTATATTAGGTGTGCTACCACTGGCATTTGCAAGTGGGGCAGCAGCAGAGTCCCGTAAAACAATTGGGTGGACGGTTTTCGGCGGTATGATCTCTGCAACAACCCTTGCTATATTTGTTGTGCCGGTATTATTTGTATTGATCACGAAATTTTCTTACGGAAAAAAACTAAAACAGATCCAAAGCGAAAGACAGGCGGAACAAAATGTTGACCGTTCGATAATAGAAAGCCGTACGTAAATTATAATTCAATATCAGCCTCTTAGGTCGGGGAGAGTGTCTAATAATTATAAACTATATCTTAGTTTCGCGTGCTTTTTAATTAACGATCATGAGAGGAGAGGCAAAACAAACTCTACAACTGGCTGTTCCGATAATTATTGGAGAACTTGCACAGATGGCACTCCATTTAATTGATTCTGCAATGGTGGGTGATATCAGTCATATTCATCTTGCAGCTACCTCTCTTGTGCTGAGTGTCATTAATATTCCTTTTGTATTCGGAATTGGTATGACTATATCCGTTTCCCAAATGGTTTCCCTGGCCAATGGTAAAAAAGATGCACAACAGGTTTCACATTATCTTTTTAATGGATTTATTTTATGTGCCATAACCGCCATAATAATTTCCCTTACCCTTGTTTTTGGAAGAAATATTTTACATCATCTGGGACAGGATCCTGAAGTGGTTGAAATAGCGCTTCCTTTTATGAAATTAATGGGGATATCTATGATCCCAATGTTGCTGTTTATGACCCTTAAACAATTCTGTGACGGATTGGAATACACCCGCACAGCGATGTTATTGTCGTTAATTTCATTGCCAATAAATATATTCATTAACTTTGTACTTATTTGTATTTATTTATGACCGCAGT
>CAYLVR010000014.1:15579-19331 GCA_964387165.1 uncultured Chitinophagaceae bacterium | reverse complement strand
TTTATTAACTGGTTATTGATTTATGGCAACTGGGGGTTTCCACGGTTAGAACTGGCAGGAGCAGGATGGGGTACATTAATTACCCGCTCATTTATTTTCATTGTACTATTATTAGTAGTGCTAAAACATCCTACTTTCCGAAAATATATTGCAGTGGGCCGTTCGCAATGGAGACTAAAAACAGGAACATTTAAAGAACTTTTACGAATAGGTGTACCTAGCAGTTTACAAATAGGAATGGAAGCTGGTGCATTTGCGGTTACAGGAATATTAGTGGGAACCATGGGTGCCGTGGCCCAGGCATCGCACCAGATTGCTATTAGTTGCGCATCATTTACATTTATGGTGTCGATGGGATTATCGCAGGCGGGTTCTATTCGTGTAAGCAATGCTTTTGGCAGGCATAACTGGCTTAAGATTTCTGCAATAGGCAAAAGCACTATTTATACTGCCTTAATATATGGAATATTATGCGCGGTATTTTTTGTTGCACTCCGATGGTATTTACCAACTTATTTTATCAATGATAATGATGTTAATAGAGTACAGGTGATTGAATTATCTGCTTTATTATTATTGTTTGCTGCCGTGTTCCAGATTTCAGATAGCACACAGGCCATCGGTGCCGGATTATTACGTGGTATAAAAGATGTAAAAGTTCCTACATGGCTAATTGCTGTTTCTTATTGGGTAATTGGTATCCCCGTAGGTTATTTTTGCGGAGTGAATCTTGGGTATGGCGCTGCAGGTATGTGGTTCGGTTTAATACTCGGACTCACTTTCAGTTCTATATTTTTAATTACAAGATTTCTCAAACAGGTAAAAAATAAAACATAACTGCCGGCTCCTCCTTTAAAAAGGGAAAAGTTTCAGCGAGGCTGAAAGAAGGGTTCTAACTCGCCTTTCTCTGCAAACTTCTTTTATATTGGTAGGGGCTCTGATTAATCTGGTCCTTAAACACCTTACAGAAATGCGAACTCGATTTATATCCACACAGATCGGATATTTCAGAAATAGATTTATCAGATTGAATTAACAGTTTACACGCATAAGAAATGCGCTGGTCCAATAAATATTGCGAGAAACTCTTTTTGGTACGATTGCGGAAAAAACGACAGAACGACTGTTCCGTCATACAAGCAATTTCAGAAACCTGTTTCAGCGATATCTGGTTATGCAGGTTTTCTTTTATAAACTTGATGACCTCAATTAGCCTGTCTGAATATTGTTGATCTGAATCATCTAATTCTTTATTAATAATAAAACTTCTCTCCTGTGAGATAGAGATCAGGTTCATAATCTGCAGTAGCCCGTCAATCTTTTCAAATCCTGATTTAGAAGATATATCAAATAATTTATCGGCAATGATCTTTCTTGTTTCCCCAAATATTTTAATGCCCTTTGAGGCCTGGCGGATAATATCGCGGATGCTTTCAAATTCCTTTACAGATTCAAAAACCTCTTTAAACTTATTGGGATTAAAATAAGTAATGATCAGTCTCGAATGAAGTTTGGAGTTTTCTTTATAAAATGCCTCGTCGCTTAGCCATACATGTGGTACATTTGAACCAATAAAAACCATATCCCCGGCTTCAAAAGGCTCTACCGTATCGCCAATGATCCTTGTGCCGTAGCCTTCCAAAATCAATACAAGTTCAAGTTCAGGATGTGCGTGAAAAACGGGTTGAGAATAGTAGGGTGATTGGAAAAATTGCTGGTCCCTTAATTCAATACATAAAAACTCGTTTGTAAGAGGTGTAATCTCTGTGTGTAGCAGCCGCATCTCATGTTTAGGTTTAAAGCAATCTAAAGGAGGAAATTACATTTTTTTTTCGAGATGGGCCAGAGTGTGTGCACAATTAAGGATAATTGATGGAAAGAACATGCTAATATGACGACATTTTAACAAATCTCTAATACATACTTTTATAAAGAATGGAAAACGAACTTCGAAGTCAAGGCTGGTTTGGGAAAAAAGGAAAGGACGGTTTTATCTACCGGGCCTGGATGCGAAACCAGGGAATACCAACATACGAATTTAAAGGAAAGCCTGTTATTGGCATTTGTAATACCTGGTCCGAATTAACTCCTTGCAACGCTCATTTCAGAGATATAGCTGAATCTGTTAAACGCGGAATACTTGAAGCTGGTGGATTTCCGGTCGAATTTCCCGTAATGTCGCTGGGAGAAACGCTGATGAAACCCACTGCCATGCTGTTTCGTAACCTGGTAAGCATGGATGTGGAAGAATCGATACGCGCTAACCCGGTTGATGGTGTAGTATTGTTATGCGGTTGCGACAAAACAACACCGGCGCTTGTAATGGGTGCCTGTAGTGTGAATATACCAACCATCGTTGTCTCTGGCGGCCCAATGCTTACAGGTAAATTCAGGGGAAAAAACATAGGAACAAGTGATATTTGGCGGTTTACCGATCATGTGCGCTCTGGCCTCATGACCGAAGCGGAGCTGAATCTTGCCGAAGCGGGTATGTGCCGCAGTAGCGGACATTGTGCGGTTATGGGTACAGCCTCCTCAATGGCATGTATGGTAGAGGCGCTGGGAATTTCACTTCCTGAAAACGCCGCTATTCCCGCTGCTGATGCGAGCCGCAAAGTACTGGCGCAATTGTCGGGCGTTCGTATCGTGGAAATGGTAAAAGAGGACCTTAAACTTTCGGATATACTGACCCGTAAAGCGTTTGAGAATGCCATTAAAGTAAATGCAGCAATAGGTGGTTCTACAAATTTTGTGATCCATTTGATGGCCATCGCAGGAAGAATTGGTGTTGATCTCACTATCGAGGATTTTGATTCCTTATCTGCCACAACTCCTTTACTGGCTAATCTGCAGCCATCAGGAAGCTACTTTATGGAAGATCTTTATTACGCCGGCGGACTTCCCGCAGTAATGAAAGAATTGATAGGTCAGCTTCATCAGGATTGTATTACTGCCAATGGGAAAACCATTTTCGAAAACGTAATCAATGCACAAAGTATCAATGAAGATGTGATTTCTCCTATTGATAAACCATTCAAAAAAGAGTCAGGTATTGTTGTGCTGAAAGGAAATTTATGTGTGGAAGGGGCGATATTAAAACCGAATGCAGTGAGCTTGCATTTAATGAAACATACCGGTAAGGCAATTGTTTTTGAAAATATTGAAGATTATAAAAACAGGATCGATGACCCTGATCTTGAAGTAGATGAAACAAATATACTGGTGCTAAAAAATGTGGGCCCGAAAGGATATCCCGGTATGCCCGAAGTGGGCAATATGGGGTTACCGAAAAAAATGCTGGAAAAAGGAATTACTGATATGGTTCGTATATCAGACGGCCGCATGAGCGGAACAGGCTTTGGAACCGTTGTACTGCATGTTTGTCCTGAAGCCGCGGCAGGCGGAAACTTCGCCGTAGTAAAAACAGGGGATGTGATAGAACTGGATATTCATAACCGTACACTGCATTTAGCGGTTCCCGACGAAGAGCTAACCAGAAGAAAACAGGAATATCATGCAGAAACTAACAATATAAAAAGAGGGTATGCTTATCTTTATACCCAGCACGTAGAACAGGCTTGCCTGGGTGCAGATTTCGATTTTCTTAAAGGAGGATCGGGAAGTATTGTTTCAAGAGATTCACACTAAATTTACAGATGAACCAGGATAGTTTTAAGAACAAGGTAGCGATAGTAACCGGTGCCGGGCAGGGTATAGGTTTTCAAATATGCTCCCAACTGGCACTTCATGGC
>CAYLVR010000014.1:0-15569 GCA_964387165.1 uncultured Chitinophagaceae bacterium | reverse complement strand
CCTCTCCGTAATATTAAACGATATTGACGCTAAACTTGCAATATCAGCGGCCGATAAAATAAATAAAGCTGGCGGTAAATGTACCGCGATGCCAGGAGATTCTTCAGATATTACCTTTATCAAAGAATTAGTAAGTGCTGCTGTTAATAACTACGGCAGGCTGGATATCGCAATCGCAAATTCAGGCATTACCTTATTTGGTGATTTCCTCGAATACCCTCCCGAATCGTTTTATCGTGTATTAAACGTGAACCTGGGCGGCTCATTTTTTCTGGCGCAGCAGGCTGCAAAACAAATGATCAGCCAGAAGTCGGGCGGATCTATATTGTTTATGTCATCCGTAACTGGTCACCAGGCGCATAAGAACCTCGGTGCCTATGGTATGACAAAAGCTGCACTCGAAATGCTCGCAAAAAATATGGTAATAGAGGTGTCGCAGTATGGAATTAATGTTAATGCAATAGCGCCCGGCGCTACATTAACGGAAAGAACACTCGACGACCCGACTTATGCAGATACCTGGTCAAGATTAACGCCTATAGGCCGACCAGCATCAACAATGGATATTGCCAACGCGGCAATTTTCCTTGTTTCTGAAAATGCACGCCATATTACAGGGCAGAGTCTTGTGGTTGATGGCGGCTGGACCTCTGTGAGCCCTTCACCCTACTAAATCTAACAAAAAAGATATGTTCAATTTACAAGGAAAAATCGCGTTAATTACCGGAGGCGGCAGCGGGATCGGCAAGGCTATTTCAACAGTGTTTGCTAAACAGGGAGCGAAAGTATTTATACTTGATCTCGATGAAGGAGGCGCTTCTTCAACCATAAATGAAATAAAAAAGAACGGAGGCGATGCAGTATTTCAGAAATGTAACGTCGCTTCTTATGCTGATGTAAAAGAAGCTATCGAAAATATTCCAGCTATTGATATTGTTGTGAATAATGCAGGCATTGCGCATATAGGTACTGCAGAAACAACCTCTGAAGCGGATTTTGAAAGACTGATCTCGGTGAATATAAAAGGCGTTTATCATGTTGTACAAAATGCAATTCCTAAATTAAAAATAAAAGGCGGGGTAATATTAAATCTCGCTTCAGTTGCTTCTTCAGTGGGACTTGCGGATCGTTTTGCTTATTCAATGACAAAGGGTGCAGTAGTAGGAATGACACTGTCGGTTGCCAAAGATTTTTTAAGTGATAATATCCGTTGTAACTGTATTTCTCCCGGGCGTGTGCATACTCCATTTGTAGATGGATTCCTGGCAAAGAATTATCCTGGACGTGAAGAGGAAATGTTTAAAAAACTATCAGCTACACAACCTATAGGAAGAATGGGTAAGCCGGAAGAAATAGCACACCTGGCTTTGTATCTTTGCTCGGATGAAGCATCGTTTGTTACAGGATGTGATTATCCTATAGACGGTGGATTTACTAAACTGAACAGTTAGCATGGCGCAGAAAACATCGGGAGTTCCTTCTTCCCCTTCGAAAAAGGGGGGAGTATCACCGGAGGTGATACGGGGGATTTTTGAAATAATTCCCGAAGAACGCGTCAAAACAAGATATATCGATTTGGTTTCCTATGGCGCAGATGCGGGATTCTATTTTTTACTTCCCAAAGCAGTGGTAAAACCTGTTTCTGAAAAGGAAATTATTGATCTCTTTCATTTTACCCACGAACAAAAATTACCACTGGTTTTCAGGACCGGCGGTACAAGCTTATCGGGTCAGTCAATTACTGATGGCATTCTTGTTGACCTTAGCCAGTACTGGAACAAACTAAGTATAGAAAATAATGCGGAGCAGGTGCGCGTTCAACCCGGGATTACCGGTGCAATGGTAAATGCATACCTGCATAAACACAAAAAGAAAATAGGCCCCGATCCATCAAGCATTACTGCCGCAATGATGGGAGGAATATTATCAAATAACTCAAGTGGTATGTGTTGTGGTGTTGCACTCAATGCTTATCACACCACAAAATATATCCGCTTTATTTTACCCGGTGGTAAGACTTTTAATACTGAGCTTGAATCGGATTTTATTCGTTTTGAAAATGAATGCCCGGAGATATTTAATGAACTGAAGAATATTCGTGAAGAAATCCTTGCCGACCCTGCATTGTTCAATAGGATAAGAAATAAATATATTACCAAGAATACTGTTGGATATTCTATTAATTCGTTTATTGATCATGAACATCCTTTGCAGATCCTTGCCCATTTATTGATTGGCGCAGAGGGTACGCTGGCATTTATTGCAGAAGCAGTATTAAATACGGTACCCGATTTTCAGTATAAATCGACCGCACTCTTATATTTTCCTGATATATATGCTGCCTGCCAGGCTATTGTGCCGTTAAAAAATGCCGGGGCAGAGGCGGTTGAATTAATGGATCGCGCATCTTTACGATCTGTTGAAATGATGCCTGGAATGCCAGCAGATGTAAAAACTTTGCCAGAGGCTGCTTCTGCTTTATTAATAGAGTTCCAGGAAAATTCTCCTGAATTATTACAGGCCAAAGTAAATAACTTTTTATTATCGGCGCCTGGATTGTCCATGCTCTCTGAACCTGTGTTCACTACAGATTATGACGAACAGGCATTTTTATGGAAAGTGAGAAAAGGATTATTCCCCGCTGTTGGTGCAGTAAGAAAAAGTGGTTCAACAGTAGTGCTGGAGGATGTTGCTTTTCCTGTAGAAAAACTAGGTGATGCCATCATTGACCTGCAGAAATTATTTGTTGAATTTAATTATGATAATGCAATCATCTTTGGCCATGCTAAAGATGGTAATATACATTTTGTAATTACCCCGTCTTTTAATAATTCAAATGAGATAGAACAGTATGATGAATTTTTAAAAGCTGTAGTTGAACTGGTCGTTAAAAAATATGACGGTGCATTAAAGGCCGAACATGGCACCGGACGTAACATTGCACCATTTGTAGAAACAGAATGGGGCGCCGATGCTTATGCGATAATGAAGCGGTTGAAACAATGTGTTGACCCGCATAACTTGCTGAATCCCGGGGTTATTATTAATAGTGAGGCCGATGCGCACGTTCGTAATTTAAAAGAATTGCCAACAGTAGAGGAGGAGGTGGATAGATGTATTGAATGCGGTTATTGTGAGCATAAATGCCCAAGCAGGGATATTACTACCACGCCACGCCGCAGAATTGTGATTAGAAGGGAACTGCAAAGGTTAAAAGCTTCTGGCGATAAAAAGACTCACGATACATTACTGCACGATTTTCAATACGATGGGCTTGAAACGTGTGCATTGGATGGATTATGTGCTACCGCGTGCCCGGTTTATATTAATACAGGTGATCTTGTTAAAAGATTGAGGCGTGAAAATCATTCCGGCTTTGCTAATAAAATAGCGCTTATTGTTTCAAAAAACTTTAAAACCGTTGAATTTTTTGCAGGTATTGGTTTGGGTATAGGGGTGGGTATAAATAATATTTTTGGTAAAAAGGCGATGATCAATGTTACAAAAGGAATACGCAAAATTGTTCCTGCTTTTCCATTGTGGTCGCCCCAGTTACAATCGAAGCCCCTTTTACCAAAAAATATCACTGGCGCCACCAGCGAAATCATTTATTTTCCAGCATGTATTTCAAGATTACTTGGGAAAGGAGTGAACGGTAAAAAGAATATTATGGAAACATTTATTAATGTTTCGCGTAAAGCGGGAGTTTCTGTAATTATTCCGGATAATATTAAAGGCAGTTGCTGCGGACAAATATTTTCCTCTAAAGGGTTTGCTGGTGCATATAAACATACCGCGAATGATATTATTGATAAAATGTGGGAATGGACAAAACAGGGAGAGGTGCCGGTAGTTATCGATGTAAGTTCATGCGCGTACACTTTGCATAATATTCGTCATGCATTGACCGATGAAAATAAAAAACGATTTGATATATTAAAGATCATGGATAGCGTGGATTACCTGCATGATCTTATTATTACCCGTCCGATGACGGTTAACAAAAAAGGTAATATTGTATTGCACCCTGTTTGTTCGTTACAGAAAATGGGGACACAAAATAAGTTTATTAAAATTGCGAATAGTTTTGCGGAAAAGGTTACGGTACCTGCATACGCAGGTTGTTGTGGTATGGCTGGTGACCGCGGATTTTTATTTCCAGAGCTCACAGCCTCTGCTACTCATCACGAAGCTGCAGAAGTAAAACAAAATCAATACGAAGGCTATTATTCTTCTACCAAAACCTGCGAAATGGCGATGACTGAAGCCGTAAAGCAGAATTATGAATCCATATTATACCTCGCCGACGAGGCAATGAATTAGTAAATAAGTATATAGATTGTTGCATTTTCTACAATGACACGCACAGACTGACTAATCATTCCAAAGCATTCCTGAAGGGAATGTGCGGGGCAAGCGGCGCATTGGCATAATAATTTAGCCATCTTGATGCATGGCACTCACCAAATACAAACAAAAGCGCTCGTTTAAAGACACCCCGGAGCCCACAGGCGGAAAACCTTCAGCTAAAGAGCTTCGCTTTGTTATCCAGAAACACGATGCCTCGCGGTTGCATTATGACTTCCGCCTCGAAATGGAAGGGGTATTGAAAAGCTGGGCAGTTCCCAAAGGTCCATCAACTGATCCTACTACTAAACGCCTGGCAATGATGGTGGAGGATCACCCCTACGATTACCGCGACTTTGAGGGAATCATCCCTAAAGGCAATTATGGCGCAGGAACTGTCATCGTTTGGGACGAAGGCACATATACCCCTATTGAAGAACTTAAAACTAAAAAAGAACAGGAAAAACATCTTTTAAAACAATTAAAAGAAGGCAACCTGAAAATTGTATTAAACGGTAAAAAATTGAAAGGTGAGTTTGCTTTAGTACGCACTAATGGAATGGGAGAAAATGCATGGTTGTTAATTAAGCATAAGGATAAATTCGCATCCAGAACAGATATTACTAAAATGGATAAATCAGTTGTATCTGGCAAAACGATTGCGAAAGTTGCTGTATCTACTGATAAGATATGGGAGAGCAATAGATCCAAAACTACAGGCAAAATCCCCCGGCAGCCCACATTAGGGAGTAAATCAAAAAGACCCTCTTTTTCAAAGAGAGAAGATCGGTCTGTTAAAAAATACTCATTGGTTTCCCCTCCCCCTTTGAAAAAGGGGGAAGTTTCGACGAAATCGAAACGGGGGATTTCTAAAAAAAAACTAAACATTGATCTTTCATCAGCACCTGGATCTCCTTTTCCAAAAACCGCATCGCCCATGCTTGCCACACTCATCGATAAACCATTCGATGAACCAGGATGGCTTTATGAAATTAAATGGGACGGATACCGCGCATTGGCAATGTGCAATAAAAAAGAAATCAATTTAATTTCCCGGAACAATAAATCATTCAATGACAAATTTTATCCCGTTTACGAAGCAGTAAAAGCCTGGGGTGTTTATGGAATAGTAGATGGTGAAATAGCAGTGATCAACGATAAAGGGGTAACTAACTTCGGTTCATTACAAAACTGGCGCAGCGAAGCTGATGGAGAATTAATTTATTACGTATTTGATATTTTATGGCTTGACGGCCATGATCTGACTCAATTTCCATTGATCAAAAGAAGAGAAATCTTAAGAGCAAAATTACCACCAGAGGGAATAATCAGGATGAGTGAGAACTTCGAAACCTCTGCCACTGAATTTATGGAGGCGGCAGGTAATATGGGTCTCGAAGGTTTTATTGCTAAAAAAGCAGATAGCGTATATGTACAGGGCAACCGCACGCGAAACTGGGTAAAAATAAAACTGAATAAACGTCATGAGGTAGTAATAGGCGGATTTACAGTGAATGACGGCACCAGTAAATTATTCAGCTCTTTATTAGTGGGTGTGTATGAAAATGGAAGATTTGAATACACCGGTAAAATAGGAACAGGATTTACCGAAAAAGTGCAGAAGGAAATGATGGAGAAATTCAAACCTTTAATTACCGGGAAGGCCCCTTTTGCAGAAGAACCGGACTATAATAAACCTTCCCGTTTTCGTCCGAATCCTCCACACGCTACGGTTACATGGTTAAAACCAGCACTGGTTTGTGAAGTGAGTTATGCTGAAGTGACCAGTGATGGAGTAATGCGCCATCCCTCTTTTGAAGGTATGCGTGAAGATAAAAAGGCTAAGGATGTGGCAAGAGAAATCCCGAAAGAAATTTCCCTACAGTCTTCGTCTGAAAATAAATCCCAAAGCCCTCCTTTTTCAAAGGGAGAGAGCAGGCATTCAAAATCGACAAATAAAATACTCATGGCACCTTCTTCCAAAGACAGAAAAACTCTTTTAAATCCTACAGAAGAAACACAGGTTAAAAAAATAAATGGCAACGAATTAAAATTCAGTAATCTCAGTAAAATATACTGGCCGAAAGAAAAATATACAAAACGCGATCTGTTGAATTATTATTACCAGGTTGCTCCTTATCTATTACCTTATTTAAAAAATCGCCCGCAATCATTGAACCGTTATCCAAACGGAATTAACGGGCAAAGTTTTTACCAGAAAGATGTAACTGGAAAAGTACCCGGCTGGATAGAAACAATGCCATATACTACCAGCGAAGATGAAGATAAAAATTACATGTTATGTAATAAAGAGTCTGACCTTTTATATATGGTTAATTTAGGTTGTATTGAAATTCATCCATGGAGCAGTACAAATAAAAAACCTGATAATCCCAACTGGTGCCTGATCGATCTTGACCCAGGTCCTAAAAATACTTTCGAACAGGTGATTACCGTAGCGCAAACAGTAAAAAATATTCTTGATGCAATTGGAGTAGAGGGTTATTGTAAAACATCGGGCTCAACAGGAATGCATGTATATATCCCCCTGCTTCCAAAATATTCTTATGATGATTCACAATTATTTGGCAGGTGGATAGCTATGCAGGTGGTAGAGCAATTGCCTGATATTACCAGTGTGGAGCGGGCGGTGAAAAAACGCAGGGGTAAATTATATGTGGATTTTTTGCAGAATCGCCCTGCAGCTACACTGGCTGCTCCTTATTCCGCGCGTCCCAAACCTGGGGCCACCGTATCTATGCCTTTGCATTGGGAGGAAGTTAAAAAAGGACTTTCTCTAAAAGATTTTACTATTAAAAATGCTATTCAGCGAATTAAATCAGAAGGTGATATTTTCAAGCCAGTTTTAGGCAAAGGTGTCGATCTTAAAAAAGTTCTGAATAAGCTGGTATAAGAATTATCTGTATGAATATTCTATTGTACCCAATAGCTGTTTTCTTTTATTATATCCTGTTTCTTTTATTTTTAAGCCATCATCGTTATATGAGTAGTTCCATTTCTGGTAGTCGTCGCTGCCCTCGGGAACGGTAAGCATTGAATTGATGAGTCCCATTTCGTTGTAATCAAATATATAAACAGGTAATAAACGTTTTACTTTTTCATTATAGATGACAACGTCTGTTATTTTATTTTCTTCATTATAATAATAAAAAAATGAGGGTAATTTAACGCCTTTGCGGGTACTGTTTTCTTCTGCAATATTTCCAGACTCGTCAGTTGCAAAACTCACGTATGTGGTGTCATTATTATTTTTTACGCGGAACATTTTAACCGGTTTTCCATCCGGTCCATACATCCATATATGTTCTTCTTTTTCTGTTGCCTGGCCCTTTGAAGTTGCATTATTTAAGATTCTCTGTACCTGGTTTTTGGTATTATAAAAATATTCAGTCACACTTGCCGCGCCGTCGGTTGTATCGATAGTTTTCGTTAGGAGGCCCGCTGCATTAAAATAACTGATCAATAGGGAAGCACCACTTACAACAGATTCCAGCGAAGTATTCAACTGGGTATAATTATTAGTTATTTCCTGGGATACTTTAAAATGCTCTGTAGGCTGGTTGTCGCTTTCAAAACTGGTAAGCCTCACTGATTTTACTCCCGCATCTTTAAGGCGTTGCATTTGCCCGAAAGCCTGCCTGGTCAGTACCAGATCGCGATAATAATATTGGGAAAAAGAGGTAAAAAAGCCTGTCAGTAGAATAACGGTTAAACAGCTTGTTTTCATATAATGCGAATATCTTTCTTTTTCTCTTTCTAAACGGGCGATTGCGTATTTTTAGTCAAAATTTTATAGGTGGAACAACAGGACCAAAAGTCGATGCAGGAAGCTTTTATAAGACTTAAGCACATTATGGATGAATTGAGGGAGCAATGCCCGTGGGACAGAAAACAAACGATTCACACACTTCGGGCGCAATCTATAGAGGAACTATATGAACTTGTGGATGCCATTACCGCAACCGACTGGAAAGGAATGAAGGAAGAACTGGGCGACCTTATGCTGCATATCTTGTTCTACTCAAAAATTGCTTCAGAAGAAAAACAATTCACAATAGAAGATGTAATGACTGCTGTGAGCGAAAAACTTATACACCGCCACCCGCATATTTACGGCGATACCCAGGTAAATAATGAAGAAGATGTTAAAAGAAACTGGGAAAAATTAAAATTGAAAGAAGGAAAAACCTCTGTTTTGAGTGGCGTGCCTGGTTCTCTCCCTGCGTTGGTCAAAGCCGCAAGATTACAGGAAAAAGCAAAACAGGTGGGATTTGAATGGGATAACCGCGAACAGGTGTGGGATAAAGTAGAAGAAGAAATCAATGAGCTCAAAGAAGCTATACAAACTGGAAGCACAGATAAGATCGAAGACGAATTTGGTGATGTTTTATTTTCTTTTGTCAATTATGCACGGTTTCTAAAGATTGATCCCGACAATGCGCTCTCCCGCACCAATAAAAAGTTTATATCACGATTTACAAAAATGGAAGAAGTTGCCTTACAGCAAGGTAAACCGCTCTCAGAAATGACTCTCGGGGAAATGGATAGCATCTGGAACTCAATTAAAAAACAAAACACAGCTTTTTGAAAGATTATCTAAATAGATTGGGCGGACGCAGATTTTTTATTTTGCTGGCAGCAGTAGGATTATTCCTTTTTGCATGGTTTGTCAACAAGTTTATTGTTGGCAGTACCTCTTCCCCATATTATGCCAGCCTTATCCAGAATGACATTATCAAAAAGGAAAAGGATTTCAAGAAAGTTTCTGCAGATACAGCGCTGCTTGTTTCATTGGTCAACAGAACTTATACGGAACAGAAACTGCTTGACTTTTCTGATAACGAAAAAGAATATTTCTTTTTTATTTATAGTAAAGATACTGGTAACGAGCATAAACTATTATTCTGGAACACACAACGGGCCCTTCCTCCGATAAATATTATGAATGAAACTGATGTTAGCCGCATTGTCCGGCTCAGCAACGGTTTATATGTTCATGTCAGTAAGATTGTACAATTGCATGACGGACAAAATATTTCGGTTGAAGGTTTAATACCGATCATGTGGAAATATTTTGTGGAGATTGAGAACCTGCAAAAAGAATTTGCGGCCTATCCTGAGGCCGGACGAAGGGTTGATATTACATTTACGCCAACAGATTATCCTATTAAAAGTTCTTATGGAAACATATTGTTTTACCTCGAAAAAACTGTGCAGAACCAACAGCAAGGTAGTTGGTGGTCAAGAATATTCGGGTTGATGGGCATATTCCTGTTGTTCATTTATATTCATCAATCTGCTCACCATATTTATATTAAATTCGGACTGCCCTGGGGTACAGCCTTTCTGTCTGTTATGATTGTGATATTGAGACTGATCACTTATTATTATCCCGATCTCCTCGAATTACGACAGTTTGAGCTGTTTGATCCCGCTATTTACAGTTCCAGCTTTGTATTCAGTTCGCTTGGAGATTTGATGATCAATAGTGTGTTGTTCTGCTGGTTAATATTATTTATCAGTCGCAGGCTTCCGGCTGAATCAACAAAACCCCTGAGACCTGAATGGCTGAACATGTTATGTATCCTGTTCCTGCTCACCCTGCTGGTTTCAGTAACATTTATTTTTGCTGATATATTGCAAAGCCTGGTATCGGATGCACAGATATCTTTTAATGTTACAAATTTCTTCAGCTTAACTAAGTACAGTTTTATTGGATTTTTGATATTGGGAACATTATCGATCAGCTATTTTTTCTTTTCACAGACCTTATTAAATATTCTCAAACCCCTAAGTAAAGGGTCAATATATGCGGTAGTAGTGACAACCGTTTTTGTGGGGTTGGCCATCCTCACGTTTACCAGGAATACTATAGTCCTTGAACTGAACCTGTACGTATTAATATGGCTGGTGGTATATATATTGACAATGCAACAGAAAATATTCTCGGGTATTAACAGCCGGCTGAATATTTCTGAAGTGTTGTTTTGGTTATTTGTGTTTTCTTTTTCGATTACGGGAGTGATTATATTCGAGAACCAGAAAATAGAATATGAGCAAAGAAAATCATTTGCAGAAAAACTGGCACTGAAAGCTGATCCTTCAAGCGAAAGGCTGTTGAGCATTGCCCTTACTTATTTTGATAACGAATTCCTGCAAAGAAATTTTGCAAGATTCAAGACCCCGGAGGGTAATAATGAATTAAAAGATAGTATTATTAAAAAAAGCTTTAGTGCTTATCTTGATAAATATGACACACAAATATTTACGTTCGACGGTTCGGAGAAGCCATTGTTTAATGGACTGCCTGTTTCGTATGATACACTGAATACTATATTCAGGATACAGGGGAAACAAACAAGTATTGCAGACCTCAGGTATTTTGAAAAGTCGTTCGACAAATTTTCATATATCTACAAAAAAGAAATAGCAGATTCGTTTGGAGTGAATATTGGTTATTTCTTTGTTTTATCTGAACCAAAAAGATATAAAAGCGATGCATTGATCCCTGAATTATTCAGGCAAACTAAAGAATATGTTCCGGAATATTCACCCGGTTATTACTATGGGGTGTACAGTAATATGGATCTGGTAAATTATTACAACGACTATCCATTTCCTACTAGGCTATCGCTTGATCAGTTACCAAAATTTGAGTTTGAAAGAAGAAAAAACAATGATTTTGAAGAGCTGTGGTATCGCGCTTCATCACAAAAGCTGGTCATTATTGCCAAAAAAGATAATTCGTTTATAGAAGGGATAACACTGTTTTCTTATTTATTCAGTACGTTTTTGCTGTTGCTGTTTGTTTACCGCACCACGGCATTTTTGGTTAAATCGAGATTTAAAAAAGGAGCGCTTGCGGAATATTTTCAATTCAGCATTCGCTCACAGATCCATAGTACATTATTATTGGTGAATTTATTGTCATTTATAGTGATCGGTGTGGCCACGATCCTGTTTTTTGTAAAACGATATGACAGAAACAACCAGGACAAACTGAGTCGTGCGATACAGATCATGGTCAATGAGGTACAGAATCAACTTGATGATCATACTTCGTTTAATAACGGAATATTATTATTCGAAACAGGTGCCAACCAGGAAGTAGAAGAATTGATGCAGGAAATTTCTGAAATACATGGCACCGATGTAAACTTATATGATACTTCGGGTACATTAAGGGTTTCATCGAACCCGCTTATTTATAATAAAGGAGTATTAAGCGAAAAAATGAATCCGCTTGCGTTTTATAACCTGAATAACAGAAAAGCTGTTCAGTTCGTGACTAACGAAGAAATGGGAAAGGTGGATTATATTAGTGTGTACAGCCCCGTTCGCGATGATCAGGGGCAGGCTTATGCATATCTGAATATCCCATCCTACAGTACACAGGGTGAACTTAAGCAGGAGATATCCAACTTCCTTGTTACTATTATCAATTTAAATGCATTTATATTCCTTGTGGCGGGGGCGATAGCGTTATTTATTACCAATCGCATTACACACTCATTCACACTTATTGGTCAGAAAATGCGTGATATTAACCTGCAGAAAATCAACCAGGAAATTGAATGGAAAAGAAACGATGAGATTGGGGAGCTTGTAAAGGAATATAATAAGATGGTGCATAAACTTGATGAAAGCGCGGAGGCGCTGGCAAAAAGCGAAAGAGAAGGAGCGTGGAGACAAATGGCACGGCAGGTGGCGCATGAGATCAAAAACCCGCTCACCCCTATGAAATTAAGTATTCAATACCTGCAGAAGGCAATCGATAATAATTCTACTAATGTAAAGGAAATGACCGCAAATGTAGCGCGTACATTAATTGAACAAATAGATCACCTGTCTAAAATAGCATCCGATTTTTCGCAGTTCGCCAATATTGGTAATCCCCGTAACGAGGTATTCGATCTGCACGAATTGATATATTCTTTGTCATCGTTATACGAAGCGATGGATAACGTTAATTTTTTATGGGAACCGGTTTCTCAGAAAGTTATGTTGTTTGCTGATAAAACACAATTGAACAGGTTATTTACTAACCTGATGCAAAATGCAATTGAAGCGCCCGAAAATCAGGAGCAGCGACTTGTTGAAGTAACCGAACGGGTTAACGGTGACTATATTACAATTAGCATCCGCGATAATGGGGGAGGTATTCCGGCTCAAACACGCGATAAGATATTCATGCCAAATTTCACCACTAAAACATCAGGAACAGGATTGGGGCTTGCGATGAGTAAAAGTATTGTTGAGCAGGCTCACGGCGAAATATGGTTTGAAACAGTTGATGATGAGGGATCTATTTTTTACGTGAAGCTTCCTTTGCTGAAAGGAATAAGTTGAAATCTTTTAGAGAAAAACTACTGAGATTTTTACTGACGGTCAGACCGCCCTTTTGCCCTGTTAGTACGCCGTACCTGCAATTATCAAATTCTTTTATTTCGTGCGCATCAGGGTTAATTGATAGGAGTACATTTTTTTCGAGTGCAAGATCAATCCATTCCCAACTCATATCGAGCCGTCGGGGATTTGCATTAATTTCTATTGCTACATTATGTTCTGCGCAGGCATCGATGATGAGGGAATAATCGATCGGGTAGCCCGGCCGGCTCAGTAATAACCTGCCGGTCATGTGGCCGAGAATAGTTGTATAAGGATTGCTAATGGCGTTAAGCAACCTCAACATTGCCTTTTCTTCACTCATTTTTAAATTAGAATGAATAGAGGCGATCACGAGATCGAATGTAGAAAGCAACCTGTCAGAATAATCGAGTGAGCCATCTCCTAAAATATCTGATTCAATGCTTTTGAAGATAACGAAAGGTGCGAGTTTTTTATTCAACTCATCTATTTCTCTGTGTTGCTCCTTTATTCTTTCTTCTGATAATCCATTGGCGTAGGCAGCGGATTTACTATGGTCGCTGATGACCATATATTCGAGCCCTCTTTCAATACAGGCTTTTGCCATTTCCTCAATAGTATTGGATCCATCGCTCCATTTACTATGACTGTGAATGATAGCCCTGATATCGGTTGGCTGGATAAGATCACTGAAATTTTCAGTTTGCGCCCTTGTGATCAGCGCAGGTTTTTCTCTTAAGAAAGAAGGAATAAAATGGATATTCTTTGACGTAAAAATTTCTTCCTCAGAAGAGAATTCAGATTTTTCTTTTTTGAAATTACTCTCCCAGGCTTCGAAAAACGCAGGACTGGAGGACGTTTCAAAGAGGGTAGCATAAAAAACGTCGTTAGTGCGGGAATAGAATCGGATCAATACATTTTCGGGGGTCCGAAAAGAGGCGTTACCTGCTGATGATTCTTCTGTTTCGTATTTATTTTCTGTAAAAAAAGCTTCCAGTTCCTGGATAGTTACATTAGTAACCCATTCCAGCTTATCAATCGTTTCAGATTGTTTTTTTATGCCTCCTGTTATTTCAAAGAGCTTTCCCGGAAAAGCGTTCTGAAATATCTTAGTCAGTTGTAATGCATATGATTCTATTTCGGCGAACAGGTGATTGCCCTGGCTTTTGAGATAAAAATTAATAGCATCCTGTATGCTTTGCTGGTTCTTTTCTCCGAAACCTTTATAACGGGTGAGACGGTTTTCTGTGCATGCGTATAATAACTCACCCGGCGATTCGATTTCCATTTCCTTCCAGATAATAGCGATCTTTTTCGGCCCCAGCCCTTTTATGGAAAGCATTTCAATAACGCCCGGCGGTGTTTTTAATGCAATATCTTCCAATGCCTGCAGGTTGCCATTTTTGATGATCTCGATGATCTTTTTGCCCGTTGATTCACCAATACCCTTTAATGAGAAGATTTCTTCTGATGTTATATTTGCTAACTGTACCGGTAGTTTTTCAATATTGAAAGCCGCTGAAGAGTAGGATTTTGATTTAAATGAATTCTCTCCGTGTATATCCATAAGCTTCGCCAGCAATGTAAATTGTTCGGCAATAAAGTAGTTATCGGGCGCCATGATGCAAATGTAATAATCCCCTTGCGGTCTTGCTTTAAGTTTAACTCCCGAAGCCCCTTTTTCAAAGGGGGAAAGCAGATTCTCAAACTTTATTTAATTATCAGAGAGGATGCCCTCCACCTTTGAAAAAGGGGAGCAGGGGGTACACCTGATGCGAAACTGCAGGGGGATTTTTCTTACAACTGTACAGATCCCGCCTGCAGTCAGTATCTCTGTAATGGTTACACACAAACAAAGACCCCAGGGAGATTTAAAGAAACTATAAGGAGGTTTAAAAATGAAAAAGTCCTCCGTTACCGGGGGACTTGATATTTTCTGCTCTAAGAAAAACTTATTTCTTCTTCTTAGCAGCTTTCTTTGCAGCTTTCTTAGGAGCGGCTTTTTTAGCTACTTTCTTTACAGCTTTCTTAGCAGCTTTTTTCTTTGTTGCCATTTTGTTTGTGAATTTAACGGTTAGTAATAGAAAAATTCTATAGTAAAAATAGAAAACTATTTTAAACCGCCAAATTTTTTTTCACAAAATTTGGAAATTCAAGTTGAAAACCCTAAAGAGTAGAGGTAATTGCTTAGAGAGTAACTACACTAACGAATGTCTTTTCGTTGCGGCCTTTTCTGAATTCTACAACACCGTCAGACAATGCGAACAAAGTATAGTCTTTTCCGACACCAACATTTTTACCGGGGTGGTAAACTGTTCCGCGTTGACGAACAATAATGTTGCCTGAAATTGCAGGCTGCCCACCATAAATCTTTACTCCCAAACGCTTGCTGTGCGAGTCGCGGCCATTTTTTACGGAGCCTTCACCTTTTTTATGTGCCATGAGATATAAGTTAAAAGTTATAAGTTAAAAGTTAAAAGAGAAAACCTAACTCAATCTGTTTAAGTTTTGAGTTTTAAGTTTTAGCCTTAAACTATATCACTAATACGGATCTGTGTATATCTTGTACGGTGACCGTGTTTTTTACGGAAACCTTTTCTTCTTTTCATTTTAAACGCGATCACTTTATCACCAAGGATATGATCTACTATCTCGGCTTTCACAGTCGCCTTAGCTGCTGATCCAACTGAAACTTTTCCATCTGTACCCGTCAGTAATACCTCTCCGAATTCCAAAGCATCTCCTGCCTGGCCTCCTTGGTGAGGAACATATAATGTTTGGTCTTTTTGAACCTTAAATTGCTGACCGGCTATTTTTACTATTGCGAACATGAT
>CAYLVR010000013.1:33690-36668 GCA_964387165.1 uncultured Chitinophagaceae bacterium | reverse complement strand
AGTCAGACTTCTTTTCAATATCAATGATATAAGAGATTGATTTAAAATCTGATAAATGTCTCCATTTGAAGAATAAAGTATTTTTAGAATATCAGAAAGCATTTATTATATATTAAATATCTTACCCATTACACACATTTATGCGAACCTTTTTTCCGCAATACCCATATATTCTAATTGTGTCAACATTACTATTGATATTCCATTTTACCTCCAGAAGACTATGCATTATTTTCCTCTCAGTAATTATTTCACATATACTGAATATACAAAACTATCGGGATGTTTAGATAAGATTATCAGTGTTTATAAATAGATTACAAATCAGTGCTGGGGTGCGTTTGTAATTCTTCTAGCTTACCCTGTTTTTCTATTAATTTTCTTTCCTGACGATCTTTTCTTTTGGCACGTTTTTCAGCCTTTTTTTCTGATTTGCGGAGTCTGCGTTCGGCTTTTTTCTTTTTCGCCTCTGCTTTTTGTAATTTTTTATCAGCTTTGTTTACATCTTTCTGAATTTTTTGCAGGTCTTTTTGATTTTTTTCAATCTGCATGGAGCGCTGAATGACCTGCAGGCTGTCTGTCTGGGCATAAGTCATCATTGCACTTAAAAAGAACATGATGAACATCACGATTATCAGTATTTGTTTTAACATACTGTGTAGTGTTAAAAATTCGTGCCATGACTAGGTTGTCCGGTCGCCTCATAAAGGATCAATAGACATATCGCTGGTCATCTTCATATCAGCGCGACCAGCCCCTTCAATTTACCTTGCCTTTACGACACCTTCAATTTAATAAACTAACACCCGTTAGAATATTGTTAATTAACGCTAATTTTGTACTTAATTAATAAAGAAAGTGGATTTTGTGGTGCGAGTTACCCTATTAATCGTCTAAATTAAAACATGTTTATGAACAGGCTTACCCTCTTGGTTATCTCTTTTTTTATTGTATTTGCGGGTTTTGCGCAGACCAATGTTGTGAACTGGACCTTTGAATCTAAAAAGCTAACAGATAAAAAATATGAAGTTAAGCTGGTTGCCACTATGCAACAGCCGTGGCACATTTATTCTATAACACAGCCAGAAGGGGGTCCTTTACCCACTAAGATCACCTTCTCTAAAAACCCTTTAGCTTTTACGGAAGGGGCAATAAGAGAAGTAGGTAAGATGGAAAAACACTATGAAGAAGTTTTTGAGATCGACACAAAATTCTTTAGTAATAAAGTTGAATTTGTGCAGATAGTGAATGTTAAGGGCAGTGCAAAAACTAATTTAACGGGTAAGGTTGAATTTATGGCATGTACCAACGAGCAGTGTCTTCCCCCACAGGAAATACCATTTAGTATTGCATTGAAATAATTAATGTTTAACAATATCTGATCTGAAGGAGGGGTTATTGCAGCTCTCCTTTTTTAGTTTGCAAAACTTAATGATGTTTCAAAATCTCAGACCTGCAGAATCTGCCGACGGGTCTGCGCCAAACCGAACCAGCGACCCTGTTTTTCACCTAAAAACTACCGTTAAAAACGCCGACAAAAAGAGGAAAACACCTTTGCTGCCATTCTGCATGAATATAGCTTGCAGACAAATAATTATTTGTCAATGCAAGATACAAAAAGAGAGATATTCATCGACCCATTAAGCGATTTTGGTTTTAAGAAAATATTCGGACAGCCCAATAAGCCTGAAATTCTAAAGGATTTCCTTAATGCTTTATTAAAACTGGACATACCCATCAAAGAGATCGTGTTTATTGCCTCAGAACAATTGGGTGATTTAAAAGATGATCGTAGATCGGTTTTTGATATTCATTGTAAAGATGAGCAGGGAAATTACTTTATTATTGAAATTCAGCGACTAAAAGAGGAGTTTTTTCGTGACAGAAGCGTGTATTATTCAACTTTCCCTATAAGAAGCCAGGGAGAGAAAGGAAAATGGAACTATGAATTAAAAAAAACGTACACTATCTGCATCCTTGATTTTTGTTTTGATAATACACATCCTGACCAGTTATTTCATGAAGTGAAATTAATAGAAACGGGTACTTTAAAAGTGTTCTCCGACAGGTTAACAATATTGTATGTTGAATTGCCTAAGTTCAAAAAACAAATATGTGAATTAATTACCAGGGAGGATGAGTGGTTTTATGTACTTGCGAATATGTCAGAATTAAATGAAATCCCATTACCTTTGGCAGACGATCCTATATTTAAAATGGTTTTTATGGATGCCAGGAAAGCGCATTTAGCTGAACTAGAGTTGCAAGCCTATTATGCCAGTAAAAAAGCTGAGTGGGATGAATATGCAATTAGAGAAACTGCAATAAAAGAGGGAAGAGCAGAAGGGATAGCAGAGGGAATGGTGGAAGGAATAGCAAAAGGAATGGTGGAAGGGAGAGCAGAAGGAATAGTAGAGGGCAAAGCAGAAGGCAAAGCTGAGGGAATACAAATAGCAACTAATGAGAGAAATACAGCTTTTATTAAATATCTCCTGCAAAATACAACCCATTCAATAGAACAAATTGCCGATCTGGTAAATGTTTCTACTGAGTTTGTTACAAGCATAAAAGGTTCTCTACAAAAATAACCCCGCGGCGGCGGTCAGGCTGCATACAGATGAATGATAATGAGCGGCAATAAAACCTTTCATTATTACCGGCCCGAAGATATAATAAGCGTTAGTCAAATAGTCCAGCCAGTTCCAGGCTCTTCTTTTTTAGCTTTCTTAATTCAATATCCTCAATAACAGGTTCGGGAGTGAGGATAAGAGAATTGTTGTTTTCTTTCCACCATGTTTTCTCTGATAATTCTTTAAAAGAAATTACCCCCACCAGGTATTTACGTTCCTCCATAGAGTGCCACTCTTCGATCCATTCAAATTTATCTTTAGGGATATATTTGATATCATCAAAGCTTACATAAATACGCACATAAAAATCATCTGTTAATTCATGTGGCTTGTGATGGTAGAATTTTT
>CAYLVR010000013.1:5860-33680 GCA_964387165.1 uncultured Chitinophagaceae bacterium | reverse complement strand
TTTTTTATACTCGTATTTGTATTGGTATCTCAATGCAGAAATATCACTTAATACCGCGGAAGCCGTGGGAAAACTTCCCGCGCCCTTACCATAAAAGAATTGTTTATCGGCAAACCCGCTTTCTATAACAACCCCATTGTATTCATTACGAACAAATGCCAAATGATCGTCATGACGAATAAACTGCGGCAACACATATGCTGCCACTTTTCCATTTAATAATTTCCGTGCCTGGGCCACTAATTTAATATGATAGTTTTTCTCTTTAGCAACAGCGGCATCACCAGGTTTCACGTTTTGTATTCCCGTAAACACAATTTTATCCGGAGTTTCTAAAATACCATAGGCGTGCATTAATAAAAGGGTCCATTTATTTACTGCATCAAAACCATCCACATCGAGAGTTGGATCGCTTTCAGCAAAACCCAGTTGCTGTGCTAAAATCAAAGCCTGTTTAAAATCAAGCTTTTCTTCGAACATTTTGGTTAAAATAAAATTAGTAGAGCCGTTAACGATCGCTTTGATGGAATGTAAGAGGTCATTGTCGTAATATTCTTCAAGATTTCTTATAACAGGTATTGATGCGCAGGCCGCGGCTTCGTATAAAAACGGTTCCCCTGTATTTTGCTGTAGTTCGAGGACCTGGCGTAAATGCTCGGCTATCATTTTTTTACTGGCACTTACCACTGCTTTCCCATTCTTTAATGCAGTGGACACAATCTCAAAAGCCGCTTCAGAATCATCGATCACTTCAACTATTACATTTATATCCTTATCGTTTAATAATTCATCTTTTGATATGGTAAATAATTCTTCCGGCGCATTTCTTTTTTTACCGGGATGTTTAATACATATCTTTTTAATAGTGGCATTTAAAGATGGGGTCTGGTGCATTATCTTGTATAACCCTTCTCCCACTACTCCAAATCCAAATAATCCGATTGTTAACTGTTTGTGTGCGTCCATTTTTAAATTGTAGTTTCTAATTGAGATCTTAATAGATGGTTTATTTTATTGAAAGCTTTTCCTAAATCAATAATTAAATCTTCGGCTTCTTCCAGCCCGATAGATAACCTGATTAAACTATCCGCTACTCCTACGGCCCGACGTGTTTCTGCAGGAATGGATTTGTGGGTCATATTCGCAGAGTGAGAAATTAAACTTTTAATTCCTCCAAGACTTTCTGCCAGCTTAAATAATCCGGTAGATGTAACTAATGCAACAGCTGCATCGTTTGTGTCATCAGTTAGTGTAAAAGAAATTATTCCGCCGAAGCCAGGATAATAGACTTTATCTACTGCAATATTACTTCGTAAATATGCCACTACTTCTTTAGCCGCCGCAGTATGTTGTTTCATTCTTAAATGCAGTGTTTCAACGCCCCTGATAATTAACCAGCTATCAAACGGACCGAGCACTGCGCCACACGCATTTTGAATATATCTTATTTTCTCCCCTAATTCTTCTGTTTTTGTTATTACAAGACCGGCAATTAAATCGCTATGCCCTCCTAAATATTTTGTGGCAGAATGAATAACAATATCGGCGCCGAGGGTGAGTGGTTTCTGAATCGCCGGCGTCGCGAAAGTATTGTCCACACAAAGCAAACAATTATTGGCCTTCGCTACACGTGCAATGGCTTCTATATCCGAAATCTTTAATGTTGGGTTAGTGGGTGATTCCAGCCATACCAGTTTTGTATTTTCATTAATGGCATTAAATACATTCTCAACATTGGTTGTGTCAACATAGTTTACTTTAATACCGAACTGATTATAGATAGTGTTAAATAAACGGAACGCGCCGCCGTAGATATCATCTACTGCAACAATTTCATCGCCGGTTTTTAGTAATTTAACGACAGCGTCGATGGCGGCGAGTCCACTGGCGAATGCCGAGCCTACAGCACCTTCTTCTAATTCTGCAATTAAATTTTCCAGTACCTGGCGGGTTGGGTTTCCGCTACGTGAATAATCAAATCCTTTGTTTACCCCGGGTGCATCCTGCACGAATGTGGAGGTTTGATAAATGGGAACCGAGATGGCACCGGTGGACGGGTCGACCGGGATGCTGTGAATCAATTTTGTTGTTGCTTGCATGTTAAACAGTTTTTGTTATTAATTTTTACTGCTAACATCTTTTCAAGAGTATCCTTCGGAAGGGAGAGTTTGTATAAACAAAATGCTCTTCCGAAAGTCAGAAGAGCATTTAATATTTTAAGGGATGTGTACACATCACTGTAGATAAAAAGGCTTTTATCTGACTTATCTGTCCCAATTAATCCATTGGGATGGAGTTGGCACCTTATTTCCGCTTGCGCAGAAGTAGGTTGTCAAGGCTTCGACGGGCCATTTCCCTCAGCCTTTCTTGATAAGAGATGTTTAAAGAACTGGGACAAAGGTAAGGCAACAGTGATATAATTCAAAATTTATAGACCGGGGTAGTTGATATGTGTTCAAACCATTTTACTATATTTATCTATGAAACATTATCTGGTCATTATCCTTTCACTTTTACCTTTCCTCGCTTCAGCCCAGCTTAAACCCGGCTTTGATAAAGCGGAATATATAGAGACTTTAAAAATAACGGCGCAGGTGGGGGATTCATCTTATATTAATTCATTCCCGAAGCCTGAAAAGTATAAGTTTATCAGAAGATCAGCGGTGGTTGGATTGGATAACCAGTGGGACCTGTTTACTTCTGATGATAATATCGCTGTGATCAGTATAAGGGGAACAACCTTAAACAGTATCAGCTGGCTCGCGAATTTTTACGCAGCCATGGTTCCCGCAAAAGGCGAACTGCAATTGTCTGATACAGAAAAATTCAATTACGACCTGGCTGATGATCCGAAGGCTGCTGTACATATCGGCTGGCTGGTGTCAACAGCATTTTTAGCAAAAGATATTGTACCGGTGATGGATTCCTGCTATAAAGCGGGATGTAGAGATTATATTATTGCCGGGCATAGCCAGGGAGGAGCCATTGCCTTCCTGATGCGTTCTTATTTAAATGGATTACAAAAAAGCGGACAATTACCAATGGACATAACTATTAAAACTTATTGCAGCGCCGGACCGAAACCCGGCAATTTATATTATGCATACGATTACGAAGCACTCACTGCAAATGGCTGGGGATTTAATGTGGTCAACAGCGCAGACTGGGTTCCGGAAACTCCTATTTCTGTACAGGCATTAAATGATTTTAACACTACAAATCCATTCGTTAACATCAGATCTGCTATTAAAAAACAAAAGTTCCCTAAAAAGATCTTTGTAAAATATGCATACAATCGTATGTATAAACCTACAAAACGTGCGCAGAAAAATTATCAGAAATATTTAGGCGGGATGGTTTCCAGAGGAATTAAACAACATATCATAGGATTTCAACCGCCGGCATATTATCCAAGTATTAATTATATGCGGGCAGGAACAACAATTGTGTTACAGGCAAAGGAGGATTATTATAAATTATTCCCCGACAGCAAACAAAATGTTTTTGTACATCATCTGCATCCAATGTACCTGTATCTTGCACAGCAATTAAAGAATTAGCATGTTTATTAAAGACATAACAGAGTATCTTGAATCGATAGCGCCGCTTTCTTTACAGGAAGATTATGATAATGCCGGTTTAATTACAGGTAATAATTCATGGGAATGTACAGGAATATTATGCACCCTCGATGTTACAGAAGCCGTAATTAATGAAGCCATCAATAAAAAATGTAACTGCATTGTTGCGCATCATCCAATTATATTCAGGGGACTGAAAAAAATAAATGGCAACAATCATGTCGAAAATTCAATAATAGCCGCCATTAAAAATGATATTGCTATTTATGCTTCGCATACCAACCTGGATAATATCATTAACGGTGTAAATGGAAAGATTGCGGATCTTATGGGGCTAACTAACCGGCAGATACTGGCTGGCACAGAAACTGTGGGGGCTGGGCTGATAGGGGATATAAATCCAACCGCAGAACCAGTTTTTTTGGATCATCTCAAACGCCGGTTTGACCTGGAACTTATCAGGCACACCCCTTTCCTTAACAGGCCCATCAGCAAGGTCGCAGTTTGCGGTGGTTCAGGCAGTTTCTTGATTTCCAAAGCTTTAGCGGCCGGAGCGGATGCTTATGTGACTTCCGATATCAAATACCATGAGTTTTTTGGGGCCGAGGGCCGGATGCTGCTTTGTGATATCGGCCATTATGAAAGTGAGCAGTTTACCGTCTCTCTTTTCATGGACCTTTTACTCCAAAAATTTCCTACCTTTGCCGTCCTGAAATCTGTGGTGACGACCAATCCGGTCAACTACTTCACAGGAAAATAACTCAAAAATCGTTAATACGCCCATGGCTAATGTAAAAGAATATTCTGTTGAGGAAAAGCTGACTTCTTTAGTTACTCTTCAGAAAATCGAATCAAAAATAGATGAGGTGCAGATACTGAAAGGTGAACTCCCGATGGAAGTGAGCGACCTTGAAGATGAGATTACTGGTTTACAATCACGCCAGACTCGTATCGAAGAAGAAATCAATGGTATCCAGGAGTTCATCACCCAGAAGAAGGCTGCTATTAAAGAATCAGAGGAACTCGTCAAGAAGTACGAAAAACAAAGCGAGAACGTAAAGAACAGCAGGGAATTCGAAGCGATCAATAAAGAAATTGAAATGCAGCAGCTTGAAATGAAGCTGTCTGAAAAACATATCAAAGACGCGAACGAAGAGATCGCTGAAAAAGTGGTGATCCTTGATAAGGCAAAGAAAAATCTTTCTGGTAAAGAAGGAATTCTCGGCACTAAAAAGGGTGAACTGGAAAAAATCATCACTTCAACAGAAAAGGAAGAAAAACAGTTTAATAAATTATCTGCCGAAGCACGCGAGAAAGTTGAAGAGCGTTTGTTGAATTCGTACGATCGTATCCGCAAAAACTACCGAAATGGCCTTGCGGTGGTACCAGTTGAGCGTGATGCCTGCGGTGGATGTTTCAATGCGATCCCTCCTCAGCGCCAGAGTGAGATCAAACAGCGCAAGAAGATCATCGTTTGCGAAAACTGCGGACGTATCCTCGTTGACCGCGACCTGTTTGATGCGATAGACGTTAAGTAAGCAGATATGTCTTTTTAAGAGCGCCCGGGCGCTTCATATCCGCACAACAAAAAGATATTCCATTCAATCGCCCGAAGCGGCGAAATATAAAACATTCAGCTCCGTTAGGAGCTGTTTTTATTTGTAAATGGCGGTGCTACTAACATGTTGCGCCTACGAGGCAATTCCTTAATTTGCAATTATAATCCTCCAAGAACTGAATGCTGAAAAGTCTTTATATACATAATTACGCGATCATTGATGAGATCAATATTGATTTTTCATCGAAACTAAATGTAATTACCGGTGAAACTGGTGCGGGGAAATCGATCCTGATGGGAGCGCTGTCTTTAATTCTCGGAGACAGGGCCGAAACATCGGTGTTATCTAACCGCGAAAAAAAATGTATTGTAGAAGGAGTATTCATTGCTGAAAATAATAAACGATTAAAAGAGTTATTAAAAGAGAATGACCTGGATATCGAAGATAATAACGAGATCGTAATCAGAAGAGAAATAGCCACAAACGGTAAATCACGTGCATTTGTAAATGATACCCCTGTTAATCTCGAATTATTAAAACAGGTGAGCCTGCAGTTGGTTGACCTGCACAGGCAATTCGATACATTATCTTTGTCTGATTCAGGTTTCCAGAGAAATGTGCTTGATGCACTCGCTAATAATAATTCTTTATTACAAAAATACCAGGGTGCATTTTCCGAATGGCGCAGAGCGCGGGAAGAATTAGCTGAATTGCAATCGCAGAAAACTGCATTTGATAAAGAATATGATTATAATAAATTTCTCTTCGATGAACTTGATGAAGCCGGATTAAAAGAAAATGAACTTGAAGATGCCGACGCAGAATTAAAAATGCTGAGTAATGCAGAAACAATTAAATCGGGTTTATCACAGGTATATGAATCACTTTCTTCCGGCGACCAGCCGCTGGTGCAGCAATTGAAATCCATCAGCAACCATTTGGGTTCATACGAAAAATATCATAATGGCTTAGATGAAATATTAAAGAGAATCCATTCTGCACAAATAGAACTGCAGGATATAGCCGATGAGGTGGGAAGATTAAATGACGAGGTATCGCACGACCCGGTGAGGATCGAGCAATTAAACGAGAAAATAGCCGTAGGATATAAATTATTAAAAAAACACGGAGTGCAAACCACTTCCGAACTATTAAGTATTTATCAAACCCTGGAAAATAAATTGCAGGCAGTAATGAATATTGATGAATCAATCAGTAAAAAAGAAAAAGAAGCTGAAGTATTACTGAAACAGGTGGATGAACTGGCTGCCCGTCTTACTGAAAAAAGAAATAAACAAATTAAACCCTTGCAGGATAATGTAAATAAATTACTTGTGCAGGTGGGTATGCCGAATGCGCGTTTAAAAGTGAGTGTGGAAAATAAAACAGCAGATAATTACGGAAAGGATAATGTGGAGTTTCTCTTTGATGCCAACAAAAGCAACCGTTTTGAACCGGTGCGTAAAGTGGCTTCAGGAGGAGAGTTAAGCAGGCTGATGTTATCCATTAAATCTTTAGTGGCAGAATCAATGGATATGCCCACGTTGATATTTGATGAAATAGATACTGGTATTTCCGGTGAAGCTGCTAAACAGGTGGGCGCAATTATGCAAAAGATGGCCCTGAACCGGCAGATTATTACGATTACCCATCAGCCACAGATAGCCGGAAAGGCCAATGCCCATTTGTTTGTTTACAAGGATATCGTAAATGATGCGGTAAAAACAAACATACGCTTACTCACAGGAGATGAAAGAATAACGGCTATCGCTAAAATGTTAAGCGGCGAAAAACCAACTGCCGCTGCACTAGAGAATGCCCGGGAGATGATCATGAACTGAAACCCCTATTTTTGCTTGCGAAAATTCACATCTTATGTCGTATAATTTACTTAAAGGAAAGAAAGGAATCATATTTGGAGCGCTTGATGAAAAATCGATAGCCTGGAAAACAGCTTTGCGTTGTCATGAAGAAGGCGCACAACTTGTGTTGACAAATGCACCCGTTGCATTAAGAATGGGAGAGATCAATAAACTGGCCGAAGCAGTGAGTGCACCGGTTATTGGGGCAGACGTGGTAAACATGGATGATCTTAAAAAACTGTTCGAAGAATCAATGAAACATTTTGGTGGTAAAATTGATTTTATTCTGCATTCCGTAGGAATGAGCCTTAATGTGCGCAAAGGAAAACATTATACTGAGCTGGATTATGGGTTCACTCAAAAATCGCTTGATATATCTTCCATTTCATTGCACCGCGTATTACGCACAGCCTGGGAAATGGATGCACTCAATGAATGGGGTAGCGTGGTTGCACTTACTTATATAGCTGCACAACGGGTATTCCCTGATTATAATGAAATGGCTGATGCAAAGGCTTTACTGGAAAGCATTACAAGGAGCTTTGGATATCATTACGGCGTTAAAAATAAAGTGCGTATCAATACAGTGTCACAATCTCCCACACGTACAACTGCGGGTAGCGGAGTGAAAGGTTTTGATGGATTTGTTTCTTATGCTGAAAAGATGAGTCCCCTGGGAAATGCTTCGGCTGATGACTGTGCCGGATACTGCGTAACATTATTCAGCGATCTTACAAAGATGGTTACCATGCAGAATTTATTTCACGACGGTGGATTTTCGTTTACTGGTGTAACGCAGGCAGTAATAGAGCAGATGGAGAAGTAAATCATCTATAGTCTTGAATTAAGTGTTTCCTGGCGAAGACCTTCTTTTTCAAAAGGGGCAGGCTTGCTACTCCATTTTTCCATCTTTCATATGTAACACCCTGTCGCTCATTTGAGCCAGCTCCTCGTTATGGGTAACGATCAGAAAAGTCTGGTTAAACTTCTTTCTCAGATCAAAAAACAACTGGTGCAGTTCGCGGGCATTGGCAGAATCCAGGTTTCCGGTGGGTTCATCTGCGAAAATGATCTGGGGATCATTAATTAAGGCACGAGCCACAGCTACCCGCTGCTGTTCCCCGCCAGATAAGGCCGAAGGTTTGTTTTCCAACCTGTTACCAAGCCCCAGCGATTCCAGCAGTTGTTTGGCACGCCCAGAAACTTCTTTCTTTTTCCGCCCATTGATCCACCCTGGAATACATACGTTTTCAATCGCTGTAAATTCTGGTAGCAAATGATGGAACTGGAAAACAAAACCAATATGTTTATTCCGAAAGGCTGCTAGTTGTCTATCGCTTAACCCCCGTATAGGTTGATTATTGATGATGATTTCGCCTTTTCCAGGGCGATCCAGGGTGCCCAGGATATGCAGTAAGGTGCTTTTGCCGGAGCCCGAGGGTCCTACTATACTTACAATTTCCCCTTTATTTAGTGTGAGGTCAACACCTTTCAATACATGAACCTGTCCGTAGCTTTTATGAATATCCCTGGCCTGTAGCATAAGGGCATCAAGATACTACATTAATAGGTTTGCAAAAATCCCTCTGCGGTCCCGTTGTATGTGTAAATCGCCTCGACCTCCTTTTTCAAAGGGGGACGGTGTGAGCTAAAGCTTCGTACGAGGCCATAGGCTTTGGCCGACGGCTGTCAGCGTTGGAGCACAGTGGCGCAGGGCAGTTACACAAATTTCAAAAAGGGTGAGCGCGTAGCCTTACCCGGGATATCAGAGAGCTGTATCTCCCCTTTGAAAAAGGAGGTGGCTTGCCGAATGGCGAGACGGGGGATTTTCTCTGACAAAGAATATTTGGTTATTTCGTCTTTACCATTACTTTTGCGCAAATTATCGGTAACCATGTTTTGGACACTTGAATTAGCCTCATACCTTGAAGATGCACCCTGGCCGGCCACGAAAGACGAGCTGATTGATTATTCAATCCGCAGTGGAGCACCTATTGAAGTAGTCGAAAACCTCCAGGAACTTGAAGATGAAGGGGAGATCTATGAGGGTATTGAAGACATCTGGCCAGACTATCCCAGCCAGGATGATTTCTTTTTTAATGAAGATGAATATTAATTAATTCGCGGTTTCCATTCTATTTCATCAGCACCATGAAGGTGTGCAATATATCTTGCCACAATAAACAGGTAATCGCTAAGCCTGTTAAGATATTTAATTATTAGTGGATCAATAAATAATCCTTCTTCATTCATCTGCACACAATGTCTTTCCGCGCGTCTGCAAACACAACGCGCCACATGAGCTGTTGAAACCGCCACATGCCCACCTGGAAGAATAAACGATTTCATTGGTTTTAATTCTTCATTCATCTTATCCATTTCATGCTCCAATAATAAAACATCATCTTCTTTTAAATCGGGTAGTTTCATTTTAGGTTCCTTCTCCGGATCACACGCAAGAGAAGAACCGACAGTAAACAGCCTGTCCTGTATTTCTTTTAATAAAGCATTGGTATGAAAATGACTGAGGTGATCGTTTACCAGGCCTATGAAACTGTTTAATTCATCAACTGTGCCGTAAGTTTCTATGCGAATATGACTCTTGAGAACTTTTGTTCCACCAATTAAAGATGTTTTACCGAGGTCGCCTGTTTTTGTATAGATTTTTGTGGACATAAACAAAGTTTAAAATGTTCCGGACCCGCTAATAACTATTTGACTATATCAGTTTCTATTGCTCCATCGCGTAACCTGATTATTCTTCTTGCGTAATTTGCAATATCTTCTTCATGTGTAACCAGTACCACTGTATTGCCACCATCATGAATTTTATTGAATATTTCCATAATCTCCACCGATGTCTTTGTATCTAAATTGCCGGTGGGCTCATCTGCCAGAATAATGGATGGGTTATTAACAAGGGCGCGTGCAATTGCCACACGCTGACACTGGCCGCCCGATAATTCATTTGGTTTATGATGGCTTCTTTCTTCGAGCCCCACTTTTTTCACTACTTCCATTGCCATTTCCAAACGTTGTTTTTTGCCAATACCTGCATATACCAATGGCAACGCCACATTTTCCAATGCGCTCATTCTCGGCAATAAATTAAACTGCTGAAATACAAATCCTATTTCTTTATTACGGACTGCGGCAAGGTCGTCATCCTGCATCTTGCTCACGTCCTTATTATTTAAAATATAACGACCCGAAGTAGGGGAGTCAAGACATCCCAGAATATTCATCAGGGTACTTTTTCCTGATCCCGAAGGTCCCATTAATGCAACATATTCGTTCTTCATTATATCCATCGAAATACCTTTCAGCACATTAACGGCCTGTTTTCCCATAAAATAACTTTTATGGATATCCTCGAGATGTATAATGGCTGGGGAGCTCATTTTTTTATCACCTTTGGTACCCTGAAAAATGTACCATCGGCATCGGGGGCGTTTTTAAGACCTTCTTTGCGGCTGATAGATCCGCTAACGATATCTTCCCTTAAAATATTTGTATTGGTGCTCATGTGCAGCAGGGGTTGAACTCCTTCAGTATTTACCTCGTTTAATTTCTCAATAAACGAGATCATTTGCTGTAAATCGGCCCTGATCTCCGATTTTTCCTGTTCATCAAACCTAAGCCTGGCGAGCTTTGCAAGATTTTCAACCAAAAGATCGTTCACTTCCATATCAACAAAAGTACTAAATCCTTATTTTCGCACATGTTTTTCTACCTGTTCTGTTCCATTACTTTTATACAGTTAATTTATTATTGGTTTTTTTTCAGCAAAGTCTCCTTTTTTAAAGCAAAAAATAAAGAAAGATCGCAGCAACACGCGGTTAGTGTGATCGTTTGTGCCCGTGATGAAGCCGGTAACCTGGCCAAAAACCTGCCTGGCACTATTCTCCAGGAATACCGTTCTACCCGCGAGGTGCTGGTGGTTAACCATAACAGCCAGGACGAAACCCGGTACTTACTCGAAGAATTAAAAAAAACATTCAAAGATCTCCATATTGTTAACCTGGAACAGGAGGCCAAAGGTATCCCGGGAAAAAAATACCCTCTATCGATGGGGATCAAAGAATCTAAACATGAAATACTGCTGCTGACCGATGCCGACTGCGTTCCGGCTACAGAACACTGGATATCAAAAATGCAGGACGGATATGGCGAAAAAACAGAAGTAGTAATTGGGTATGGCGCTTATTATAAAAAACCTGGTCTTTTAAATAAGATGATAAGATTCGAAACATTTCATTCGGCCCTGCAATATTTTTCATTTGCATTAGCCGGTATCCCATATATGGGTACCGGCAGGAATTTATCCTATAAAAAGAATTTGTTTTTTAGAAATAAAGGATTTTCTTCTATTAATCATGTAGCTGGTGGCGATGATGACCTGTTTATTAACCAGGTGGCTAATAAAAATAACACCGCTGTTGTTATAGATAAAGAAGCATTTACTTTATCGGAACCCAAAAAGAAATTTGGTGACTGGTTAAGGCAGAAGAATCGCCATTATACCACCAGCAAATTTTATAAACCTGTTCATAAATTTTTACTCGGTCTGTATTCGTTAACACATTTTTTGTTTTATCCCGCATTTGTGCTTGCATTAATTTATTCCGACTGGCGGCTGGCACTGGGAGTATTTTTATTAAGAATGATATCGCAGGCAATTATTTATTATAAAGCCCTGGACAAATTAGACGAGAAAGATCTTTTTGCCTGGTGGTGGCTGCTGGATATCTGGATGTTTTTTTATTATATCATCTTTGCCCCCGCATTATGGAAGAAGCCAAAAAAAAGCTGGAATTAATTACACAGTATTTTACTGAATTTACCCCCCTGCAGTTAAATCAATTCCAGGCACTGGAAGAATTATATAAAGACTGGAACAGTAAAATAAATGTGATTTCGAGGAAAGATGAGGAACAGTTGTATGAAAAACATATTCTGCATTCACTAAGTATTGCAGCAGTATTTGATTTACAACCCGGAATGAATATTTTAGATTTAGGTACCGGTGGTGGATTCCCCGGAATTCCATTGGCTATATTTTTCCCTCAGGTGAATTTTTACTTAGCCGATAGTATCGGAAAAAAAATAAAAGTTGTGCAGGCGGTTGCAGAAGCGCTTGAATTAAAAAATGTTACTGCGCATCATACACGTGTAGAAGAAATAAAGAATAAAAAATTCGATACCGTTGTTTCGCGCGCTGTGGCGCCACTGGGTGAATTATGGAAATGGTCGAAACCATTATTAAAGAATCGACCGACACTTCGTGGGTCAACCTCCCCCTTTGAAAGAAATCCCCCGCCTACGGTGCCCCCTTTTTCAAGGGAGGATAGGGAAAGTTCAGGCGAAGCGGAGGATCTACCCGTTCCTTATGGCCTGGTTTGTTTAAAAGGCGGCGATCTTGCGGCAGAGATCTCAGAAAGCGGCCTGCGGCCCCGCATGATGGGTATTTCCAATATTTTCTCTCTCGAATCTTTCAAAGAGAAATTTATTTTATATGTACCCGCCTAAAATTTGCCTGCCAGAAGCGATATAGCAGTAAAAAAATCGATCTCCTGCCCCGCACAGGAGATTCAAGCCCAAACGTAAGGCGCGGAATAAAAATTACCTGTTAGTAGTATTTATAATTCCACTTAAACCGCCCAATTTTGTAACATGAATACGAAGGTGTGTATTGTGGAAGATAACCAGGAGTTAAGATCTGCTCTGGAACAGATTATAGCCATGTCAGATGATTTTAAACATCTGGCCTCGTTCAGCAATGCGGAGGATGCATTGCAGTCGTTACCTGTGCTTAAGCCGGAGGTGGTACTGATGGATATCAACCTCGGAGAAGGAGAGAATGGTATCGACTGTGTAAGAAAGCTGAAAGCTGAGAACCCGGAAATACTTTTTATGATGTGTACCGTGTATGAAGATGATGAAAAGATATTTGAGGCGCTTAAAGCCGGGGCGAGTGGATATATTTTAAAGAAAACCACTCCACAGAAATTAATAGAAGCTATTCATGAGTTATGTGAGGGTGGTGCGCCCATGAGTAGTTCTATTGCACGTAAAGTGGTGACCGCTTTTCAAAATCCTGTTGCAGGAGGACCGTCGGTTCCGGGAAAAGATACAGTAGATGTTTTATCTAATCGCGAAAGCGAAATACTTGAATACCTGGCAAAAGGATTATTATATAAAGAAATAGCTGCACAATTATTCATCAGCCAGGAAACTGTGCGTAAACATGTGTATCATATTTATGAGAAATTACATGTGCATAATAAGGTGGAGGCGATTAATAAGTATTTTGGTAGGTGAATGTGTTTCGGGCGGTTGATCCGCCCGTTTCACTCACCACCCACTGCTTAAACTGGCTGTCCCACTAATTCATTAAGTGCTGCTTCAAGTGTCGGATATAAAAATTTGAACCCGGTATGTTTTATTTTACTGTTGTCGACGGTAGTGCTTTTTAATACTTCGATACTCATCTCTCCGAGCATTAATTTTAATATAAACTCAGGAATATGAACAGGAATAAACGGTTTTTTACGGGCTTTTGCAATACGTAGTATTAGTTCTTTATTGGTCACGTGATCAGTCACTGCATTATATACACCGTTTAAATTATTGTTTTCTATTGCTTCAATATACATCCTGCAGAGATCATCAATATGTATCCAGCTGATCATTTGTTTTCCACTGCCTAATATAGCAGCAATGCCTGCTTTATTAGGTTTCTTAAATTCAGGAAAAGCACCGCCCTGATTGCTTAATACAATTCCTGTGCGCAGCATTACCAGTCGTTTTCCCGTATGTTTAACGGGTTCAATATTTTGTTCCCATAACCTGCAGGTTTCTCCTAAAAAATCGTTGTTTGGCGGGTCGGTCTCAGTAAATATTTTCCCTTTTTGGTCGGGACCATACCATCCAATGGCAGAAGCGCTTACTACTCCCTGTACTTTATTATTTGTTTCTTTTAAAACCTTAATTAATAATTCACTGCTTTTTACACGGCTGTCAACAATTTCTTTTTTTCTTTTATCCGTCCATCTTTTGTCGGCAACACCTGCACCAGCCAAATGAATAATATGATCAGCCTGGGCAACTGCATCTTTATCTATTATTGATTTATTAATATCCCATTTGGCATAAGAGATATTTCCCTGCACAGGTTTTGCAGAACGGCTAAGGATGATCACTTTATACCCCTTGGACAGAAGCATCTTCGAAAGGGAGGTTCCAATTAACCCTGTGCCGCCGGCTATTAATACTGTATTCATACCCTAAGATAACGATGTAAACAGCAATCAGCTTTTCATCAGTGGAGAAGAACCGGGTACGATAAGAACATCCTTATTGTATTCGATCAGGTTTTTATCGCGCAGCTCATTTAAAATACTGTTCACTGTTTGCCTGCTGGTAGCGGTAAGTTTTGCCACTTCGTTGTTGGTGAGAAAATTTTTTACCTCGTAATGATCGCCGTTATATGTACCGAAATCCTTTACAAATTCAACAATAAATTCATGTACGCGGGTCCTGGCATCTTTAAATATCATTGATAATAAACGGTTCTCTACTTTGCGCAGTCTTTCGCCGATATGCCCACGGATTTTTGTGCGGAGATCGTGATTATCGGTCATCCATTGTTTTAACCGGTCGGTATCAATAAAACACACTACGGCATCTTCCAGCGCCTCCGCATAATCTTCCGAAACTTCAAAATCACCCAGCAGGGGTAGCGCCCCGAAAATATTTCCTTTACGAATCAGGCTGACAATTGTATGATTATCTTCCTGATCGGTAGCTATTATTTTCAGTACTCCATCATTGAGCAGGTACACGTATTTGCTGTATTTTTTGTCGAAATGGATCCTTTCGCCACGTTTTAGTGACCTCGTGAAAACATGCTCTTCCACGCTTTCGATTTCCTTTTTACTCATGCTATTGAAGAGATCAAAATCTTCCAGGCACCAGAGTTTGCTCTTTTTCATGCTGAATCGGAGTATGATATTAATTACAAAATTATATAATAGGTTATTAACAATTACGGAAATATGTAATTTTAGTTTTTCCTTTTAATAATAGTCCCCAATCTTTGTGTTATGAAACAGATACTTATAGCAATCATCATTGTATCGTCATTGGCTTTACAGGGAAGCGCTGCTAACGCGCAAATCCGTAAGATACCAGCTGAAGTAACAGATAATTTCACTGCCAGGTTTCCCGACGCTTCCGCGGTTGAGTGGAAAGACAGGCTGACGAGCTTTGCCGCCTCTTTCAAAGACGGGGATACTTCTTACATTGCCAGCTTCGATAATAACGGTAACTGGCAGGCTACTGAACATAATATCGACCAGTCAGCTTTGCCCCAGGAGGTTCAGGATGGTTTTGAAAAGAGCCGTTTTGCAGAGTGGGACGTAAAAAATATAGTCTATATTGATACTCCCGACGGGGTTAATTATCGTATTGAGGTGGGTAAAGGCGACATCAAAAGAAGAAATCTTTATTTTAACACAAAGGGCCGTTTATTAAAGGATAAATTAACGCTATAGTTTTTCCTGTAATAAACCAATAATTCATTTAGCAATTACCTGGCGCAGATGCGGACTTTTTCGCGTGGTGCGTCTTTCCCCTTATTTTGTATTTTCGGTTAAATTCTTAGGAATGAAGCACATATTGATATTGCTGAGCCTCACCATATCTGCCAGTTTATTTTCTCAATCTACTTATTGGCAGCAACATGTTAAATACACGATGGATATTGATGTGGACGTGGTTGCAAATACTTTTAAAGGAAAGCAGAAATTAGAATACACCAATAATTCGCCAGATACACTCCGTAAATTATATTATCATTTATACTGGAACGCATTTCAGCCAAATAGTATGATGGATGCGCGTAGCCTGCATATGGGCAGGGTGCGTGTGGGTAGCCGCCCTGAATGGGACCCACGTGTTAAAGACAGAATTGCTAATCTTAAACCCGATGAAATCGGTTATCAGCAAATATCTTCTTTAACGCTTAATGGCGTTGCTCAGAAATTTACCGTTAAAGAAACTATTCTTGAAGTTGAATTATCAAAACCGATATTGCCAAAGCAGAAAGTGACATTGCAGATGGAGTTTAATGCCCAGGTGCCCGCGCAAATAAGGAGAAGTGGAAGGGATGCTGCCAATGGTGTGCGTTTAAGCATGAGCCAGTGGTATCCCAAACTTTGCGAATACGATAAAAACGGATGGCACCCGAATGCTTATGTGGCAAGAGAGTTTTATGGTGTGTGGGGAGATTTTGATGTAAAGATCAGTATCGATAAAACATACATTTTGGGAGGAACAGGTAATCTTGAAAACGCACAACAGATTGGATACGGTTATGAGAGTTCAGGAACAAAAATTACAAGGCCTGCAGGAAATAAATTAACCTGGCATTTTACTGCACCTAATGTACACGACTTTGTATGGGCCGCAGATCCTGGCTATAAACATTTAGTAAGAAAAATAAATAATGGCCCGGTAATTAATGTACTGTATAAAACAGGAACTGACGCAGAATGGAACCTGGTTGCAGATGCTGCAGTTAAAGTATATCCTTTTATTGTAAAAAATTTTGGAGCATACCCCTACAAACAATATTCATTCATACAGGGTGGCGACGGGGGAATGGAGTATCCAATGGCCACATTATTAAACGGACCGGGCTTAGGAACTGTTTTTCATGAGTGGATGCACACCTGGTACCAGATGATACTTGGTAATGATGAATCTTTATACGCATGGATGGATGAAGGATTTACGGAATGGGCCACTAACCTGGTTCAGGATTATTATGCTAATGATACAACAGACAAAGATCTTCCAAAATATCATTCAGAGAATTATGCGGGTTATTATTATTTAGTAAAAACAGGTTTGGAAGAACCGCTGACTACACACGCAGACCATTTTGAAACAAATACGGCCTATAGTTTAGCGGCTTATAATAAAGGTTGCGTATTCCTCAGTCAACTGGGATATATTGTTGGTGATAGTGTGTTGAGAAAGATCATGCTGAATTACTATGATAAATGGAAATTCAAACATCCGGATGCGGATGATTTTATTCGTGTGGCAGAAAAAACAAGCGATATTGAATTAGACTGGTACAAAGAATATTTTGTAAATACTATTAAAACCATCGATTATTCTATTGATAGTTTATGGGAAGAAGGAAATAAAACAAATATTCGTTTAAAAAGAATTGGTAAGATGCCAATGCCGGTAGATGTTTTAATTGAATATAAGAACGGCAGTAAGGAACTGGCCTATGTTCCTTTATGGGATATGTTCGGAAAGAAACCTATAGAAGACGAAAATATTCCGCGTATGGATTACGATCCATGGAAATGGACGCATGCTTATTATACTGTTTCTGTAAATAAAAGGATCGCTGATATTAAGGTTATTGAAATTGATGCTACACAGAGAATGGCCGATACGGAAAGAAGAAATAACAGGTTAGAAATTCCCTGGTAGTTATTCAGGAATGTGTTTGTCGTGATAAATGCTGGAGAATTCACCCACTCTTGCAATTCCATGTTCATCAAAGTCTAATTTGTGAAGCCTGAGTTGCTGAATATCAGATAAACAAACCTTTCGATATTTTGGATCAATAGTTCCACCCGGAACCCCGGGTTTTGCATTAGGATCATATTGCAATGGAGGGTCACAAATGGTTCCACGCGGATACATAATTGCAGGCTCCAATCCACCACGAATATCTAATGTTTTAGGATGAACACATCCAAGTGTATGACCATACTCGTGTGCAGCAGTAGTAGATGTCTGCAATAAATTCTCCACCTTCAAATAGCCCGTATTCGATCCTATCGCATCTACAAAAGAAACATTACCATTAATATAATCCTCTATCCTGAAAAAATTAAGCCGGGGATTGTCATTATACCAAACCGTTTCCGGTTTTAATTCCGGGGCATGTATACCTGTAATTTCAAAACGTACATGATAACTCTTACGATGAATAATTACTGACGCCTCAGGCTCGTTCCAGTGTTTCTGGATATCTTCAGCTATCTGTTGTGATAAAGCAGGCGAGGAAGCTTCTCCATAAAAATAAAATACTGAACGGATAATTAATTCGCCGGTGGCATTGTGTAATTCTGCCTCTCCCATATTAATTTCTTACGGGTTTGCCGGTTTTTAATACGCTCTGGATTCTTTCCAGTGTTTTCTTTTCACCGCATAAACTTAAAAATGCTTCTCTTTCAAGATCAAGCAAATATTGTTCACCGACCAATGATTGTTCAGACAGATCGCCACCACACATTACATAAGCGAGTTTTTTGCCAACTACCACATCATGATCGGTTGCATAACCAGCATGCCACATACCATTAATTCCGGCATATAATGCGCCTAATGCTGAACGCCCCAGTACTTTAATATCTTTTCTTATTACCGGCGATTGATAACCGCTGTCGTACAGTTCAATAACAGATTTTTTGGCTTCGCTGATTCTCCTGGATTGATTAATAACCACTTCATCAGTTCCTTTACGAAGTATGCCTAATTCAAAACCCTCTGCAGCTGATGTAGCTACTTTGGCGGTTGCTATTGTTAAGAATCTATTCTTTAATGTAATGGTATCCGGTTCATCTTCATGCATTTCATCTGCCGCTCTTAAAACAAATTCTTTTGTGCCACCGCCGCCAGGAATTAATCCAACGCCTACTTCAACAAGGCCAATATATGTTTCAGCAGCAGGACAAACTTTATCGGCATGCAAACTTAATTCACAGGCCCCTCCTAATGTTAACGCGTGTGGCGCAACAACAACAGGTATTCCGGAATATCTTACCCGCATCATTGTTTGCTGGAACATTCTTATGGCCATATCCAGTTCATCATAATCCTGTTCGATGGCGAGCATGAATATTAATCCAACATTTGCCCCGGCAGAAAAATTAGGACCTTCATTTGCAATCACTAATCCCTTGTATTTTTCTTCGGCAATATTTATTGATTTCTGAATTCCTTCTAATACCTCGCCACCAATGCTTCCCATCTTTGTGTACCATTCCAATCCTAATACTTCATCATCTAAATGATATAACCTGCAACCGGCATTTTTCCAGATGGTTTGATCGGCGAAATTCTTCATCACAATAAAAGCCTCACTGCCCGGGATAATACTGTATGCTCCTGTACTCACGTTATAGTATAAACGTTTTCCATTCTCTATCTTATAAAATGATTTAATTCCTTTCTGCAGCATTTCTTCTATCCATGGAGCTATTGAATATCCTGCTTCTTTCATCTTTTTCACTGTGCCTTCCACACCCAATGTATCCCAGCTTTCAAATGCCCCGATCTCCCACCCAAATCCTGCCATCATTGCATCATCAACACGATATAATTCATCACTTATTTCAGGAATACGAAATGAGATATAAGAAAATAATCCATAATGGAAATGCCTGTAGAATTCACCTGCTTTATCGGTACCATTAACCACTGCCTTTAATCTTGTGGCAAGATCCTCAATAGGTTTGGCAGCTTCGAGTGTGGCAAATTTTGGTTTTTTACGCGGTTCATATTCCTGTGTTGCCAGGTTCAGGGTAAGTATTTCTTTTTCTCCTGTTGATGATTTGGTTTTTTTAAAGAAGCCCTCACCGGTTTTATCGCCCAAACGATTTTTGCCTACCATATCCTGCAGCCATACAGGAATATTAAATGTATCACGTGCTTCATCATCCGCACAATTTTCATAAACTCCATTGGCCACCTTCACTAATGTATCGATACCTACTACGTCCGCAGTTCTGAAGGTGGCAGATTTAGGTCGCCCGATTACCGGTCCCGTTAATGCATCAATCTCATCGATATTCAGGCCAAGTTTTTCGACCAGTCCGAATATGGCCATAATTCCATAAACGCCGATCCTGTTTGCAATAAATGCCGGAGTATCTTTTGCGAGCACAGTTGTTTTTCCTAAATGCAGATCGCCGTAATTCATTAAAAAATCAATTACCGACTGATCAGTAAACGGTGTAGGAATTATTTCGAGTAATCTTAAGTATCGCGGAGGATTAAAAAAATGTGTACCGCAGAAATGTTTTTTAAAATCATCACTTCTGTCTTTGGTCATTAGATGAATAGGAATACCTGAAGTATTTGAACTTACAAGCGTTCCGGGTTTGCGGTGCTTATCTACTTCAGTGAATATTTTCTGTTTAATGTCCAGTCTTTCAACAACAACTTCGATTATCCAGTCGTAATTTTTTATCGACGGCATGTCATCATTAAAATTGCCCGTGGTAATTAACTGCAACGCCTTTTTTGAATAAAGTGGGGAGGGGTTTGACTTAACTGCTGCGGCAAGCGCATCGGCGGCCTGTTTTGTTTCCATATCAAGCAGTAATACCTGTACGCCTGTCCCTGCAAAATGGCAAGCAATCCTGGAACCCATAACTCCACTTCCTAGTACAACTACTTTCTTGATGATTCGCTTAGACATGGATAAATTAGTTAGTTAAACAACTATTTACAATGAAGATATGAATTTATTTGATAGAGTAAAAGCGTTGCAGACCAGAGCTATTTACGAAACAGGGTTTATTGTGGAACGGTTTTAAGCACAGCGGCTTTTTCTTTCCGGGCCTCAATTTCATGCTGCATTTCCAGTGGCAGTTGTTCAATTGGCCGGGGTTTTTGTTTTCTTTTAGCGAATCGCATAGCGGGGGTCTCAATATATCTATATGATAATATCGACAGTATAAAAGTGATTGCGGCTGTTAATACCAGATACCACACGCTGCCTATCATGCCGAACTCAACGAACAGGGTTAAGAGCATTCCGTGATACAGGTACACCCCGTAAGAGATATCCCTGTTATGCAGGAACTTAGTAGCAAGACCTGGTTTTGAATAAGCAATAGATATAGTGAAAATGGCCAGCAATACCATAGTTGGAACCATTTTAAAGTATGAATCCGGAACAAGATACACCCAGGCCAGGTAAGCGGCAGCCCAGTATAGCCCTTTGCCATAGATGAAATTCATCTTATACACTTTTAATCGCTGTAATAAGATGCCTGTCATAAATATATATGCATGTGGCAGGAAGCTGTATTTAACAAATTTGGCGGCATTTTCTTCATCTGTATAGGTCGGATAAAGAACTTTCAGGTATATGGCCAGGGCAGCTGAAACCCCGAACATCGTATAAAATGCGATGTTTTCTTTCTTTTTATCCCTGATATATTTTTTAGAGAGGAGATTGCTGATATAATATATGATAGGAAGGGCAAAGTAGAACTGAAGCTCCACTACAATCGTCCACAGGCTTCCATTATATGAGCCATATCCGAAATCCTGAAGGAAGGCAGGCGTATAAATTGCGCCTATCGATTGCATGAAGAACCATGCAAATGCCTGAAAATGAAAGAAATTGATGCCCCCGATAATTGCAAACAGGATCACTGTTAATATCAAACATGCCCATAAAGCGGGATAGATCCTAAGTAAACGGTTGGTAAAATAGATCTTGAGATCGCTGTTACGTTCGAAAGAGGCTGATAAAAGGTATCCACTCATCACGAAAAACATTGGTACCCTGTGAAATGACTGGACGATAGTGTACAGGAACGGGGTATGGAGCTCTAAATGGCTTAATGAATGGTTTACAACAACTAGTGCGGCTGTAATTATCCTGATTAAGTCGAAATTGTTTGTTTTAAAGTCTCTCTGCTTCATAAATTCTAAATGGGAATACGGTCCTTTAGCTCTTCTGTAGGCAGGGATTATAGGGTACGGGGGTAAAGATATACTTAAATCCGAAAAAGTAAAACCCCTGCTAATAAATTGGCAGTGTGTTAATTTGAAGGAGCCATCATGTGGTATTCAAAAAACTATTTAAATGGTTATCAGGTGATCGGCCGTCCTGGCTCGATCCCTGTTTCAGCGCCCACAAAGTGAAGTTTCCCATTTTGGTCTTCTGCCATGAGAATCATGCCGTTACTCTCAATTCCTCTCATTTTTCTCGGCGCAAGATTCGCTACTACTGCAACTTTCTTACCAACAATTTCTTCGGGTTTAAAATGCTGTGCTATACCTGAAACAATGATTCTTTTCTCAAATCCCAGGTCCACCTCCAGTTTTAACAACTTATCTGCCTTTTCTACTTTCTCTGCCGAAAGAATGACTCCTGTTCTCAGATCCAGCTTTGCAAAATCATCATACACTATCTCCGGCTTAATAACTACAGTGGTGGTTTCTTCGGCTGCCGAAGCTATAGCAGGGGTAGTAACCAACCCCTCTCTCAATTTCTTCACCTGAGCCTCAATTTCCTCATCCTCAATCTTCCTAAACAACAGTTCTGGTGCTCTTAAACTATATCCTACACTCAGCAGCTTAATCTTTCCTGCATTTTCCCATTCCAGCATCTTGTCTACTACTTTCAGCATCCGCTGGATTTTCTTTGTAGTAAAAGGTAAAAACGGGTTAATGTATATCGCCAGGTTAGCGGTTAACTGCAAACACAAATGCAGGCAATTATCTATCTGTTTCTGTTTGGATGGATCCTTTTCGAGCTCACGTGCCACTATCCAGGGCTCCTTATCCTGCATGTATTTATTGCCTTTTCTGGCCAGGTCGATCACCTCGAACAGGGCATCCCTGAAGCGATATTGTTCAATAGAATTCTCAATATTTGTTTTGGCATTCTGAATGTCTCTGATGAATGCATTATCTGCATCATCAAGTAATTCAGTATGTAGTGGCGGTACTTTTCCATTGCATAATTTATGCATCAGCACCATTGCGCGGTTAATGAAGTTGCCGAATATCGCTACCAACTCGCTGTTATTTCTTTCCTGAAACTCTTTCCACGTAAAGTCGGTATCCTTTGTTTCGGGAGCGCTACTGCATAAAACATATCTTAATACATCTTCCTGCCCGGGAAAATCTTTTAAATATTCATGCACCCACACTGCCCAGTTACGACTGGTAGAAACCTTTTCTCCTTCGATATTTAAAAACTCATTTGCCGGCACATTATCGGGCAGCACGAAATTTCCATGTGCTTTTAGCATGGCGGGAAAAATAATACAGTGAAACACGATATTATCCTTGCCGATAAAATGTACCAGTTTAGTATCGTCTTTGCACCAGTAATCGGCCCATTGGTTTGTTAATTCTTTTGTGGCGCTGATGTAGCCTATGGGTGCATCGAACCATACATATAATACTTTGCCTTCTGCATCGGGTAAAGGAACTTTTACTCCCCAGTTGCTGTCGCGGGTCATTGCCCGTGATTGCAAGCCGGTGTCGAGCCAGCTTTTGCATTGTCCGTACACGTTATTTTTCCAGTCCTTATGTTCTACAAGTACCCATTCTTTTAGCCAGTTTTCATAGTTCTGTAAAGGAAAATACCAGTGTTTGGTTTTTCTTTTTACAGGAATGGCGTCGCTTAGAGTAGACTTCGGGCTGATCAATTGTTCGGGGCTCAAACTCGACCCACACCTTTCACATTGATCGCCATATGCGTTTGGATTAGCGCATACCGGGCAGGTGCCGGTGATATACCGGTCGGCCAGGAAAACTTTGGCCTTTTCATCATAATACTGCTCGGTTTCTTTTTCTTCAAACAAGCCATCATCATACATTTTTTTGAAAAACGCTGATGCGGTTTCGTGATGTATTTTATTAGAGGTGCGTGAATATATATCGAAAGAAATGCCCATGTTATGAAGGCTTTCTTTAATGATCGCGTGGTATTTATCGACAACCTGTTGCGGAGTGGTTCCTTCTTTCATTGCCCTGATAGTGATCGGCACACCATGTTCATCGCTTCCGCCAATGAATTTGATATCTCTATTCCGGGTCCGCTGATAGCGGCAATAAATATCTGCAGGCAGGTAACAGCCAGCCAGGTGACCAATATGCAGAGGGCCGTTTGCATAAGGAAGCGCTGCCGTTACCAGTATTCGTTTATAATCCATGGTTGCAAATATACTTGGCATTTTGGTTATTGACAGGAAAGAAAAAACGGAAACGGACGGCGTAAAAACAGTATAAAACCGGGGTTTTCACCTTTTTCATTTTAATACTTCAAATAGTTTTGTGCGCAATTATTCGAATAATTATTAATTAAATTATTAAAAACAAAAATCATGAGTATGCCGAAATTTATTTAGAGTATTTGGATTGCGATTTTATTTTTACAGTTATGAACGTCTTCCAGCTCAAATAAGGATATATATATGGCGGAGAGTATAATAGAAGAAAATAAAGTAATGATTATTAAAAGCTGGAACGATTTTTTCGAAAAAACTAATTTATGATTTGTATTTCTTCCGTTTGGTTTGATCGTGGTCTTATTTTTGTTCAATTAAATAATGAAACAGTTATTGGAACTCCAATTGCCTGGTATCCTAACCTTAGAAAAGGAACCTACGAACAATGGCAGAAATACAGGCTTGGGCACGATGCTCAGTCTTTACACTGGGAAGAATTAGATGAAGACTTAAGTTTAGAGGGTTTTTTTAAGGGGCGTAAATTCAAAACCCGGTAAATAACAATCCTTAATTATATTTACAGATGAACAGGAAAAAATTCTTGTCATCTGTTTTTGGGATCGCTGCTGTCGCAGGATCGGCTTCGGGTAACCGCCGAAATGACGATCACGACAGTCAAAATGCAATTCCGGGCAGGAATGCACGCGTAGGAAACCATTTTATACCTGAATATTTAAAACCTGGCGATACTATAGGTATTACTTCTCCCGCAGGCTATATCACTATTGAAGAAATACGACCCGCAGTTGAACAGATAAAAAGCTGGGGATTTAATATAAAGACAGGTAATTCTATCGGGAAGAAATATTTCAATTTCGGCGGAACAGATGAAGAAAGGCTAAAGGATTTACAGGCAATGCTCAATGATCCTTCATTAAAAGCGATCATGTGCGCAAGAGGCGGCTACGGAATTGTAAGAATTATAGATAAACTGGACTTCACAAAATTTATTCAGCATCCTAAATGGATCATAGGTTTCAGCGATGTAACCATTCTTCATAGCCATATTAACAGGCATTTCGGAATAGCCAGTATTCATTCTAAAATGTGTAATAGTTTTCCTAAAGACTGGACTAAAGCGGAAGCAGTACAAAAACAAACAATTATTTCTATTAAAGAAGCGCTTTCAGGAGTACCTGTTAAATATCCCATTGTTCCTTCTGAATGCAATATACCCGGAGTTGCCGAAGGCGTTTTGGTTGGAGGAAACCTGAGGCTAATAGAAAGTATGTCGGGCACAGACTCTGATATCTATACTAACGGTAAAATATTATTTATAGAAGATACCGGTGAATATTTATATAGCATTGACAGGATGTTCTATAATTTAAAAAGAACGGGAAAATTAATTGGATTGAAAGGATTGATAGTGGGAGGAGTCAGGATAAAACCTGATGACCCCGGAGAAGGATTCGGAATAACTCTTTATGATATCGTACTCGACAAAGTAAAAGAATATAAATACCCGGTATGTTTTGATTTTCCTGTTGGCCACCAGAAGAATAACTTTGCCATGAAATGTGGAATTAAACACAGGCTCGAAATAACCAGTTCGGGATGTACACTTGAAGAAATATTATGATTAAAACACCTCCTTACTTAAAGCCAGGAGATACTATAGGAATTGTTTGCCCTGCAGGGTATATGCCGGCCGAAAGGGTACAATCCTGTATCAACCAATTGCGTGAATGGGGATTTCATGTGAAGACCGGCCTCACTATCGGCGCGGCATCGGAAAATTATTTCTCCGGAACAGACGAGGAAAGATTGCAGGATTTGCAGCAAATGCTTGATGATGATAAAATAAATGCAATATTATGTGGCAGGGGAGGATACGGTATTACGAGAATAATAGATAGTATTAACTTTAAGAAGTTTGTAGAAAAACCAAAATGGATCATTGGTTTTAGCGATATTACCCTGCTTCACCTGCATATTTATGCTAATTATGGGATCTCTACTTTACATGCACCAATGGCAGGGGCTTTTATTGGAAAAGAACCTGACGACAAATATCTGTTGTCATTAAAAAATGCGTTGACCGGCAATAAAATAAAATACATTGCAGGTGTTCATGAGTTTAACCGTAAGGGCGAAGTGATAGGGGAATTGGTGGGGGGAAATCTTGCAATGCTGGCTCATAGTGTTGGCACAGATTCAGATATTAAAACAAAAGGAAGAATATTATTTATTGAAGATGTTGGAGAGTATTTATATAATATCGACAGAATGCTGCGCCAGTTAAAACGTGCGGGTAAATTTGATAAACTTGGGGGATTAATTGTAGGCGGGTTTACTAATATAAAAGATACGGAAAGGCCATTTGGCAACACAGTTGAACAAATTATCCTGGAAATAATTAAAGATCACAACTTCCCGGTTTGTTTTAATTTCCCCGTGAGCCATGACCCTCAAAATTTAGCGCTGAAAATCGGAGCCGGTTATAAGTTTAAAGTAACCAGGAACAAAGTAATGCTTGAAGAATAACTGCCAATCCCCACTTCTGTCGGAGGGAAATCCAACGCCCGCTGCCGCCGTTTTTTTGCTGATCATCATAATTATAAGAAAACGAATGAAAACTCAAATTCCTGTATTTTTATATAGTTTCGATTGATTAGTTTTGCATTTTTATAGATATTTTCTATATGACATTAGTACAATTAACATATATAGTAGCTGTAGACAACCTGCGGCATTTTGCCGAGGCTGCCGAAAATTGTCATGTTACCCAGCCAACTCTCAGTATGCAGATTCATAAAATGGAGCAGGAACTGGGTGTTAAAATATTTGACAGGAGCAAGCAGCCTGTTATTCCAACCGAAAACGGGATAGAAATAATTGCCCAGGCGAGGAAGATACTGGCAGAATATGAGGTAATTAAGAATATTGTTGATGAAAAAAAAGGAATTCATGCGGGCGAGCTGAGGGTGGGCATCATTCCTACACTTGCTCCGTACCTGCTGCCGTTATTTGTGCAGTCGTTCTCCCAAAAATACCCTCGTGTTAAATTAATTGTACATGAATTAACTACAGAAGCCATTATCAGCAGGCTGAAAGAAGGCAGGATCGATGTGGCCATCCTGGTCACACCATTACAGGAAAAAGGTATTAAAGAGTATGTGCTTTTTTATGAGAAACTGGTGGCGTATGTTTCTAAAAAAAATGCATTATTCAAGAAGAATTATTTGTTGTCGAAAGATATCGATCCAAGTAAATTATGGCTGCTGGAAGAAGGGCATTGTTTTCGTTCACAGATCATGAATTTATGTGAATTACAAAAAGCGGGTAAGGCAGGAAGTTATTTTGAATATGAAGCAGGGAGTGTTGAAACATTAAGGAGGATGGTAGAGTTTAATGACGGTATTACTATTTTGCCCGAGCTGGCAACGATGGATTTGAGAGCATCACAACAACAATTAGTGCGACAATTTAAACAACCTTCACCCATGCGTGAGGTTAGCCTTGTTGTTCATCGTGATTTTATAAAAAAGAAACTGGTGGAAATATTCCGGCAGGAAATCATTGCCTCTATACCGGAGAAGATAAGAAAGAATAAAGGGTCGATGATTGTTCCTATTTAGTTTTTTTATCTTAAAAACGTTCAATCTCATCTTCCTCCCCGAATATTCTTTTCAGGGAAAGGTTTGATACAGGCGCCACTACCAATGGGAACTTCTCGATGGTTACATTCGCGGTATCCAATCCAAAACCACGTTCTTCAGATAATGATATTTCTTTAAACC
>CAYLVR010000013.1:4589-5850 GCA_964387165.1 uncultured Chitinophagaceae bacterium | reverse complement strand
AACCAGAAATATAATTTCATAATTATTCTTTCAAGAAAAGGTAATTCATTATCCTGGCTCAGGTATTTTTCCAATACAATAAACTGGAAATCACCCACCACATTATTACGTTCAAGTGATTCGTACCGGGAAGTAATATTCACTTCTTTATTTAACACCAGGTCGGCCACCACTTTCCGGAACATTGAATTGATTCTTGGCTCCGTTCTGAAACCTAATCTGAATTCAACACGAATAATATCATTGGGAATAATGTGATCCACTTTATACTCACAGGTATAAGGGTCATCAAGTGTGTCAACATGTACGAACCAGTAAATATCCGCGCGTTTTGGTTTTTTATTCAGTATTGAATAAATGATCTTATGTTCGATTTCTTTTGGATTATTTGCACTGGTTAAATACACCAGGTGTGTGGCATACTTGGGAACACTTTTATCGTTACTTAATTCCTGTATTTGTGGAATATAATGTTCCATGCGCACAAACTCAACATACCTGTTTTTGATTTTCCTGCTACGGAACCATACATACATTACGGCGAACATTACTCCGCCCACAATCAGCGTAATATAACCGCCATGTGTGAATTTCTGCATCAGCGCTACAAAATATGCCGTTTCGATAATAAAAAAAGCGCCAAGAAATAAATAAATCAGTGTTGGGTTCACGCGTTTCGCCACCATGTAATTCGCAAACAATATAGTGGTGGCAAACATGGTACAAATGATCGCTAATCCGTAAGCCGCCTCCATTCTTGAAGACTCTCTGAAATACAGTACCATTCCAACACACCCTGCAAACATTAAGAAATTAATTCCTGGTATAAATAACTGTCCTTTTTCTTCTGATGGATACCGGATCCTTAATTTGGGCCACAAATTCAGACGGATAGCTTCACTAATTAATGTGAATGATCCTGAGATCATTGCCTGGCTCGCGATAATGGCTGCGGATGTAGCGATTACAACACCTGGTATAATGAACCAATGCGGCATCAGGTCGTAAAATGCGTTGATGCCCAGTTGTGCTTTTACCTCTGGTGTTATTCTTAACCCATCATGGTTGGCCATAATATATGCACCCTGCCCAAAATAATTCAGCAGCAAACAGCTTTTTACATATATCCATGAAACCCTTATATTTCCTCTTCCGCAGTGTCCGAGATCTGAATATAGCGCCTCGGCGCCTGTAGTACAGAGAAAGACGGCTCCCAGTAACCAGAAGCCACCAGGATAGTTCACAAGAAAATCAATTGCAT
>CAYLVR010000013.1:0-4579 GCA_964387165.1 uncultured Chitinophagaceae bacterium | reverse complement strand
ACTAAGCGCCTTAAAAATTGAAAGGTCATCAAAAATATGGTACACACCCAGCACAGCCAGCATAGTGAACCATATAAACATGACCGGGCCAAATAGCTTTCCTATCGAAGCTGTTCCAAATTGTTGTAAAAAGAAAAAAGCTGCCAGTATGCTGATTACAATGATTACAATTGTATTATCATGTGATCCCAATCCTAATGTTCGGAAGGAGGGCAGTTCTCTTAACCCCTCAATGGCTGAAGTAATAGAAATGGGGGGAGTAATAATACCATCGGCCAGTAGCGCCGCACCTCCCATCATCGCGGGGATCACCAGCCATTTTTTGCGGCGCCTGACAAGAGCATAAAGTGCAAATGTTCCACCTTCACCGCGGTTATCGGCTTTTAAAACCAGCCAAACGTATTTAATAGTGGTTTGAAGCGTTAAGGTCCAGATAATACAGGAGAGTGCCCCGATTATGATTTGATCACTGATCACCCTTCCCCCGATTATCGCGTTAAAAACATATAGCGGAGAGGTGCCGATATCTCCATAAATAATACCCAGTGCAATGACAAGTCCTGCTGCGGTAACCTTGTTGGTGTTTTTACCCACGTTAACAAAGGTATAGGGAAAAAATAATTAATTTGCCTATCATGTTCAGGAAACGTAGCATTATGAATTTTCCTGCGCCGGGAAAGATCCGTGCGGAGTTCCATTGCGCCACCGGCAAAGCCTTTGGCGACGCAAGGCCGACCATTGAAAAAACAAAAAAAATTCGGATGAAATACTATAGGGTTGTATTTAGTGTGCTTGTAGCGGCTGTTTTTATCAGTTCTGCCTCTGCCCAAAGAATATTTTATTCTGAACCGGAAAGAGATGATAGCAAGCGCACCAATTTTGATATTTTAGGCAGGGTTGGCGGGAATACGCTTATTTATAAAAATAACCGCAACGATAATCAGCTTTCGGTGTATAACCCTGAAATGAAATTATTAAATAAAACAAATCTTAACCCGAATAATGAACGCTGGATCAACGTTGATTTTGTTCCCTACCCCGATAATGTATGGATGATCTATCAATATCAGCTGAAAAGTGTGCTGTATTGTATGGCTGTCAAAATAGATGCTAATGGCAGGATGTTATCAAAACCGTTGGAACTTGATACAACGCGTTTGGGATGGTCGGCCAACAATAAAATTTATACAACGGTTTTCAGTGACGATAAAGAGAAGATCATGATCTTCAAGATCAACAGTAAGAATCAAAAGAATTTTATTTTCACCACTCTTCTTTTTGACAAGGATCTGCAATTGCAGAAAAAACACGAGTTGAGTATGCCGATGGAAGAAAAGAATGATTACTTCACTGATTTTCTTTTAGATAATGATGGTGGACTGGTATTCGGAAAATACCTGAGAAAGGGTGGCAGTGATTTTGTAACGGCTCTTAACCTGGTAGTGAAGCCTGCAGATGTTGCTGAGTTTTCTATAAATGATATGAAAACAGGTGACCGTGTATTGGATGAAGTAAAAATAAAAATCGATAATACCAACAAACGCTACTTGTTTAATGCTTTTTATTATAAACAGAGAAGAGGGAATATTGAAGGATTGTATTCAGTGATATGGGACAGGGGATCATCTTCCGTTATACGTGAACACCTGTTGCCTTTTAATGATGAAATGCGTCAGCAGGCAAAAGGTCCCGATGCTAATCTTAGAATTGCCTTCAATGATTACTTTATAAAAAATATCACCGTTAAAAAAGACGGCGGCTATTTATTGGTGGCCGAGTCGATGTACACTACCACACGGGGTGGTGGCCCTTTTAACCGTTGGGATTATATGGGATGGAACAGCCCCTGGTCATCTTTTAATAATTATTATTACTCACCTTATTCTTATTATGGATATGGAGGTTATGGAGGCTGGGGTTCTCCTTTTAATCGTTGGGGTGGTGGTGCGCCAACAAGGTATCATGCAGAAAATATCATGATCCTTTCTTTCAATAGTATTGATAGCCTCGAATGGAGCAGTGTAATTCCTAAAACACAATTTGATGATCAGACTGATGGGCTGATCTCTCACCAGGTAATGAATACCGGCGGCGAACTGCATTTTCTTTTTAATAATTATGAAAAGAGAACATTGCTGCTTAATGATCAGACTATCGATGCCAATGGGAAAGTAACGAGGAGGCCCACGCTAAAGAACCTGGATAGGAATATAGAGTTTATGCCTCGTTATGGCAAGCAGGTTGGTGCAAGGTCAATCATAATGCCTTGTCAATACAGGAACTATCTTATTTTCGCTAAAATTGATTTTTAAACACAAGCGAGAGTGGTAGGAATATTCCGTCAAAAAAATCCCGGCAACACACTGGTTCTGCTGGCTTATGGATTGGTACTTAAATTGGGGGCAATACTTAAATCTCCCGGCCCCCTTAAGTTTGAAGAGGATCATTACCTGTATGACCTGCTATTAAGATCTTTAACGCCGCTCCATATTCCCGATTTTGTGTATGGCGTATTTGCGTTTTTACTGATCTTTTTACAGGCTACCATTTTAAACAAAATATGTATCGACCAGAAGATGATGGCCAGGCCAAATTATCTTCCCGGCATGGCCTATATGCTGCTGAGTTCTTTGTTTGTTGAATGGAACTATTTTTCTGCAGCATTACTGGTGAATACATTACTGATATTTATTTTTTACCGGATGGTAGGGTTGTATAATTCTACAAAGGCCATGTCGAAGATCTTTAATATCGGACTGTTTATGGGGTTTGTGACGTTGTTATATCAGCCCGCACTGGTGTTTGTATGTATGCTGCCCTTTTCATTGTTTATCATGCGGCCATTTAGAATCAGGGAGTGGATGGTGGGATTGCTGGGCATTACCGCACCGTACTACTTTTTAGCGCTGGAGCCTTTGTTTACGGATCACTGGAGCTGGAGCCATTTGTTGCCTTCTATGGAATTTGATTTTCCTGCAATGCCTTCATCCATATTTATTACCGCAAGTATAATATTGATGGTTATCCCTTTCATTATCGGTGGCTTTTTTGTGCAGGCCAATCTTAGTAAGATGCTGATCCAGATCCGCAAGGCCTGGAGCCTTTTATTATTGTTTCTGATATTCTCTATAGTTATTATACTGGTGAATGGCGGGGTAAATTATATGAACTGGAGCCTTGGGCTGATGCCGCTGGACGCTTTTCATGGGACTAGTTATTATTATCCTGAAAAACGCATTTTCCCCCTGGTTCTGCACTGGATCACCTTTCTTTATGCGATTTATTTAGTTTATTTGGTGTAACCGCCCTGGTCGCGCCGTAAAAAGCTTATTCTTATCGAAATACTCAGTATTTAAAGCATTCAGGGAAAACGCTAATTTCCCTTTCGGAGGATAATCGGGTGAATCTGAGAAAGGGTAGGGTTAAGCAAAATCTTGTAAATTTGCGCAAAATAATAGCGGATGAAATTTGGGATAGTTGTTTTTCCGGGCTCTAATTGTGACAGGGACATGCAGGAGGCGTTACAGAACGACCTTAACCAGGAAGTGATCATGCTCTGGCACAAAGACAAGGATATCAGCATGTTTGACACCGAAGATTGTATTGTATTGCCCGGTGGTTTTTCTTATGGCGACTATCTCCGTTGCGGGGCCATTGCCCGCTTCAGTCCGATGATGCAAAGTGTTATTGAATTTGCTAATAAAGGAGGAAAGGTACTTGGTGTTTGTAACGGGTTCCAGGTTTTATGCGAGGCGCACCTGCTGCCGGGAGTGCTTTTAAGAAACGTGAACCAGCAGTTTTTATGTAAAAATATTTACCTGAAAGGTATTGGTTCTGAGCAGCCATTGAAAATTCCCATTGCCCATGGCGAAGGAAGGTTCTATGCAGATGAAAGATTGCTGGATGAGCTCGAATCCAACAACCAGGTGATCTATAAATATTGTGATGAGTTTGGTAACATCACTCCTGAATCAAATCATAATGGCGCTATTCGTAATATCGCAGGTATTTGTAATAAAGAAAGAAATGTATTTGGAATGATGCCACATCCTGAGCGTGCTACTTCAGAAGCGCTGGGCAATACAGATGGGCGTATTATTCTGCAATCACTTCTTCTGCAAAAATCCTTAGCTCCGTTAGATGTATAATATTACTATAAAGGATATTTCAACTAACATTTCACTCCGAAGGGGTAGCATATTAGTATAAGGATATTTCAACGGAAATACCACCCCGGGAGACGGAATATAAAATTTTTAATGTTTCTTTAAGTTTAAATATTAGACTTTTGAGATCCGTTAAAACCGCTTACTCTGACTATATGCTACACAAAAGGCTCTTGCTGATCTTTGCGTTATTATTTCCTTTTTTAATTAATGCTCAGGACCCTACAGTATATGGCTGGGAAGTATCCAGTAAAAAAACCGGCGAAGGAGTTTACGAATTAACCTTCTCTACGAAAGCAAATCCTGACTGGCAATTGTACGGCCCTAATGAAGTAATATTTGAAGTGCCTTCAACAGACCTGGAGTTTGATTCTGCGGTTACTTATAAAAAACCTTTTACTGAAAACGGTAAT
>CAYLVR010000012.1:0-37110 GCA_964387165.1 uncultured Chitinophagaceae bacterium | reverse complement strand
GTATAATTAATGTTCCTTCTCGCAAACTCATATTGGTGTGAAGGATATATTTCAAGTTTTTCTATAAGCCAGTCATATAGTTCCCTGTGCGGAACAAATTCCATGGTACAGATAGAATGGGTTACATTTTCTATTGAATCGCTTTGTCCGTGTGCAAAATCATACATAGGGTAAATGCACCATTCATTTCCTGTACGATGATGATGGGCATGTTTGATACGGTATAAAACCGGATCGCGCATCAGCATGTTGGGGTTCGCCATATCTATTTTTGCACGGAGCGTTTTGGAACCATCCGGGAACTCACCGGTTTTCATACGGGCAAAAAGGTCAAGATTTTCTTCAATGCTACGGTTGCGGTATGGGCTGTCTACACCGGGCGCTGTTGGCGTTCCCTTCATCTCAGCAATTTGCTCAGACGAAGAATCATCAACATATGCCAGTTCTTTTTTAATCAGTTTTATTGCAAATTCATATAATGTTCCGAAATAATCAGAAGCATAAAATTCATGTTTCCACTCAAAACCCAGCCAGCGAATATCATCCATAATGCTCTGGACATATTCGGTTTCTTCTGTAACAGGGTTGGTATCATCGAATCGCAGGTTGGTGTAGCCAGGGTATTTTTGGGTAAGCCCGAAGTTGAGGCAGATGCTTGAAGCATGACCAATATGCAGGTAGCCATTGGGTTCGGGGGGAAACCTGGTTACTACAGACTGGTACTTTCCGGTCCTAATGTCTTCTTCTATTATTTCCTCTAAAAAGTTAAGACTTTTTTCTTCACTCATGTGGGCCATTTATTATTGGGCGACGAAGATACTAAAACAGTATATTTACAAAGAAAAACATCCAATATATGGGACTTCTTACACCGAAAAACAATAAGGGCGATAAAAAAGCCAATAACAAGCAGAAACTTAATGCACCGGGCTCTCAGTTCATTAAGAACAATACAAAAGCTGCAGGCGCTAATAAAAAACCAATTAAAACCGGTGGGTCAAGGGGGAGTTAATTAACTCCTCTCAGCGAGGCAGGAATCCCGGCCAGAATATCGCACCAGCTTATTTATACGGCATAACCGCAGTGGTTTAAATTATTCCCCGAATATCTTTTCTATTCTTGTAAGCTTACCCTCTGCGTCGCATCCTTCAATAACTATCCGGAACCGACGGGTTACATCATTATTGAAAAAAGTAAAGAGTATTCTGCGTTTATCCTTACCTGTTATGACGAATGGATTCCAATATAAAGTAGAACGATAATCTGCATCTGTGTGGCTTTCGTCATATTTAGAATAATCAGGCGAATAAAATTCTTTTGCAGTACTGTATCCTGGTATCTTCGAAAAATCAAGTCCTTTCATATCCCCTGTATTAACAGCCTGTCCTTTTTTAGTGTACACCGCAATTGCACCACCAGTACCACCGCCAGGCGCACCCATAAATGGTGGTCTGAAAACTTTTACCATAGCCACATTAGTCATATTCAACGATTGTATCATATCCACACTACTCTGCATTTCATTTAGAAATAAGACAGGCGTACCGCCTCTCCACGACATCGTCATCTGATTGCCACTTCCCGTTATCTGCAACCCTGCTACCCTTCCCTGCAGATATTGAAGAATTGTCAGGGAACCCTGTGCAGAAATATCATCTTCAGTAAGAAATGTATATCCATCGCCACCTGCAAACAAACCCGAAGTATATTGTTCATCCATTTCCTGCGCCCTGGTTTTTTGTTTGGCCGTTACAGTAACAGCAGAAAGCGTCTCCACTTTTTTGCGCGCGTCCTGCACTGCCAGATTTTTATCGGCAAGAGCTATATTTTTTGCCAATATATCTTTAGGTGGAAGGGAAGTATGATAAATATCATTAGTATCCGGCTTAAAAGGAATTAACGTTTTTACCAGGTTATTATTAATTACAAAGTTTGCCCTCGATGTAAGTATTTTGTCTTTATCATTATTAAACTGGTAATGTAATTTAGCAGTGTCGTAAAACACAAGTCCGGGAATAGTAAACGTTCCGTTCGTCTCAATGGGTATATTGATAAATTCCTGTTTTTTATTGATCTCAATAATGCCGGTAAGATCTTTCCCGATAAGCTCTGTTCTCGTTAAGCCATTTATCTTACCGTTAAGTGTAATATAATTGCCAGGCAGGTGAGTGATCTTAGGAAATTTCCCGGCAAGTACATTTTCCCAGTTAAATCTTCTCCATCCATTAGTCATCATTACTAAATCAAGATGAGCAATTACTGTATCAACTTCGCTTGAAAAATAATAGGAGGGATTATGAACATATCCTTTTATATCGCTGGTAAGCAATACACTTGAAAAAATATCTTCATCGCCTTTTTGAGCCGGCGTAATATCAGCATCAGTTACTGAAACAGAAAGATTAGTGCCTATTGTATCAGGAACATCTATCTGGAAAACATTCTTTTTGCGCTTATCATAACTTTTTAATGCTCCATTTAAATCCGTAATAAAATAATAATCGTTTTTATTTACAAAGATTATTCTTTCAGCGATAGGTTTGTCATCATCGGCAAACACCGTAACCTGCATTATTCCCGCAGGAATATTTTCAGTTGGAATATTTCCTTTTATAGATGCGCTTTTAGAAGCATTTACTTTAGCCAGGTAAACAAGTTGTTGCTGCATTTGCCCTACTACCTGCAATGTTTTTGCGTAGGAATTGCCCGTTTCCGGTCTTGATACAGTAAAATTGACCCCGGTAGCGTCCTGTTCCAGTTTTAATACAACACCATCATTTTTTACCAGTGGCAATGCCGTTTGCTGAGCTTTGCCTGCAGCATCTTTCCATGTCGCTTTATATTTTTCTTTTGCATCGGCAGTTAAAGTAAAATATCCCATACCATCATGGGCGGAAGTGAAAGTGGTGATTGTTTTTCCTTTTGAATCAATAATATTCCCTGAAATATTATAAGGAATACCATGAACATCTGTTGCCTTAAATGCAACCCTTGATTCGATGCCATTAATTAAATCACCGCTTTCAGGGAAAAATTGCAGGAAATTTTTCGGCACAACTGTTTTAGAAGAAAGATCTTTTTCCTGGATAACAGGAATTGGTTTAAGATAAAGGAATGAGGAGTCGAAATTGAGCATCCAGTCGGTATATGCCCTGACGTATACAGTTGAAGAAGTAAGTTTGGGAGATAGATCAAATGCTGCTGCCGCGCCCGACATGGCTACCGGAGCAGATTTTCTTTCTATTATTTTACCATTCTCATCAATTAACTCAGCATATAATGTACTGCTTATCTGTGAGGGTAAATTAGCAGAAAAAATATACGCCTTAAACCATATTGTTTCTCCCGGGTTATAAAATGATTTATCAAAATGCAGGTACAATTTTTCCTGCGGATAACGGGTATCAAGTGTATTTAATACAGAGTCAAATTTCTGCGCCCGGGTATTTAAAAAGAAAACAATAGCAATGAACAAAAAGAAAATGCGCAGGCTTTGTTTTAGCATAGACTATGAAATTTTTCTTATCCGCTCGTTAAGATAAACGGTGTTTTTTTCCGTTTCAATCATCCTTCTGTCTGCTTTACTCAATCGGATAATTCCTATTTTATTAAATAATAAAATAACAAAATAGATCGGATCTATTTCATTTTTCTTCACACCGAAATTAATACTTGAAGGGAATTTATGATGATTATTATGATAAGCTTCTCCTAACATTAACACATCAATATAAAATAGATTTTTCGATGTATTGTTCATCGCAAAATTAGTAGTGCCATATTTATGTGCAAACCAGTTAATAATGCCACCATGAACGGGGCCAATAAAAATAGTGATTGGCAGCAGCGCCCACTGCCATGGTGCAGTTACGAAATAATAATAGAAAGCAGTATAAGCCGCTACCCATAACAGTCTTGTAAACCAGGGATGCGCTATCCTGTCGAAAGACCTCCATTCAGGAAGGTTCTTGGTATATTTTTCATCTATGACCACTTTGTTCCTGTAAATCGCCGCATATTTTTTACGTGTCATTTCCATTAAGGCAATGGCATTACCTGAATAGGCAGGAGAATGTGGATCATCTTCCGTATCGGTAAAAGCGTGGTGCAAGCGGTGAAGTAAACCATATGTTCGCGCGCTCATATATGAAGAACCCTGGGTGATAAACGTCAGGATATAAAAGAATCTTTCCCAACCCCGGCTCATTTGGAAGGCGCCGTGGGCTGCATAACGATGAAGAAAAAAGGTTTGGCAAAACAACGACAGGTACCAGTGCAGCACAAAAAAGATCAGAATAACCATTGAAAATATATTAAAAATGTAGGGTGCAATTTAGTCTTTTTAAGCCAGCATGAGAAGAATGACCGCTCTCGCCGATGAAAAAGAAAGAAACCTCGCCCCTCCCCTGTGAAAATGAAGGGATAACCCCCTGTCTTGCCCTGAAACAGGCTTAATAAGGCCTCGTACTGCATCATACAGCTGGCCCAGTTGGCAAACCAGGGTCCAGCACTTCAAAAAGGGGCTTCTGGAAATGCAGGTAAATACTAACTACAGGGAATTTCTAATTTTGGCTAACAGGAAAATCCGGGCCGGGTTCACCTGGCACCCTTGGTTCCCTGGCTCCAAACAGCTTACTGCCAATGCGAACCATATTACTTCCCTCTTCTATTGCAATCCTGTAATCGCCGCTCATTCCCATCGATAAATACTGAAAATTAAAATTGGGTGTGCTTATATGGTCGTATTTATCATACAAAGTAGAAATCAGTTCAAATTCTATTCTTAACCTTGCCTCATCTTCGGTCAAAGAAGCCATGCCCATTAAACCACACACTTTCACGTTCATCATCTCCTTCATTTCGTTGGCTTTAAGGAACCCATTGATCAATTCATCGAGTTCGCCATCGTGCAGTCCAAATTTAGTATCCTCCGAAGCCATATACACCTGCAAGAGGCAATTAATAACACGACCGGCTTTTTTAGCCTGGCGATCGATTTCCATTAATAATTTAAAGCTGTCTACACTTTGAATAAGATGAACAAACGGGGCTATGTATTTTACTTTATTTGATTGGAGATGTCCTATAAAATGCCACCGTATATCGTAAGGGATGAGCAGTTTTTTTTCGATGAGTTCCTGTACATAGTTCTCGCCAAAATCACGGTGCCCCATTTTATATAATTCGATAATACGCTCTACAGGTTGCAATTTAGAAACCGCCACCAAAGTCGTATTCTCCCCCAAGCTTGTTATAAGCTTTTCATATTGGGATCTTTGCATAATGCAAATATAATGAACCCACAGCGGCCCGCCATACGTTGTCCGCTGCGCGTCAACCCTCGCCACCCTATGGTTTACCCCGGATGAAAGAGTAGTTTACTGCAAAACAGCCCTGCTGATCACTATTCTCTGCACCTCACTCGTCCCTTCATATATCTGGGTAATCTTTGCGTCCCTCATCAGTCTTTCTACATGATATTCTTTCACATAACCATAACCACCATGAATTTGCACAGCTTCAACACTTACCCACATTGCAGTTTCCGAAGCAAAAACCTTTGCCATCGAAGAGCTGAGTGAATAATCGAGCTGCATATCTTTTTCCCAGGCCGATCTTAAACACAACAATCTTGCGGCTTCTATCCTGGTGGCCATATCAGCCAGTTTAAATTGTATGGCCTGGTGGTTGCAGATAGCTTTGCCGAATGCCTTTCTTTCTTTTGAATATTTTAATGCAAGCTCGTAAGAACCTGATGCAATGCCCAGCGCCTGCGAAGCAATTCCTATTCTTCCCCCCGATAAAGTTTTCATTGCGAATGTAAATCCGAAACCATCCTCTCCTATCCTGTTCTCTTTAGGAACTTTTACATCCTGGAACATAATAGAATGCGTATCACTTCCTCTTATTCCTAATTTATTTTCTTTATTTCCAACAGTCACTCCCGCCCAGTTTTTCTCAACGATAAAAACGTTGATTCCCCTGCTGCCTTTCGACACATCCGTTTGTGCAATAACCAGGTAAACAGAAGCGGAATTGCCATTGGTGATCCAGTTTTTTGTTCCATTCAGCAAATAATAATCGCCTTTATCTTCTGCAGTTGTTTTTTGAGAAGTGGCATCGCTTCCTGCTTCGGGTTCGCTTAATAAAAATGCACCAATATACAGGTCATCATCCTTCATTCCCTGCGCAAGAGGGGTCAGGTATTTTTGTTTTTGTTCTTCAGTGCCAAATGCTTCAAGTCCCCAGCAAACCAATGAATTATTTACACTTAGGCATACACCTACACTGGCATCCACTTTACTGATCTCTTCCATCGCCAGAACATAGCTGATAGTATCAAGCCCCGATCCGCCATATTTCGGAGCTACCATCATTCCCATAAACCCAAGCTCAGCGAGTTGCATGATCTGTTCTTTAGGAAATTTCTGGTGTTCATCGCGTTCAATAACGCCGGGGAGGCATTGGTTAATAGCAAAGTCGCGGGCCGCTTTGCGTATCATTTCGTGTTCTTCGGTAAGTTTAAATTGCATGTCGTTAGAATTGATCGCAAAAGTAATGGATTGAAGTGAAAAACTAACAACTGTTAGGAAGACATACAGAAGAGACTTATTTCTTCAGTCTGTTTTTAATGCGTGTAACAAACCTTACAGGGACGTTCACCAGATCGGCAATTTGTTCTGTTGAATGTTGTGTGTGTTGCAAAAGATAAAGCACAAAAGCTTTATTTCTCTCGTTTGTACCTTTTTGTATTCCTTTGGCTTCCGCTTCCTGAAATAAAATATTTCTTCGCTTATCTACAACTATCGGCATATCGTTTATATTTTTTGTTACAATCTTATGAATTTCTCTACTTCTTAAACTGGAAAGAACCTGCAATTCTTTCATGCATTTTCGCAGATCATATTCAGAATTAATTGTCTGCTGCAATTTAATAAATATTTTATTTACTATGGTTTGTGTTCCATGTTGATTATTTCCTGCCAGCATTGCAAATATAATTTCCTTAGGATTTCCGGATTGGAGAAATAATTCCGGATCAATATTTCTGATATCAATTAATCGATAAGAATAATTATTCCCATTAAACTGTATTAAATTATTCATGTTCATTTTCCTGTAACCTGTATAAATCACTATGCTTACTATTTCCATTCCATATTTCATGTATAACATAAAATCATGATAACTATTGTATCGGTTTCTCTTTCAATAATTGTTTGCCTGGTTATCGGCGGCAAGGGTATAACTTCCGTAGTTTCCAATGACAGCAATCGCCGGAGTAAGCCTTTACTTGGTTTACCCAGGTTTTCGCGCATCACTTTGTCATACTTCTTTTCACGATTGCCCTTCATCAAATGCAAACCCAGTATGGCTGTAAATCGCTGCCAAGGTGGAATCACTTCAATCAAAATGTATTATCCGGAAACTATGCGTTGAAAAGACAGCGGCTCATCATACGATCTTTTGAATCCGGTATTGTGAGATTTTGGGAAGATTATGCTGATTTAGCCCGAATATAAACACCTAATCAGCATCCTTTCAAAAAAACCGCTAATTTCGCAGCGCACAAAAAAGCACAAATTCTATATGAATCTTCACGAATACCAGGCAAAGGAGTTACTGAAAAGATACAATGTACCCGTACAGGAAGGATATGCGGTGGATACACCGACACTGGCGGAGGAAGCTTATAAGAACCTGAAAGTTCAATACAGTAATAATTTTGCAGTGGTGAAAGCGCAGATCCATGCCGGCGGACGTGGAAAGGGAAAGATCAGGGGAACAGAACAACGTGGTGTTGCCGTAGGTAAAAGCGCAGAACAGATCAAAGAAATAGCTACAAATATTTTAGGCGGAACACTGGTAACCATCCAAACCGGCGATGCGGGAAAACTCGTGAATAAGGTATTGATCGCACAGGATGTTTATTATGAGGGTGCGAATCCTGTAAAGGAATTTTACCTGTCTATATTATTGGACCGTACAAGAAGCAGCAATGTAATTATGTACAGCACCGAAGGAGGAATGGATATTGAAGAAGTTGCACATTCTACACCAGAAAAAATATTCAAAGAATGGGTGCACCCCGGTGGAAAACTCCAGCCGTTTCAGGCAAGAAAAATTGCTTTTAATTTAGGATTAAGCGGTGAAGCATTTAAGAGCTGTGTGAAATTCGTTACGAATTTATACAATGCTTATGTTGGTCTGGATTGCAGTATGCTTGAAATAAATCCTTTATTTAAAACATCGGATGAAAAAATAATTGCTGTTGACTGCAAAATGAATCTTGATGATAATGCATTAATGCGTCATCCAGAATTAGAAACATTAAGAGATATATCAGAAGAAGATCCTACAGAAGTGGAAGCAGCTAAATTCAATTTGAATTTTGTTAAGCTTGATGGCAATGTTGGATGTATGGTGAATGGTGCCGGCCTTGCAATGGCTACCATGGATATGATCAAATTAAATGGTGGTGATCCTGCTAACTTCCTTGATGTTGGTGGTACTGCAAATGCAACAACTGTTGAAGCCGGTTTCCGTATTATCTTAAAAGATCCAAAAGTAAAAGCGATATTAATTAATATTTTCGGTGGTATTGTACGTTGCGACAGGGTTGCGCAGGGTGTAATTGATGCGTACAAGAAAATCGGGAATATCAGCGTACCTATTATTGTTCGTTTACAGGGTACAAACGCAGAAGAAGCAAAAAAATTAATTGAGGAAAGCGGATTAAAAGTACAATCGGCTATTTTATTAAGTGAAGCTGCTGCATTAGTAAATAAAGCAGTATCCAATTAATAGATTATCTTAAAGAAAATATTTAAGACAAGTGGCAGCGGCTTTAAGTCCCTGCCATTTTTTTTATTATTAACTGATCGGTTTCGAATAATGAAGCATTCGTGTAACACCCCGGTGGGCAGCATCAGTATCTTAGGATTCATTAGGTATAGATTATAAACGGGCCGGATTTATAACGAAGAATGCCGTAATTTATTGGCTGAATGTAATATGGAATTTACAAGGATAGCAGATATAAAAAGGGTAAAGTTTATTACTGACGCGGTAATTGCCGGATGCCCGCCCGGGGGGCAGATATTGGATATCGGCTGTGGTAATGGAATTGTTTCCCGTTCCATTGGTAAAGCCGGGTTTAATGTGTTAGCCATTGATGTAAGTGAAAAGACCATTGCTGTGGCGAGGGCGGGTAATACATTAAATAACGTACGGTTTGAAGTGGTGCCTGCAGGATCTTTACAACCTGATCCGGGCAAATATGATGCGATCATCTGTAGTGAAGTATTGGAGCACCTTTTTCAACCGGAAGAACTATTGAAGGTCATCTATTCTTCTTTAAAAGAAAATGGAATATTAATTGTTACAGTGCCAAATGGCCGGGGTCCAAGGGAATTATTTGTAACCAGGCCCATACAGGCGCTACAGAAAAACAATGGCTTTGCATGGAGAATAATGAGCCGGATAAAATCCGGCATGGGGTACAAAGGCATTACGGTTCAATCCGCAGCAGACGATCTTATGCATGTCCAGTTTTTTACTACATCGTCCTTGAAAAAACTGGCTTTACAAACAGGTTTTAAAATAGAAAAGATAGTCGCCACCAACTTTATCGAACAGGTCTTTCCTTTTTCTTTGATAATGAAACGCAGTAGAACCCTGCAAAATCTCGACTGCCGGCTAAGTGATAAACTTCCCCTCTCCTTTACCAGTGGGTTCATGAGTATCTGGAAAAAAGCCTGATTATCAATCCTTCTTCGACCGCCGAAGCGAGAGCGAAGGCGGTTAGTTGAGAACGCGCTACAAAAACATTAAGGTGGTGGGGAAGATCCGCGTTTTCAACACAATAATCATCCGGCGTTACCGTTAAAGTTATCCAATACCCAATCCCTGATTATGAAAAACGCTCACAAAGGATTTCTTGCAATTACATTTCTTTCTTTCGTTGTTTTCTATGGTTTAATGGCTTTGATCAGTTGAATTCAGGCAATCTATTTTACCGCCATACGTGAGTAACCGAAAACGGAATCTGCCATTTCCATTATATTCTCAACAATCTCAGAATCTGGTTACAATATTTTATTGTTTAGTATCCTTACTAATTGAAGTAGTCGGGAAGAATGAAGTTCGCAGAAGCAAAACCACAGCAATCATTTAATGATTATTAAGTAGCTTAGTCTTTTAACAACCATTATTAAACCCTGCTTATGTTCTATTCATTTAAAATATTGTTTTTAGTCATTGTTTACAGCATATGCATTGGGGCACAGGCTCAGCAACAGCTTCCGGATTACGAAACTTATATCAAGAATAATATCCCTGATAAAAAAGAAATCGATGTGTTCCTGAATGACAAAACTACCTGGGCAAAGTTTGACCCTGAGGTCGGCTATACCCTCGGAAATTTCATGCCACATGATGGTATTGATAAAAGCGGAACCCTTTCTACTATCGGGACAAACGGAGCACGTACATCTTTTATGTATGCTGGGAAGCCCTGCAGAATAAACTCCTATGGTAACAGCTTTACACAATGCCACCAGGTGAGTGATGGGGAAACCTGGCAGGAATATCTCGCAGCACACCTGGGAGAACCGATCCGGAATTTCGGGATGGGCGGGCATGGAACATACCAGGCCTACAGGAGAATGATAAGAGAAGAAAAATCTAAAAATGCTGCAGAATATGTAATATTCTATATATGGGGCGATGATCACTTACGCAGTCTTCTGCGATGCAGATATATGCTATTTAAAGAATGGACAAATACAATGTCTCAGCGTGAAGGCATAGGAAAAATGTTCCATAATAACTTCTGGTCGAACATAGAGATGGATATGGAAAAGGGTGTACTGGTAGAAAAGAAGAATCGAATACCAGTGGCAAAGGATCTTTACAAAATGACCGATCCTGAATGGATGTATGAAAATCTTCGTGATGATCTGGCATTGCAGATATTACTCTATTTAAATGATAAGACCTCTACATTTGATACAATATCATTGAAAAAGCTGGCAGCCATATACCAGCAATCATTTCACCCGGAAGATCCTGCAAAGGTAAAACAGCATATGCGTGACCTGATTAATAAATACGCGCTATCCTCAACTATATACACCTTACAGAAAGTGAAAGCTTTTACAGAAGCAAATCATAAAAAATTAATGGTAGTACTGTTCGATCCGGGCGTTATGTTTTCGCTGGCAAAGGGAGGAGAACGATATGAGCAGATAGTGGTGGATTACCTGCAGGAGAACAAGATCAATTATTTTGATATGAACCTGGCGCACCTGGAAGATTATAAGGATTTCAAAATCAGTTTTGAAGATTACTGGAAAAGATATTCAATTGGCCATTACAGCCCTTCTGGAAATCATTTCTTCGCTTTCTCAATAAAATCAAAAATAGTAGAGTGGCTGAATCCCAAACCTATTACTTATAAAGATCAGCAGCAACAGGCGATTGATTTTAAAGGATACCTGTTGAGATAACAATATCTATATACCCCGAAAAAATTATTGGCCGGGTTTGGTTGCTTTCTGGATATTTTGTTTATTTTAGGGCACGCATCACTCCCACAGAGGCACCAGAACCCGTCGAGCCATATTCCGTCCCGTCATGAATTCCCCCCAACTATCTGAGAAATTCCAGTGTATAATAATTGTGTGCCGGCAAATAATATAAGTGGTTTATCCTTGCCGGATCAGAACATTAAGTTCATTTGCTCACGGTCACTAAAAAAAACACATATATGGAAAATGAATTAACTCCTTCCCAGCCAGACATCGACGTTTCGCAGGCACAGGCGCAGGCTCCTGCTGCGGCTCCTACGATGGACAAACAAGCCTTAAAAAAGTTCTATCAGCAGGACCTGATGGGCATAGTTAAGAAAATATTCCTGGAGCCGTTTAATGGTTCTTACCAGTTGTTTGTCAATCGCTCAGAGAAAAGCTATTTCCATGCGATTATCCTTATTGCATCAGCGGCAATATTGGGTATGATCCTTACTTATTTCACGATTCCCGGGCAATTCCGCGAATATGCACCCTGGTTCAGTATCATGGTGAAAGCCGGGATCGCTGTTATTGTTACACTGTTATTGATATCGGCTTTTTCTTTTGGTATAAAGATGTTGTCGGGCAAGCCCAGTTTCCGGAATGAATTACTGACCGGTGGCTTATGTGCGATTCCTTTAACCGCATTAATGTTGTTGATTTTTCTTTCATCTAAACTGATCATAGATGAAGATGCGCTAAGCAGCATCGCTTTTGGCGGTATTGAGGCAATGATCCAGAAAGCCGGTTTTGTGCTGATTATTGTGTTTTATATTCTATTACTATTCATCAATATCCTTCAGCAATCGTTACGCGCCGCTGGCACAAAGGATATACTATTATTTTACCTTCCACCTATCTGTATTGTGTTATCTTTTTATATTACTATGAAGATTATGTCGTGAGATTTGCTTTTGATTATTAAGCAGCCTGGTTTTTAACAATTTCATGCTTGTGGAAGAAGACGATTTACCGGAGATATTTAATAAATGCAAGCAGTTTATTGCACAATAATTAATTGACAGGCCATTTAATAGGTAATCGCATAATCACTTTGCGGAACTGCGGAAAAGAAAAGGCCTGTCGCAGGAGCAGCTTGTAAAAATGTGCAACATACTGGTAATAAATATCTCAGCACCGACGCTGTAGAAATCATCAAATTAATCACGTCAATTCTCAAATCCACTAAACTAACCATTAACCATTATAAATGGCTTCATAAATCGGACTAAACAAATAAATCCGCCCAGTGCCAACCTCCTGGCACTGGTATCTTTTACGTAGCTTCTTTCCCTTTTTAAATAATTTTCCATTGCCGGCATCGAATACCTGGCCCTCCGGTATTTGTTCAATTAATATAAAACCTGGTTGCACATGGTCATACTTTCTTAATACCCGCATTAATTTTTCATCTGAACAACTGCTTGCGGGCAGGTCATGCATCGATTGTTTTAATGAGGCCAGAATATCTTCAGGAAATATCCCGGGATCAAGAAAGTCCTTTAATAAAGAAGCATATATATTTTTCCATTGTTTGCCATGGGGATCAACAGCATGTTTGAACTGGATAAAAGTTACCAGGTGCGCCAGCTCATGTATCAGCGTAATTAAAAAACTATATTTATTTAAATTACCGTTTATACTTATCCGATGCGTATGAGAAGCAGTAGCATGGCGGTAATCTCCCAACACCGATTTTCTTTCGCGCGTTATAGTTAAATGAACTTTGTAATGATTTAAATAATCAAGTATCGGTGCAGCGGCGTTCGCAGGAATATATCTTTTAATTGCCTCAAGCGGCGCCTCTTTCTTTGGCATCTTTTATCTTCCTGCCGATTTTAATCAGGAATTATTATTCTTTTTCTGGTCTGATTGAACTTTCTTTGAAAGTTTCAGAATAATGGATACTTCTACAAATGTGTACAGGAAATACAAAAACATACATCCGAATATTCCACCCTTACTTACATTTTTTTGAACGATCATAATATAAATAAGCGCAGTAAATAAACAGATCATCATCTTCGCTAACATTCCGCCATAAATCATTCTGAATGATGCCTGCACGTTTTTACTTTGTAATGATTGCTGGTACAAATAAAATGAAAATGCGGTGGCAGCAAATAAAATACTGTTGCCAACCAGCATTACGCTTTTCGTCATACCCCATAAAAACCCGAGAGATGGCGCCGCAATTATTATAACAGTGGTAACAATAAAAATGATCAGTAATGGCATGAAAGCCCTGGCAATAGTTCTGTTATCCACTTATTTAATTGATAATTCCGGTCCGTTTAATGAAGGTTTGCTATCAGGGGTATTTTTAACAGGCGCTCCCGAACTCATATGACACTGGCCATTAAAATTAGCAGTGGGCTCAATCTGTAGCTTCGACGCATAAATATTACCGTTGATCTGGCTATCACCCTTCAACTGCAATAATTCTTTTACTTTGATGGCGCCATTGACCCTTCCCATGATATCTGCCTGCTGACCATTCACATCGCCTTCCACTACCCCGTTGGCTCCTATCACCACCTTGGCGGTGCAATGAATATTTCCCTGGAGAGTGCCATCAATGCGGATATCTCCATTACTGGTAATATCGCCTTTAAGAGATGTGCCTGCGGCAATGATGCTTGCCCCACCTTGTACCGGTGTGTCGGCAATGTCTGATTTAGATTTCGGATTAAACATAGATATTGATTTTATTCTTCATCGTTTTCAGGTTTAGGAACATCCACTCCCATTGTATCGAGCTTTAGCGGCAAGTTACCCATCAGCACATTCCGAACATTGTTAAGATATTGTTCTTTATACCTTACTGCCTGCTCTAACGAATCTGTCCTCATTTTTAGTTCGCGCAGCTCCTTTGTGGCGTTCACATCGCCATAACCCGGAATATACAACCTTAACGGAGTAAATACAATCAGGGCCACAGTAAGGCCCGTAAGAACAACAAAAATTGTGCTAAGAGTGATATAAACGCTCATTCTTGACAGTTTAAACGTCACCACCTCTTCGTAGGTATCATCGTTCATCACCACCAGCCGGTAGCGGTTCTGCAGGCGTTTTAAAGTAGAATTGGCATCGAATTTGGCCATACGTCGGCAATGTAGCAAAAAAGTGTTAATCTATCATTCCGTCCCTCCGGGAGCGGGGATAATATGTGATCTTTATGTTACTACTAACATTTTCCGTTAGGCGGCGATCGCGGACGGTATCCTAATAGAAAAGAAAATAGCCTTCTTTAAAAATAAATTTCTTGAATTTCAGTTATTAAGAGCTTAGTTTGTGCCGGAAATGCTAAAGGTTTTAAACCAAACATTAATTGTTTTAATATTCTCTTTCCTATGGTTTCCGGAAGTCTTCGGACAACCAACGTTACCCTCTAACCTGAAAAAACCCAAAAAATACGAGAACAAACTACTCGGTGCAGAAAAATCAGCAGAAAAAAAGTTCAGGGGATCCCGCAAGTTCATTCAAAATACCGTCACCCATTACAACTGGTATTTTAATGCCAACAATAAGCTCGAACAGATTGTTGAATCAGCTAAACTCGCCCATAAAGACGACTTCAACAACCTCCTGCCCTTCTACAACTACAGCCTCGATCAAACCTCTGCCAACAAAACAGAGCTGGATTCAGTCATTTATAAATCCAATACCGGCATTCTTTCGCACGACCTTCGGAACTACTGGATCGATAACCTGTTCATGCTGATCGGCAAAGCCTATTATTTGCGCAACCAGCTCGACTCGGCCTATCTTACTTTTCAGTATATCAACTACGCCTTTTCTCCAAAAGAAGAGGATGGTTATGATATGCCCATCGGAAGTAATGCGAATGAAGGCACCAATGCATTATCGATATCTACCAAAGAAAAAAGCAGCCTGGTAAGAAAAGCCCTGACCACACCCCCTAGCAGGAATGAATCTTTTATCTGGCAGATAAAAACATATATGGAAAGAGGGTTAATGCCCGAAGCGGCAAGCCTGATCCAGACATTGAAGAATGATCCTCATTTTCCCGCACGCCTTCAAACCGATCTTAACGAAGTACAGGCACACTGGTACTACAAACAAAAAATGTATGACAGTTCAGCTTTGTACCTCGAAGCGTCTCTTCCCAATGCGAACGATAGAATAGAATCATCACGTTGGGAATTTCTCATTGGCCAGCTATATGAACTGGCCAAAAAACCAGAAATGGCCATCAAATTCTATGACAGAGCCCGAAAACATACGCTTGACCCTATACTGGAAGTTCATGCCATTTTAAATTCAATCAGGCAAAATGCATCCGATTCAACCGCAATTAAAAATAATATTGAGGAATTAAAAAGAATGGGTCGCAGAGACCGTTACCAGAACTACCGGGATATCATTTATTACACTGCCGCACAAATAGAACTTGAAAGAAATAATACAGCTGGCGCAAAGGCAATGCTGTTAAAATCAACAAAAGCCGCTAATCTTTTAAATCCTAACCAACGCACGGCTTCATTTTTATTATTAGGGGATATATATTTTGAAGAAAAAGATTATCCACAGGCAAAAGCATTTTACGACTCAGTAAATAATAACGATCCGGGGTTAATTGATCAAATCGTTTTTGATAAAAGAAAAGAATTATTGAATCAGCTGGTTGCACAAATGGAAATTATTCACAGACAGGATAGTTTACAACTCCTTGCAGAAATGCCGGAAGCTGAAAGAAATGCATTTCTGAAGAAAAAAGTAAGACAACTACGTAAACAACAGGGATTAAAAGAAGAAGATGAATTTAGTGTAAATGCGGCAGTGGGCATGAATAATAATTCAAACAAACCTGCCCCAAGCCTGTTCGATAATAATACAAAAGGCGATTGGTATTTTAATAATCCATCACTTAAATCAAAAGGATTTACATCATTTAAACAAATATGGGGCAAACGACCCAATGCAGACAACTGGAGAAGAGCAGCCGCTGTTAGCCAGGCTATAGCTGCTACACGCACTCCGCAACCAGGCGCAACAGGCGCAGCGGACCCTGAGGCCGGGGTAGAAGACGAATTAACTGTAGCGGGCCTGCTAAAAGGCATTCCGCTTACACCCGAACAATTACAGGTATCGGAAGACTCGGTGGCTGAAGCAATGCTTGAAATAGGCATTATCTATGTCAATAAACTGGAACAGTATTACGACGCCATCGACACGCTCGAAAAATTCACCGACAAATACACTTATCATACAAGAAAACAGGAAGGATTATATTATTTATATATCGCCTATCAAAAAACAGGAAACGCAGCAAGAGCAGAAGCTGTAAAAGCAGAGCTGGATAAAAAATATGCCGGCACAAAACAACAACAATTTGTAAATAATGCGGAGACCGGCGAAACGGATAAATTTAAAAAAGAAGTAACCGATGCCTATAATAATATATATAATTTATTTATTGAAGGCGAATTTGCACAGGCGCTGGCGTTGAAAAAAATTAATGACAGTATTTACGGTACCAGTTACTGGACGCCTCAGTTATTATATATTGAATCTGTTTATCATTTACAATCACGTAATGATGATGAAGCTAAAAAAGTATTGAATAATATAATTTCCGTATTTCCCAATGATCCGATGACACCGAAAGCAAAAAATATTTTAGATGTATTGGGGAGGAGAAAAGAGATTGAAGATTATTTAACAAAACTGGAGATCAAAAGAGTAGAGGATACGGTATATATTGCTAATCCCGCCTACGCTAAAGCTTCGGCAGCCAAGGTAGGAACCCCAATGGAGCAGGATACCACGAGAATGCTGCCAATGAAAAAACCTGTTTTGCTAAAGGACACTGCCAGCACTGGTAAGCCAGTGATCAATGCGCCTGAGCTTGTGATCAAAGAGGATACAACCCATTCGGCATCGGAAACCGTCTTTACCTTTAATGCAGAAGCCTTACATGCAGTGGCGGTGGTGCTTACTAAAGTGGATCCTGTTTATGTCACTGAATCAAAGAATGCTTTCAACCGTTATAACCAGGAGAAGTTTTATAACAGGAAGATAGATATTAATAATATCACAATTAACGATACCTTAAAGCTGGTGCTCATGACCGGTTTCGAAAATGCGGCTGTAGCATTGGAATACCTGCAAAAAACCCAACCAATTGCAGCCACTCAGATAGTACCATGGCTGCCCATTACCAAATATTCTATGATAATCATTAGTGAACGCAACGTGGAAGTGTTAAAAAATAACCAGGATATGAATGGTTATAAAAATTTCCAGGAACGATACTTTATAAAAAATTAGTGTAGGTTGCTCCACCGCCGGCAAAACACCTGCGTCAGAAAATTGAACTGGCATAAGTGTTCCCGGCAAAACGAAACAACCTGTTCCGGAAATAGTACAGTTTTTGCTTACAGATTAATAAAGAATTTATGTCTCGTGCGGTAAACATTTTTTGGAAAATATTTTTATGGGGATTGCTGGCAGTTGTGCTGATACTTGTTATGGCAAACTTTGGCATATTCGGTAAGATGCCTTCTCTTGCCCAGCTTGAAAATCCTTCTATCACCCTTGCCTCTGAAGTATATGGAGATGATGGCACCAGCATGGGTAAATTTTTCAAAGAAAGGGGTAACCGCAGCTATGTTCAATACCGCGATATTTCAAAACATGTTGTTAATGCGCTGGTAGCTACTGAAGACGAACGTTTTTATGATCATTCTGGTATTGACGGAAAGGCTGTACTACGTGCGGTGTTTTTATTGGGTCGACAGGGAGGGGGTTCAACAATTACCCAACAGCTTGCCCTGAATATGTTTTCTGAAAGAGCCACTAATCCTCTTTCACGTATTATGCAGAAAATGAAAGAATGGATCATCGCAGTTAAGCTGGAAAGAAATTTTACCAAGCAGGAGATTCTCGCACTTTATTTAAATACCGTTTCTTTTAGTGATAATGTTTATGGAATAAGAAATGCATCCCGCACATTTTTCTCTAAAGAGCCCGATCGTTTAAATGTACAGGAAGCCGCGGTGCTGGTTGGTATGCTGAAAGCAACCGGCACTTATAATCCGCGTACAAATTACAAAGCATCATTTGACAGGAGAAATACCGTCATCGATCAGCTTGTGCGCAATAATTATCTTCCTTCTGCCGAAGCTGAAGAAATTAAAAAGCAACCCATCAAACCTAATTATAAAAAGATCGATCAGAATAATGGAATTGCTCCCTATTTCCTGGAAGTGGTGCGTGATGATTTAAAAAAATGGGCAAATAGCAGTGAAAAACCAAACGGTGGCAAATACGATATTTATGAAGATGGGTTAAGAATATATACTACTATTAACCCCCGCATGCAATTATATGCCGAGGAAGCAGTGGCAAGAAATATTCCTACACTGCAAAAAGCATTGGTCGCGCAGAAAAGCATTAAGACTGATGCTGTTTGGAAGGGTCACGAAAATATTCTTGAAGCTGCAATGAAATCAAGCGAGCGCTGGAAACGATTGAAAGGAGATGGCCTAAGTGAAGAAGATATCAGGGCATCATTTAAGAAAAAGGTGCCCATGAAAGTATTTGCCTGGAATTCGGAGCGTGAAAAAGATACAGTAATGACTCCTCTCGATTCCATTAAATACAATCGTGAAATGCTGCAGACTGGCTTCATGGTAATGGATCCACTAACGGGCCAGGTAAAAGCATGGGTCGGTGGAATTGATTTTAAAAATTATAAATACGACCACGTTAATATTAGAACCAAACGCCAGGTAGGTTCAGCCATTAAACCATTTTTGTATGCACTCGCAATAGAAGAATATGGATTTACTCCTGAAACAGAATGCGAGGCCACCGCACAATATTTTCCGGGATCCGGGTGGGTGCCGGCAAAAAATACCGGTCGCACAGGCACCAGGACCCTCGCATCGGGGTTAACATGGTCAATCAATGAAGTGGCCGCCTATCTGATTAAACAAACCACACCACAACGGTTTGCAGAATTCATTAAACAAATAAATATCCCAACTAAAGTAGAACCCTACCCTTCTATAAGTTTAGGTACCTGCGATCTTTCATTATATGAAATGATGTGGGGGTATTCAATGTTCCCCGGTGGAGGTTTCAGCACAAAACCCATCTATATCACAAGAATAGAAGATAAAAACGGTAACGTTATTGCCAGGTTTGATACACAGCGTAAAGAAGTGATCAGCCAGACAACCGCTTACACAATGGCGCGTATGATGCAGGGACCTGTTGATATTGGCACCGCAGCAGGTTTGCGCTCACGTTTGGGTATATCCGAAATGGGAGGCAAAACAGGCACCACAAACGATAATAGTGATGCCTGGTTCATGGGCTTTACCCCGCAATTATCTGCGGGGGTCTGGATAGGATGCGATAACAGGTTTATAAGATTGGAAAGTGGATTGGGTTACGGTGGACAGGCAGCACGACCAGTATGGGAATATTTTTTCAAGAAGGTGTATGAAGATAAAACACTGGGTATGGACAAACAGGCAAAATTTGTTCAGCCCGAAAATATACGCAGTGAAATGTTATATGACTATATGCAGGCGCAGGATACAGCACCTCCTCCCGGCGCTGAGGGAATACAGGATGGTAACAGTCCCGATGAGTATTTAGGAATGCCTGACAATAATAATGATATACCTGTTGAATCACCACTTTCGGCAGAAGAGGAAAAAGTACTGCAGGAAGCAGGCGTAAAAAAAAAGAATGATCGTGTTACTCCTGCCAACCAGGATAATAATGACGCGAAGAAAAAGAAAGGTTTCTTAAAAAGAATATTCGGTAAGAAAGATCAATAAACTATTCTCTTCTTCCAATATTTCCCACCAGCCCAATGCTATGTATAAAATGATAACTGGCAGATTCAGAAACAGCTATTCTGTATTGCGAATTAATAACTAAATAAGCTTCATCAAAAAAATTGATCTGTATCCCTACCCCTGCAGGAATATATGTGCCCCAATATCCTTTATACCGTGAGATACCAGCACCCAATTGCAGAAAAGGAACAAACCAATACTGGTCGCTGAACATCTTACCACGAATGGAAACATCACCTTCAAATAATAATGCTTCTGCACTTTCCTGCTCCCTGCCAGGAACGGGATATTTAAGAAAAGAACCGGCAAGCATCGAAACAAAATCAAAATTATCCGAGATCCCTTTTCCATAACTAATTGCCAGCCCTTGCGACATATCTTTTAATTTCCCAAAACGTTTATTATTCAGCACCGTGGATAAAGAAGAACTACGAATATCCGCAGCAGTAGCGAAATCATTAAACAGAAAATGGATACCAACAGTTGCTGGTTGTTTGTATGAAGAAGTTTGTGCAGAAATAGAAGAATACACACAGTTAAGTAGAATGAAACCGACAAGCGACTTTTTCATAACTCAAGATTAATCTTCTACTAATATAAGATGTTGTTCTGACTTATTTATTATGATCTCTTAGCACTTCTACTCTCACTTTGAGTAATCCCTGTTTCAAATAACCCAGTTTTTTTGCGCCGGCAAGGCTCAGGTCGACAAGCCTTTTATTACGGTGATGCAAGCGGTCATTTACTCTTACTATAACGCTTCTTTTATTTCTTAGGTTCGTTACCTTAATTCGGGTTCCGAAAGGGAGTGAATTATGTGCAGCCGTCATTTTAAGGCTATCATACCTTTGCCCGCTTGCAGTTAATCTACCCTGGAATTTACGGTGGTAGTAACTGGCAATACCTGTTTCTATATCCGGAGTGATCTTTTTTTCGTGAGCATCGCGTACACTTTTAGCCGTTTGTGCAAGAATAGCAGAGGTTCCCTGTATTAGCATAGTTAAAGCAAGCAGTAAAATTTTCATCCGGATATATTTGTTTATTAATGGCTGAGCTGAGGCTCATTTTAATATCAATATATAGTTTTAGAATAATATTTTTCTACCAGTGCCTTGTCTTCAGCATAAATATCTTCATAAAACTTTACTTTTCCGGCTTCGCCTTCACAAGTAAAATATCTTATATAAACAGGCACCTTTTTAAACCCTGATACCACATGTTTTTCCTGCCTGGCTATCCAGTTGATCAACGTGTCGGGATGATATTTTACAGAATCATTTCTTACCAGGTAAAATGCAAGATCCCGCCAGTTTTGTACTCTTACACAACCATGACTTAATGATCTTTCAGTTTTAGAAAATAACCATCTTGCATTCGTATCGTGCAGATACACCGAATATTTATTCCTGAAATTGAATTTCAGCACACCCAATGAATTATCATCACCCTGTCTCTGCCGGATTAAATAAGGAAAATGTTTTTTACTGAGTTTCGACCAGTCTATTTTAGATGGGGGGATAACGCTATCATTTTTATCTACCACCATCAGGTTTTGTTTTTTGAGATAGTTAGTATCTTTTTGTATCTGCGGCAGCATTTCTTTAAATATAATGCTGTAAGGAACCGTCCATTGCGGATAAGTAATAAAATTGGATATTTCAGATTGTAATTCTGGAGTTTTCGTTTTGTTGGTGCCCACAATTACTTTAGATTCCATTACCAGGCTATCACGTTCCCATACTTTTAATTTGTAAGCTGGAATATTTACCCACACATATATTTCGGGCATTGTATCGGGCATTAATTTATACTTATCCAGGCTGATGGCAATCTTTTTAAATTTTTCCCAGGCAGTGTTGTTCAGGCTCTTAACTGTGTTCTCATTTATTTTGCCAGTTGTTTTTAATTTATCAGAAGCAGATTGGTATTTAGTCAGTGCTTTTTTTATCAACTCAGCATCATATTCAGCAGTAAGGGTATCGAGTAACTTTTCTTCATATAACCTGGCATTTAATTTTTTGAAGAAAGCCACTGAATCAGTAATAGGAAACTCAAGATATGTATAGTGCCGGAATTCAGTAGTATCAATAAACCCTTTGATGCCAGCTCTTAATTGAGTATAACCCAAAATAGCGGGCTCAAGTGCAGCGAGTGTACCTGATACCTGTTTGGATTGAAGTACATTATTTAAAATATCCAGGTAAAAATTATCATCCAGAATAATTGTGTCTTTCCTTATTGTTAAACTATCGTATGGCAGTATTCCTCTTTTCAGGTGTCTGCCTATTTCCAACAATGCATCAGTCATCATCACATCAGCTCTCGACAATAACGCAGCATCTTTATTAGCGAGCGAATCGGTCTTTAATTTTTCATCGATAATCGATAATGCATGGTAATTATAGTCTATAGGAAATAATCCATAATACTTTACATTTTCAATAAAATGATATAATGAATCGCCCAGTTGTGTCCATCTTCCTTTTGTTGACCAGATAGAGCTGTAACCATTTTTATCGTAAATATTTTTGAGAAGAGACGGTAAATGAAGGCTTGTTGTATCGTTTATTTTTCCCGCATTATCTGCTGCATAGTTTATAACGATGTGCAGATTTTCCCTGATCCTGTCTTCCAAAAGTTCTGGTTTTTTTACAATATCCTCTTTAACAGGTTCAGTATCACGACAGGAAACAAGAAACAGGAAAAACAGTGTGATGAGAATACAGGTATGCTTCATTGCTTCAATAATAACAAAATGTAGTGAAACGGCAAACAAATCCCCCCGGCGTTGCCGGGCAACCCCCTTTTTCGGAGGGGCGGCAGGTTACCCCCTTATAGCTCTGGGTATCAGCCTTTCCAGCATCATTAAATCGGCTAGAACAAATGCCGTAACCGCTTCAAGTACCACAGGAACCCTAAGCGCTATACAGAGGTCATGGCGGCCCTTAACTGAAAAAGGTTCAATGTTACCAGATTCAAGGTTGAGCGTCTGCTGTTCTTTAGGTGTGGAAGACGTAGGTTTAATTGCAATCCGGAAAACAAGCTCATTGCCGTTAGATATACCGCCAACAATGCCTCCGGCATGATTCGTACGGGTTTTACCGGTTTCATTCTCGATCGCATCATTATGATCGGCTCCAAACATTTTAGCCGCTGCAAAACCGGTACCGAATTCCAGGCCTCTTACAGCAGGAATAGCAAATACAGCATGACTTATTACAGATTCAGCAGAATCAAAAAAGGGTTCGCCGAGACCGGCAGGAAGCCCTGAAACCCTGCATTCAACAATACCTCCTATCGAGTCTTTTGCTTCAATGGCTTTTTGTAATCCTTTTTCGGGATCGGTCTCTCCTCCTATTTCTTTAATATCTGCCTGAACATTTATTTTTTCAGAAACAACCTTCAATAATTTTTTAGCGATAACACCTGCTGCTACCAGCGCAACAGTGAGTCTCCCGCTAAAATGCCCGCCACCGCGGTAATCTTCAAATCCTCCGAATTTTTGCCGGGCAACAAGATCTGCATGCCCCGGTCGGGGAACTGCTCTTTGCTTAGCATAATCGGTGGAGCGTGTATTATTATTTTCGAACAGAATAGTTATTGGCGCCCCTGTGGTAAGATCATTAAAAATACCGCTCTTGAAAAAAGGAAGGTCATCTTCTTTTCTTGGAGTGGTGCCCTTTTGTGTACCGCCTTTTCTTCTTTCAAGATCATCTAAAAAGTCTTCCACTTTTAATGGCAATCCTGCAGGGCACCCATCAATATTAATTCCCACACTTTCGCCGTGCGATTCACCGAATATGGTTATGCGGAATATACGTCCAAATGAGTTCAAGGTTGTAAAGTTTTATTATTAACTATCGCTCCGAGAGATGCGAGATGTTCATAAAAATCGGGATATGATTTATTGATGGCATCAGCTTCTTCAATAAATGTATTTCCATTTGCTTTTAGTCCTGCAACTGCACACGCCATTGCAATACGGTGATCATGACGTGAATGAACGGTTGCGCCTTTTACTTTTTTTTCACCATACACTTTCATAATATCTCTCTCAAGATCAATCTTCACGCCCATTTTTGCAAATTCATCCTGTAGCGTGATCCCTCTGTTACTCTCCTTATGTGCAAGTCTCGAAACCCCTTTGATAATTGTTGTGCCTTTGCAGTAAGAGGCTAAGGCAACAAGGGGAGGAAATAGATCCGGGCAGTCGGTTGCATCAAAACTAAACGCAGTTAATGCAGTAGGGCCAATTTCAATTTCATTTCCGGAAACATTTATTTCGGCGCCGCTGTCAGTCAGCGCTTTCATAATTTCTTTATCGGCCTGGGTTGAATTGATATTTAACCCCTTCACTTTTATTTTTCCAGCAATTGCTCCGGCTACTAATAGGAATGCACCGCCGCTCCAGTCGCCCTCAACGGTATAGGTTGTGGGAGTAAACCCACCCCTGGCGTGTTGCGCGCCGGCAGGAGTTGAGCCTGGTCTGTAAATGAACAATTCGTAATTATTGTTTTCAATTTCTACACCAAATTGTTTCATTACGTCCAGTGTGAGATCTATATAAGGTTTGCTTTTAAGATTATTTACCCTGATCTCTACATTTTCCGCACCTGCAGCTGCAAAGCCCATTAATAAACCCGTAAGAAACTGTGAACTTAGCGATCCATCAATTTCAATAGTTGCAGGCCTAAGCGGGCCCTTAATAATTAGCGGTAAATGCCCGTTATTCGATTTAATATTAATACCGAGAGCAGGAAATATTTCATCAAAAAAGTGCATTGGTCTTTTTAACAAACTCCCGGTACCGTTAATAGTCAATTCTTTCTCACTTAATGCAGCCAGCGGGGTAAACATTCTTATCCCCAAACCGCTTTCACCGCAATTAACAGAAGTTGAAACCGGCTGCACGCCATCGCTTTTAATTACCAGCCTGTTATCATCCTGGCTAATTACAACAGCGCCAAGTTTTGTTATTACATCAATCGCGGCAAGATCATCATTAGAATGCCCGGGATTTAATATCGTTGTAGTTCCAACACTCAGTAATGCAGCCGCGCATGCACGCTGCATAGAACTTTTTGAAGCTGGCGCATTAATAACGCCACTTACCGGTGATGGATTTATCTGAACTATCATTATTCAAAAATTAAACGGACAAGATCAATTGTTCCAGTTTTTCAATTGGGATATTCCTCACTATTGCTTTTCCAATTCCCTCCAGTAAAACATAATTCATAGAGGCCGTATCTTTCTTTTTGTCCATCTTCAGCACTTCAAGAGCTTCCTGTTTGTTTACATCGAGTGCAACAGGCAGATTATATTTTTCTAAAAGGCTTTTTACTTTTTCTGTTCCTGTAAAGCCGGTCAATTGTTCTGATAATTTACAGGCCATCATCATACCTATCGAAATTGCATGGCCATGAGGTAATTGATATTTTGTTTCTATCGCATGCCCCCAGGTATGTCCGAAATTCAATAATTTCCGATCTCCTTTTTCAAACTCATCCTCCATCACTACCTTCGATTTTATAACCGCGTTTCTCTTGATTAATTCTCCGAGTAGTGTATTATTATTTTTATATGAATGATGGTCATTTATTTCGAGCTCATTAAACAGTGCAGCATCTTTAATACAGGCATGCTTAATTATTTCTGCAAAACCATTTACCCACTCTTTTTCCGGCAGTGATCCCAGTAAAGAATAATCGTATAATAAAAATTCTGGCTGATTAATAGTACCAACCAGGTTCTTATAGTTGCCAACATCAATTCCATTCTTGCCACCGATAGCAGCATCAACCATAGAAAGAATAGAAGAAGGAATAAACCCGAATTTAATTCCCCGCATATAAACCGACGCCGCATAACCAGTAAGATCGGTTATCACGCCGCCACCTATTCCAACAATGAAAGATTTTCTATCGGCCTTTAATTCAATTAATTGTTCAATAATTAAATTAACTGTGGATTGAATCTTATGTTCTTCGCCCGCTGGCAATACTATTCCATTCCAGCGTTTTAGTTGTTCTTTATGTACGCGAAAAATATTCTCATCGGTTATGAGCAGTGTTTTAGAAGGATCAACCAGTTCATCAAGATAGCTGAGGTCGGCTCCGAAATAATAGCTGGTCGATTTCTGTGAAAATGTAAACTGCTGTTTTTCCATAGAAATGATCAAGAGTTCATTATCCTATTCTGATGATTGATACTTTCCATGTGCACGGCATCAAAATATTTTGTGATGAATTCACGTGTAAGTCCGAGGCTATCGCCTGTTTTAAATGCACGTTCCAGTATTTCGTTCCACCTGTTTGTTTGCAGGATAGTTATATCATTATTCTTTTTGAATTCACCTATTTTATCTGCGATTTTCATACGCTGACCAAGCAACTGCATCAATTCATCATCAAGATGATTAATCTGCTGTCTTAGCTTCTCCAATACCGCATGAAATGCTTCTGAATTAATGTTTTCCTTTCTCCAGATAATTGTGTCAAGCATTTCAGCTAATCTTTCAGGAGTAACCTGTTGTTTTGCATCGCTCCACGCCTTATCAGGATCGATATGGCTCTCGATCATCAAACCATCGAAATCAAGGTCGATAGCTTTTTGAGCAACATCTATTAAAATATCTCTTCTTCCACAAATATGCGAAGGATCATTAATGATCATCATTTCCGGGTTGCGGCGTTTCATTTCAATCGCCAGGTGCCACATGGGTGCATTGCGATATTCAGTATTTCCATAGGAAGAAAATCCTCTGTGAATAAGTCCTATTTTTTCGATACCTGATTTTTGAACGCGCTCAACTGCGCCTGTCCATAATTCAAGATCAGGATTAATTGGATTTTTAATTAGCACAGGAACTTTTGCTCCGCGTAATGCATCAGCCACTTCCTGTACGCTAAAAGGATTAACAGTTGTTCTTGCACCGATCCATAAAATGTCCACATCAAAATGCAGGGCATCTTCTACTTGCTTGCCTGTTGCCACTTCTACTGCCGTGGGTAGGCCGGTCAGTTTTTTAGCCTGCTGCAACCAGGGCAATCCTTTGGTACCGATGCCTTCAAAACTCCCGGGGCGGGTTCTGGGTTTCCAGATACCTGCACGCAGAGCGTCTATTTTTCCGGTTTTGGCCAATCGTGTAGCAGTGGCAATTACCTGCTCTTCGGTTTCTGCGCTGCAGGGCCCTGAAATAATCAGGGGACGTTTTGCCCAAACGTTCTCAATTCCTGCGCCTGCTGTTAATGTCTGTTCCATGTATAATAATTCAAAAAATAAATATTTCCATTTTAACTTAAAAGTGAAAAGTAAAAACTTAAAAATGGCCCTACTTTTAACTTTTAAGTTTTGATTTTTTAAGTTAGTTACCTGCTGTTTGCTTCGTTCATTCTAATTCTTCTGCCTTTGTAATTCTTGCCGTCAATTGAACGGATCATTTGTTGTGCCGCAGACCGGTCCACTTCTATCCAGCTATTCATTTCCTTCATATCAATTCTTCCCAGCACATCTTTTCTCAAATCACTCATATCCAGAATAAACTGTAAAAAACTCGCTTTATAAAAGCCATCTTTCGTACCGAGATTAACGAACAATTTAGTTGCGTCGCCATTGTTTGTATATTCTCTTCCTCTCGAAGTCTGCTCTCTTCTTCTTTCAAATCCGGGACGTCCGTTCGCTTCTCCACCCCGATCGCTTCTGTCCCATGGTTGACGGGCCCTCTCACGAACATTCAGGTCCTCTGCATTCTCATAATATTTAAGAAACCTGTTAAATTCTAATGAAGCCACTCTTTTTAATACTTCTTCTTTAGAAATATCCGCAAATTTTTCTTCGAGTACAGGAACATAAGCTTCATATCCGCTATGACTGATATCTGCCGATAATAAATTATCCATGAACTTAAAGAACTGTTTGCGGCAAACATCCTTACCGCTTGGTATTTCCAGTTTATGGAAAGGCGCCTGTACAATTCTTTCAATCTGCCTTAATTTTCCAATCTCACGTGTATGAACAACCGACATACAAATACCTGTATTTCCGGCGCGGCCTGTTCTTCCGCTTCTGTGTGTGTACACTTCAATGTCATCAGGTAATTCATAATTAATTACGTGCGTAATATCTTTTACATCAATGCCGCGTGCGGCAACATCAGTTGCAATCAATAACTGAAGGTTTTTATCACGAAAATCCCCCATTACCTTATCACGTTGCTGCTGAGTTAAATCGCCATGCAGTGCATCAATATCATATCCTTCACGCGTTAACTTCTCGGCAATTGACTGTGCATCTGCTTTTGTACGGGTGAAGATGATACCGTATATGTCAGGATTAAAATCGATCAATCTTTTTAATGTTTCATATCTATGCTGCGCATTGGTGATATAATACTGATGATCGATATTTTTATTACCTGTATTCATTTTACCAACGGTAATTTCTTTTGGTTCGGTCATGTACTTCCTGCTTACCCGTTTAATTTCCGGTGGCATAGTTGCACTGAACAACCAGGTTGATTCTCTTTCAGGAGTATTTTTCAGGATGAATTCAATATCATCCTGGAAACCCATGTTGAGCATTTCGTCTGCTTCATCTAAAACAACGTACTGAATCTGCCCAAGGTCAATTGCTTTTCTTTCGATCAGGTCGATCAAGCGCCCGGGAGTAGCTACCACAATCTGTACTCCTCTTTTAATTTCACGTATCTGTCCGCCAATAGGAGTACCGCCATAAACTGCTACTACAGAAGCTTTTGGCATAAACTTCTTGAACAACTCAACTTCGCTTACGATCTGAATGCACAGTTCACGGGTAGGGCACACAACAAGTGCCTGCGGGTACCTTTTATCTGGATCAATCAATTGGAGGAGAGGTAAACCAAAGGCTGCAGTTTTTCCAGTACCGGTCTGCGCCAACCCAACCAGATCTTTAGTACCACTCAGTAAAACAGGGATAGCCTGTTCCTGGATGGGTGTGGGTTGCGTAAATCCCAGTGCATCGGTTGCCTGAACCAGCCTTGGATCTAAACCTAACCCTTCAAATGTCATCATATAATTTTCAAATTTTTGCAAAGGTACTTTATTTCAATATCTTCCTTATTTTATTGGCATTTGAAATCAGCTCTTCGAGGTAAGTTTCATTTTCTTTTTCAAGACAGCTTTTGAACTTTCTGAGCTGGCTGATGTGCTCGTTCAGCACATCCAGTATGTTTTCACGATTTTGCATGAAGATCTGCGCCCACATCGCGGGGCTACTCTTAGCCAAACGCACAGTACTTTCAAAACCTGCGCTGGCCATAGCGAAAATGGTATCTTCCTCTTTTTCCTTTTCAAGAACGGTGTTGGCAAGAGCAAATGAAGTGATATGGGAAATATGACTCACATACGCCGCGTGAATATCATGCGAAACGGCATCCATGTAGATAAGCCGCATACCCAGTTTAGTAAAAATTTCCTCTGCCAGTTTTAGCGCCCCGGCGTCCGAGTTTTCCTTATCCGATATGACCGTAACCTTTCCTGTAAACGCTCCCCGCACCGCAGCATCAGGGCCGCTGTTCTCCGTTCCCCACATAGGATGTGTTGCCACAAACCTCGATCTTTTAGGATGATCTTTTATTGAATTAATAATTACTTCTTTCGTTGAACTTACATCTATCACCACCTGGTTAGTAACAAGATCCATAATTCCGGGAAGCAGTTTTTCTGCGGCATGAACCGGAATAGCTACAACAATTAATGATGATTTGTCAATTGCAGTTTTAAGGTCAGCGATTTCGTCAACAATATTAAGCTCAACAGCTTTTTTTGCATGTGCCTCATTCGTATCAACGCCAATAATTTTTGTTGCAATGCCAAGATCTCTTAATGCAAAGGCCATCGACCCGCCAATTAATCCCGTTCCTATTATTGTTACGATCATGAAATTCTGTTTATGGCTTCTTTTAATTTTTCCTCTGTGCTGCAAAGACTAACACGCACATATTTATTTCCTGCCGTACCAAATATTCCTCCAGGAGTAATAAACACGTTTGAATTATATAATATTTTATCGCTTAACTGATAACAGTCTTTGTATTCATTCGGAATTGCTGCCCATACAAACATCCCCGCCTGATTTGGAGCAATTTTACATTCCAGTTTATTTAGTAATTGTTCTGCCAGCAAGCGACGCTTTTTATAAACAGCATTTAATCCATCGTGCCAGTCTTTGCCAAGTTCCAATGCCTTTGCAGCCGCTAATTGTAATGGCAGAAACATACCGCTATCCATGTTCGATTTAAATCTTAATATCTCTTCTATTCGCTGTTTTGCCGCGCAAACTACCCCCACTCTCCATCCGGCCATATTATGAGATTTACTTAAAGAATTCAATTCTATCACTACTTCCCTGGCGCCATCCACACTAAGCAAACTCTGCGGATCATCATTTAAAATAAAACTGTAAGGATTGTCATGAACAATCAGAATATTATTCTTTTTTCCAAATTCAACAATTTGTTTGAATAATGCAGGTGTTGGCAATTGTCCCGTTGGCATATGAGGATAATTAACAAACATCAGCCTGGTATCTGGTGTTAAAGAAGTTTGAATTAATTCAAAATCCGGCTGCCAGTTATTCTCAGCTTTTAACTCGTATGCAATAGTTTCTCCTCCGGCCAATTTAACAGCGGCACTGTATGTAGGATAACCAGGGTTTGGAATTAATACTTTATCACCAGTATTTAAATAAGCCATACAGATATGCATAATTCCTTCCTTCGAACCTATTAATGGTAATATTTCTGTTTCGGGATCAAGTGAAACGCTATACCATTTTTTATACCATTCAGCAAAAGCATTTCTTAATGCCGGAACTCCCTTATACCCCTGGTAAGCGTGACTGCCAGGTTTTGCCGACTCCTGTTGTAATACATTAATCACATCGGGGTGCGGAGGCAGATCGGGGCTACCGATACCCAGGTTAATAATATTCTTCCCTTCAAGATTTAACAGGGCTATTTCTCTTAATTTTTGAGAGAAATAGTATTCGCCAATGCCATTAAGTCGTAATGCAGTTTCCATATTGAGTTAAAACTTAAAAGCCGGAATTGCTTTCTTCAGTTTTAAGTTTTTAGTTTTAAATTTTAAGTTGCTAAACTGTTTCTCCTTTTTTATAAACACCATATACCTTTAATTCTTCCGTTAACGGGGTAATTAATTTAATTACTCTATTAAACTGGCTAATGCTGTCAAATTCCATATCTGCATGAAATGAATATTGCCAGTCGCTACCCGGAATAGGAAAACTCTGCAGTTTACTTAAGTTAATTCCATTGTCTGCAATTTCTGTAAGCACACGCGCGAGACTGCCCTTAGAATGATCAGTATGAAAATTGACCGACGCTTTATTAGCTTCTTCAATATCATTATTTATTCCTGGTTTAACAACCAGGAACCGGGTGTAATTATTTTTCATGGTGTGAATATTCGGGCCAATAATTTCCAGCTCGAACAATTCTGCGGCGAGTTTGCTTGCGATAGCTGCAACATGTTTGTTTTTATGTTGGTGAATATGCCTGGCGCTTAAAGCAGTATCTTCTGTTTCAACCAGTTTCCAGTTGTATTTGTCAAGGTATTCCAGGCATTGCTGGATGGCCATATGATGAGAATGTACTTCCCTGATATCTTCCAGCTTTACCCCTGGGTTTACCATCAGGTTTTGTTCGATCTGGAGATAGACCTCCCCTACTACTGTCAGATTGCTTTTTTTAAGGAGATTATAATTAGGAAGAATACTTCCTGCTATCGAATTTTCGATTGCCATTACACCTCCGGTGCTTTCTTTTGGATTAGCCGCAATATTGACCACATCCCTGAAATTACTACAGGGGATCACCTCCACGTCCTTACCAAAGAAGTGCCTGGCCGCGGCCTGGTGAAAACTGCCTTCATAACCCTGTATAGATACCTTATTCTTTTCGCCGGCGGGCAGCCCCCGATCAGCGCCCATGACAGCGGACGAAGCTTTAACTAATGATGTTGATGTTTCTTTCATATCTATAAAAAAGAGAGTCCCGACCATCTGGCCGGGACTCTTTTATGTTAGTTTCTTAATTACAAATTAACAAAAGCGTTCCCGGCCACTTTTAAAGTAGAAGTAAAAGTAAAAAAATGGGAATGCCTTGGCGATGTTCATATACACGTCAAAAATACTCAGGAATTATTAATTACAAAATTTATTTTTTGAAGTCAGTGTACCAGCTTGAAACAATGTGCCACAATACGCCACCGTAATCTGACGCCGACAGCCGTCGGCCAAAGCCTGTGGCGTTGGACGACGCTTTGGCGCAAGCAGTTACAAAACTTGCCTTTTCAAGGGGCAAACACCTGTTAGTCTAAACGTTTTGTAATTAGATCGTCGATCTTTTTGAAAAGATGAAAAGGGCGGTAGATGCGCCAGTTATCGATTTGCATCAGTTCAATATACCGGTTAAGCCTGGCGCGGGTAAAATCGTACTGGGTCTGCTCAGGCATATTTAAACAAACGATCCATCCATTCTCATCGGTTACTTCTTCAAACCATTCAACATAATACTCCTTATCACTGCTATGGAAATTCAATACATTTTCACCGATCAGTATAAATTTATATATGCCTTCGTGTATAAACTTATCGGCCACTTCCCGCTTGAGGTTCATAATATCGTTCTCAATGGCATCGTTCCATTCACCTATCAGTTCGATAATTACATACTTTTCCTCATAGTCAGCTATTAATACTTTAAGGTATAAAGTGCGGGAGTTAAACTCATCCCATTGCGGATGAATATAATAATTGTAAATAGTTTGTGAAAATTCAAATTCAGAATAAACCCTTCCAAAAAAGGGGGACCGCTCGTCTTCCTCACTCACATATATATGCCGCCAGTTATAGAAAGGTTCAATATCATGCATTGTGTTATACTATTGAAGAATTATCTTCTTCAAAAATACTTCTTTCTTATCATGATTGAGCACCCTCACCATATACATACCGCGCGATAAAGAAGGATCAACTTTTACTTCACTTACATAGCCCGAACTGGAAACAGAAACAGATTTATTAACAACCATACGTCCGGCAATATCGATCAGTTGAACATTATACTGTCCGGCTTGCTGGTTATCGAAACTAACCTTAAACATATTTGCACGAACAGGATTAGGATATAATCCTATTCTCTCTTTAGTTCGTGGAATAATTATTTCAGGGAGTTTGGTCTGGTATAAAAAATTATTATTGGCAAGATCCGAAGTATTAAACACATAATCAACAGAAGGGATCATAGTAGCTTCCCACGTAGACACATCCACTGAAAAATAGCTGGTAATAAAATTAGCGCTGCTTAATATTATTTTTCCTTCTTTGTCAACAACCGCACCATTAGTGGTAAATCCCTGTGGAAGATTTTTTATTTCATGAATATATGTTGCCGTTTTTGTGGTCACATCGATTTTGAAAACATAATTATACGCGGTAATCAGATATAAATTACCGATGGCATCTGCTATAAGATCGCCACCCCAGCTGGTATTAGGATTGGCAATAGAGATTTCGCCATTTGAAAGATCATCATTTAATGCACCGATATCATTAATATCAGGAACCTCACCTAATGTGAATTTTACTAAATGCGAACCATCGTTATTTAATGCATAGCCATTGCCATCGGCAGCAATAACCATTCTTGTAATATGATTGGCTTCAATTTCCATATCGGAAGCATTACTGAATGGCCGGTCTTCAAAAATATACACTCCGGGAATCTTAGCGTTCAAATCAATATACCTTAATTGGTTGATGAACATGGGAATATAATACAGCCTGTTTCGTTTTTTATCGTACGCACATGCGGCTGAAAGTCCTGCAAACGGACGCTGGTTATTTTTTCCAGAAGAATCCTTTTCATTTGAAAGAGTGATTTGCCTGGCAGTTCTGCCATCAAAAACATTATACTCGCCTTTGCTGTTTTCGAAAACATTGGTTATTACTTCACCATTGCTAAGATCGATCAGTTTTACTTCTGTCCATTCAAATGTGCCTTTAGTTTCGCTGGTAATAGCATACGCACTGTTATCAGTAGGTTGAGCCGACAAAAAATTTGATGCAAATAAAACACACAATAATGCGCCGAATATGGATTTCATGATGATATAGGGTTAATTAACTTGGGGTTAATAAACTGGTTTTTCACATAGCTAAAGCGTAAGCGGAAATTTAAAAGTATATCGGGGGAAAGGTTTGTTGGATCAGTAAGTGGATTCTACTGCTTTTTTTACGCTTCCGTATTTAAGAAGCAGTTGTTTTGCACTTTCGTAATCCTGGCCGGTGCCGGCCATTACCATCCGGGTGCCGCGTTCTATGAGTTTTGCATTCGTCAATTGCATATTTACCATCTTATTATCCTCTACCCTTCCGATAATAATCATGAGTGAAGTGGAGATCATATTCAACACTAATTTCTGCGCGGTTCCACTTTTCATGCGCGTGCTCCCAGTAACAAATTCCGGGCCGACAATCACCTCTATCGGAAAATCTGAATAACTTACTATCGGGCTGCCCGGATTACAAACTATGCAACCTGTAGCAATAGATTTTTCCCGGCATTTACGGAGCGCCCCGATCACGTAAGGTGTTTTTCCGCTGGAGGCGATGCCTATGACGATGTCTTTTGAAGAAATATTATGCGCTTCCAGGTCCATCCAACCCTGCTCCTGGCTGTCCTCTGCATGTTCGATAGCCCCCCTGATAGCTTTTTCGCCACCTGCAATAATTCCGACAACAACCCCTGCAGGCATTCCATATGTGGGTGGGATCTCGCTGGCATCCAATATACCCAGCCGTCCGCTGGTTCCGGCGCCTATATAAAATATTCTGCCTCCTGCAAGAAGTTTATCAGCCGCAGCATGAACAAGGGCTTCAATGGAAGGAATTGCTTTTTGAACGGCCAGCGGCACTTCTTTATCCTCAGCATTCATATTAGTGAGCAGTTCATGCACACTCATTTTTTCTAAGTGGTGATATTTTGAAGGTTGCTCGGTGACGTTGATAAAGCCTCTCATCATCATTATTATTTAACGCAATACGTTGCCGCGTGGTATGTAGGGCACTTTTGTGCTAACTGTGCGCCTGAAGCTTCAGACGTTCGGGCAAAGCTGGGTCCGACGACAGTCAGCGTCGGAGTGTATGGTGGTGCAGGGCCACTTCGTAACTACTTATAGTATTTAACCAGTCCCTCCATTGGGTTTTTCAGGATAGTTCCCAGCTCAAATCCATACACTTTACATAATTCGCTCAATACATCCTTAAAATGCCAGGCAACTGCACCGGTGAAATGAACAGGATACTTATGGCTTTCTTTATATCTAACAAGGTGGTTGGCAAAAAAGTCGTTCAGCCCGTCTTCAATAATATTTTCGATCATATAATGACCGCGATTGTGCGATAAAAATGTAGCAAACGAAGCAAGGTAACGGTTAGGCAAAGGCTTGCGGTAAACATTTTCCAGTATGCCGTTGGCGTCTGTTTTAAACTGTTTATCGAATTTATCTTTTAATTCTTTTTCAAAAATATCATAGAGATAATACTGGATGATCTTTTTTCCGAGATAGGCGCCGCTTCCTTCATCTCCTAATACATAGCCTATTCCCGGGCTGTTCTTTTTTATTTTATTTCCATCGTAATAACAGGAATTGCTTCCGGTGCCTAATATACAGGCAATACCTTTTTCATGTCCGCATAAAGCACGTGCAGCGCCTGTAAGATCGTGATCTACAGCTATTTTTGCTCCTGGAAACACAGAGCGCAGCACCTGGGTAGTTTTCTTTGCATTCTCTGGCGCCTTGTTTCCGGTTCCATAAAAATAGATGGCAGCAGGTTTAAGGTTTTTAACCTGCGGAAGCAATTCATTATGGATAACAGCAGCCATTTCACCAGGTGTCAAAAAATACGGGCTCATCCCCTGTGTAAATACCGATTGCGTTTTCCTTGCACCCACAACCCGCCATTCGCATTTTGTTGAGCCGCTGTCTGCAATTAATATAGCCATTGAATGCGAAGATAGCAGAAATCCCCTCCAGTCTTTTCGTTTGAGAAGTTACACCTGATGCAAGACCGCAGGGGGGTACAAACCCTATCAAACGGGTTCCACCAAAAGTAAGTAAGAGCAGCAAAAGCACTTCAAAAAGCCACGCCCGGTGGGGCAGCTTTCTGAATATTGAGAAAAGCCGTTAAAATGAACAGTATGGGCGTGCAGTATTTACTTTTTGTACCTGAGAAGATTAATCAATCGTTGTTTTGAGCCGGCCCGGGCGGGATATTAAAAAATGCAATAATAAAACTGACCTGGATTCTGTTCAAAACAGGGGTATTTTGACCAGAATATAGAACAAATAAAAATATCGGAAATTAAAGAGTCCTAACCTGCCCCCGATCAAATGAGATAATCAATTTGGATTAACTATTACAGGTCTATTTCCTCTCTGGGAAGATTAATCAATGATTGTCTGAACCTGGCCGGTGAACGGTCCGTATTGATTTGCTGCATGAGAAGATTAACCAATCATTGTTTTGAACCCGCTGCGGGTGGGATATTAAAAATGCAATAAAAAAACTGACTTAAATTCTGAACAAAAATGCCCTTTTTTGACCAGAATATAGAACAAATAAAAATATCG
>CAYLVR010000011.1:33372-37206 GCA_964387165.1 uncultured Chitinophagaceae bacterium | reverse complement strand
TGGATAAGTATTGTATTGATTGCACATTAAGAGGAACGAATATAAAACCATCTTTCTGGCCCTGAATAAATAGAAAATTCCCGCCAGGAATAGCAGGGCTTAACCAAAACTGATTGCTAAAATTCTTGCCAAACCTATTTTCAAAGTGTTAAACTAATGAATATATCTACCCTCGTAACTCAAGGAAATACGGGGTTTTAATCTCCCTCAATTTTATTCTGGGAAATTAAGCATACAGTTGTTGAATAAAATCATCAATCCTCATTGCTAAAATAACGCGTGCTTATAAATAAAATACGCAAAGGCCGTCATTACTAAGCTCTTACACTCTTTCTCCGTAAAAAAAAAGAGTGGCATACTTCTTCCTGCGTTATATATATATACACCCAAGAAAGTTTCCCTTAAAAATAAATTAATAAATTTTAAAACCAATCAATCATGTCAGCCGACAAAAAGATTAACAAAGACAAGCTGCCACATCCCGTGAGCCCGGATGCTCAGAACAAAAGGCAGGAGGAATTCGATGACAAAAGCAAGATTCTTAAAGAAAAAAAAACGCAGCGCGTTAATTATATAGTAAAGGATCTGCCGATCTATTAATTCTTCCTCAGAACAGGGTATAAATGAACGGTGCAAAGGCGCTGCTTCCGCCGAAAACAAGTAATAGTCCTAATAACATCAGGACTATTATTATTGGTACCAGCCAGTACTTTTTACGTTCCTTTAAGAACCCCCAGATGTCCCTTAAAAATTCCATCAGCTGAATTATTATATTCTCCAAGCGCCATTTCGAGGCAATCCATAGCTTTTTCAAGATCAGCTGTATTCAGCACATAAGCCAGCCGCACTTCATCTTTTCCCAATCCTTTAGTGGCATAGAACCCGGTAGCCGGAGCCAGCATTACAGTTTGATTTTTATAAGAAAATGATTCCAGCATCCATTGGCAGAATTTATCTGAATCATCTATTGGTAATTTGGCTATCGCATAAAAGGCTCCACCCGGATTAGGACAATACACTCCCGGCATTGCATTCAGCCTGGCAACCATCAGGTCTCTTCTTTTTAAATACTCTTCTTTTGTGCCGTCAAAGTAATCGGCAGGAAGGTCTACTGCTGCCTCGCCCAGTATTTGAGCAAATGAAGGCGGGCTCAATCTGGTTTGGGCAAACTTCATTACGGTTTCCAGGAGCTCCTTATTTTTTGTAATCAGGGCGCCAATTCTTCCACCACAGGCACTATATCTTTTTGAGATAGTATCTATTAACACTACGTTTTCATCAACGCCTTTTAACTGCAGAACACTGAAATGTTCGCCTTGATAACAAAATTCCCTGTATGCTTCATCAGCAAATAGGTACAGGTTATACTTAAGCACCAGCTTCTTCAGCATTTCTATTTCATGCCTGGTATATAAATAACCAGTAGGATTGTTTGGATTGCAAATAATGATCGCCCGGGTTTTAGGGGTGATGGCCTTCTCTATTTCGTCGAAGGGGGGGAGTGCGAATCCTGATTCTATTGTTGAAGTAACTGTTTTAATTACCACACCTGCTTCTACTGCAAAACCATTATAGTTCGCGTAGAATGGTTCAGGAGAAATTACTTCATCCCCGGGGTCCAGGCAGGCCATAAAGCCAAACAGTATTGCTTCCGACCCTCCGGTAGTAATTATTATTTCATTATGGTCCACGCTAATTCCGTGGGATGCATAGTAGCTTACCAGTTTGTGCCTGTAACTTTCATTGCCGGCACTGTGACTGTATTCTAAAATTTTAAAATCTGAATGTTTTACTGCATCCAGAATTTGCGGTGGTGTTTCAATATCGGGTTGACCGATATTTAAATGATAAACTTTGTTTCCCCTTTTTTTTGCAGCTTCTGCATAAGGGGCCAGTTTACGAATGGGAGAGGCAGGCATTTCAATCCCGCGGAGGCTTATTTGTGGCATGGTACAAAGATAATATGGTACAAATATAATAAGGTTAAACTATGTCACGCAAATGTGACATAGTTATCTTGCAACAAACAATGATAGCAAGGTTAACTTTAAATCCACTCCGGTTATTTAACAAGAAACTGTAAAAACAAATTGCCCCATGCGCTGAAGCTTCAGCACATGGGGCAATTGTTTATAAAAATATTCTGCTCCTCAGGAGCGGTGTTAGAAAATTATTATACTATTTCTTTTCCAACTTGGAATACGCTTCAGCACTTAATACTTCACCTTTAATAGTCAACTGTGTAGGAATATCAATTCCTGCAAGCTTAACGGTGATCTGTTTGGTAAATGCACCTGGTGCGGCTGCATTAAATCCTGCTTTAATTATCTCAGACTTCCCTTTGCCAACAGGTGTCAGTGGCCATGTGGGGGTTGTGCAACCACATGTAGCCGTTGCATTTTCAATAACTACTGGTTTGGCACTGATGTTTGTAAATTCAAAATCGTGAGTAACCGGAACACCTTGTTTGATCTTTCCAAAGTCGTAAACGGTTTCTTTAAATTTCAGTACATCTTCTGCTTTTTTAGCTTGTGCAAAAATGGCTGTACACAGGAACATCGCTGATAAGGCCAGGAAAATATTCTTCATAACTGTTTCAATTTATTTGATAATGGATAAAGACGTGTTTAAAGGTGCTGAAGTTGTAGGGGAAGGATAAACTATTCCTTTAATAACCAGTATTTTGGTCTCGTTGCCGTTATAAGTTACGGTAATATTTTTTGAAAAACTCCCCTCCGATGCTGCATTAAAACCTACTTTGATTTTAGATGATGCGCCCGGTGCAATGGGTTCCATGCTCCATTCCGGAGTAGTGCAGCCACATGATGCCTGTACTGTTTCCAGGAGCAGGGGCTTTTTGGTAGTGTTCACTACTTCAAAGTCATGAGTTACAGGGCGGCCCTGCGGAATCTTTCCAAAATCATAGGAGTTCTCCTTCAGTTCCAGGCCCTTCTGGGCATAGCTCGTTACTACCAGAGACACTAATACAATAACAAGGGTAATAATTTTCTTCATCAGCATAAAATTAAAATATAAACGGTCTATAATGAAAGAAATTTTGAGAATGAATATTTTTTAACATTCCACCCCCCTTAGGGGCGGTAATGCCAGGTGGGTGGACAAACCAGGGATAATTGGATTTATAAAAATGCTTAGGTTTGCGACATGGAACATGTTGAAAATACCTCTTCAACTGCTACGGACAAGCTGTCTTTCAACAACTTCCGTGAGGAAGTGCTGCAAGACTACCGGGTGTGCTGTGAAAGCCGCGAGGCCAGCCTCCTGGGCCGTAAAGAAGTGCTTACCGGTAAGGCCAAGTTCGGGATTTTTGGCGATGGAAAAGAAGTGGCGCAGGTTGCTGCCGCTAAATTCTTCCAGCCAGGCGATTTTCTTTCCGGCTACTATCGCGACCAGACCTTTGCTTTTGCTACAAAACAAGCCTCTATCGAAGAATTCTTCTCGCAGTTATATGCCGATCCGGATGTTGAAAATGAGCCGCACAGCGGTGGCAGGCAAATGAATTCCCATTTTGCCACTCCCAACCGCGATGCTGATGGTAACTGGCTTGACCTGGTTAACAGGAAAAATATCGCTGCAGGGCTGGCCCCTACAGCAGGACAAATGCCAAGATCACTTGGGTTTGCCCTGGCCTCAAAACTTTTTCGTGATATACCTGAGCTGAAACAATTCCCACACCTCAGCAGGAATGGTAATGAAGTGTGTTTCGCCACGATCGGGGATGCCTCCACTTCTGAAGGGCATTTCTGGGAAATAGTCAACGCTGCCGGTGTTATGCAGGTTCCACTCGCCATTTTTGTCTGGGATGATGGTTAT
>CAYLVR010000011.1:0-33362 GCA_964387165.1 uncultured Chitinophagaceae bacterium | reverse complement strand
TCTGTTCCCAAAGAAGTGCAAACGGTCAAAGGCTCTATATCAGAAGCCCTTAGGGGAATGCAGAAAAAAGATAACACCAATGGCATAAATATATTCCGGGTTAAAGCCTGGGATTATGCTGGCATGTGCGAGGTTTTTGATCAGGCGATCACCTCCATGCGCGAAACGCATATACCTGCGTTATTTCATGTTGAAGAAGTAACACAGCCCCAGGGCCATTCTACTTCTGGCAGCCATGAACGCTATAAAACTCCTGTTCGCCTCGAATGGGAAAGAGAATGGGACGGGAACAGGAAATTCCGTGAATGGATATTATCCAATGCCCTCGCCAGCGAAGACGAATTAAATGAAATCGAGGTTAACGCAAAAGCTCATATTAAAAAAAGCAGGCAGAGCGCCTGGAAAAAATATAGCGATGCGATTAATATTGTTGTTGCGCGTACTGTCGGCCTGCTTGACGAATTGATCAATAATAATATTGATGTACATGGGGAGATTGCAAAAGCTAAAAAAGAATTGCAGCAGAACCGTGAGCCGCACAGGAAGGATATGCTGAAAGCAATGCATACCAGCTTGCTTGTTGCGGGCGATTCGTTGCAGGCTGAAGATTTACGTAATTATTATAACGAGCTTAAAAAAGAATGTTATTCTTTATATGGCTCTCATTTATATGATGAGTCACCAAAAAGCCCGTTACTGGTAAAATCTATTGCGCCACAATATGATGTCGATGCGCCATCCATTAATGGTTATGAAATATTAAATAAATATTTTGATGAATTATTTGGCGCTAATCCTATTGTTGTAGCTTTTGGTGAAGATGTGGGGAAAATAGGTGATGTTAACCAGGGTTTTGCGGGGTTACAGACAAAATACGGCGTCGATAGAATATTTGATACAGGTATCCGCGAGTTATCAATTATCGGGCAGGCTATCGGTTTATCTATGCGTGGATTAAAACCAATTGCCGAAATTCAATACCTCGATTATATTTTATACGGGCTACAAACCTTAAGCGATGATGCAGCATGTATGCACTGGCGCACAAAAGGAAAACAAAGTTGCCCATTTGTTATCCGCTCACGCGGGCACCGGCTTGAAGGAATCTGGCACAGCGGATCGCCAATGGGGCTAATGTTGCACTCTTTAAGAGGGTTCCATATTTGTGTGCCACGTAATATGGTACAGGCGGCTGGCATGTATAATACCTTAATAAACGGTAATGATCCGGCAATAGTTGTCGAATCATTAAACGGATATCGGTTAAAAGAGAATTTACCTAATAATTTACTGGATTATCGTGTTGCATTGGGCGAGCCGGAAATTATCAGGGAAGGAACTGATGCGACCATTGTTTCTTATGGTTCTACATTAAGAATTATTGAGGAGGCATGTGCTGTTTTAGAGAAATATAATATCAGTGTTGAAATAATAGATGTGCAAACGCTTTTGCCATTCGATACAAATCAAACAATTCTTGCATCGCTCAAAAAAACAAACAGGATAGTATTTATCGATGAAGATGTTCCTGGTGGCGCTGCAGGTTATATGTTCAATATTGTGATGGAGCAGCAGGGCGGATATCGTTATTTAGATACTGCGCCAAGAACAATTACAGGGAAAGCTCATCGTCCGAGTTATGGAAGTGATGGGGATTATTTCAGCAAACCTAATTGCGAGGAGATCGTTTCTTCGATCATGGAGATGATGAAGGAATAATAATTAAGGATCATATAAATACGATCGTCTTATTATTTGATACAAATATCCTGTCTTCAACAATTAGCTTTAATGCCTCGGCAAGGACCGATTTTTCAATCTCTCTTCCGGCGTCTATCATATCCTGCACATCATCGTCATGTTCTACAGGAATGATCTGCTGTGTAATGATAGGTCCATCATCCAGGTGATTATTAACGATATGAGCTGTGGCGCCAATTAGTTTCACCCCTCTTTCGTAGGCTTTCCTATAAGGATTGGCCCCGGTGAAGGCTGGCAAAAATGAATGGTGGATATTGATGATTCTTTCTTCGTAACGACTTACAAAAGCGGGCGACAAAATCCGCATGAATTTAGCCAGTACAATATACTCGGCTTCATATTGCTCCAATACTTCCAAAAGTTGCTTTTCAAATTGTTCCTGGGTAATATCCTGGTGGCTGACCGTATGAAATGGGATACCAAACTTTTCAGTGAAAGTCCGCAGGTCGTCGTGATTTCCGATTACTGCCAGAATATTGGCTTGCAGCCGGTCGAAATAATGACGCATCAATAAATCGCCGAGGCAGTGATGTTCCCTGGTCACCATCACCACTATATTCTTTTTTCTTCTTGGAATAACGGAAATTTTGGACGTGCCGGGAAGGGCCGCCGCCAGTTCCTGTGATAGGGTTTGTGTATGGCATTGCCCCTCAATTTCAAGCCGCGCAAAAAAAGTTGTCGTTTCCGTTTCCACGAATTCTTTCATCGCGAGAATATTAATGTTGTTACGGTACAACACACCGGCTATAGCGGCAATCAATCCTTTCTGATCGGGACATATTATTCTTACTACATGATTCTTTTCCATATTTTATAGTGCTGCAAATCTAGCAAGTAAGATTCAGTTGCTTTTTGTTATTATAAGTGATTGACTTGTTAAAGTAGCTCATTTTCTTTATAGCTTAATTTGCTATTTTATTAAATGGGAGGGAGGTAACGCCACGAGGAAAGGTTTTCTACTCTTCCTCAAACTGGTACACTATCGAATTTTAATATCAATTTTTTCAAAAAAGCTTAAAAAGAAAAGTCAATTGAGTTAACTAAACATTTCTCTAACCTTATCAAAAAAGCTTTTATCAGATTTTTCGGGTTGCGGCTGGAAATTAGGGGACTGTCCAATCTTTTCAAGTGCAGCTTTTTCGTCTGCACTTAATGTTTGTGGTGTCCACACATTCACTGAAATTAGCTGGTCACCTTTCTCGTAAGAATTAATCCCTGGAAATCCTTTTCCTTTTAACCTGAATATGCGACCACTTTGGGTTCCGGGTGGAATTTTAATTTTCGCCCGACCATCTATTGTAGGAACTTCAACCTGGGTGCCAAATACGGCGTCAGTAAATGAAATATATAATTCGTGACCCACATTCATGCCGTCACGATGTAATTCTTTATGTTGTTCTTCTTCTATTAAAATAATTAAATCGCCATTTGAACCGCCGCGTTCTCCTGCATTACCTCTTCCGCCAACGCTTAACTGCATTCCTTCCTGTACACCTGCTGGTATATCGATAGTTACCGTTTCTTCTCCGTAAACCCTTCCTTCACCTTTACATGCAGTGCATTTATGTGTAATGGATGTGCCCTCGCCGCTACAGGTTGGACATGTGGTTACTGTTTGCATCTGGCCCAGGAAGGTGCTGGTTACTTTTCTTACCTGGCCGCTGCCGCCGCATGTGCCGCAGGTTTGTACACTGCTTTTATCTTTTGCACCATTACCTCCGCAGGTAGTACATGTCACATACTTTTTAACCTTGATCTGCTTAGTAACGCCTTTGGCTATTTCTTCATAGTTCAGTTTGATCTTTACGCGCAGGTTGCTTCCGCGGGTGCCACGGGGCCTTCCGCCTGAGGAACGTCCCCCTCCGAAAAAGCTTTCAAATCCCCCCCCTCCGAAAATATCTCCAAACTGGCTGAAGATATCTTCCATATTGCTGTAATGACCGCTGCCGCCATTGCCACGCATGCCTGCATGCCCGAAGCGATCATACTGAGCTTTTTTATCGCTGTCGCTTAACACTTCATAAGCCTCCGCAGCTTCTTTAAATCTTTCTTCAGCCACTTTATCTCCCGGGTTACGGTCCGGGTGAAACTGCATGGCTACCTTACGATAAGCTTTCTTAATTTCATCAGCAGAAGAGGACCTGGTTACACTTAGTATTTCGTAATAATCTCTTTTTGACATCTTTTTAATATAGCTTTATTTTCCAACTACCACTTTGGCAAAGCGGATAATCTTATCATTTAGATAATAACCTTTTTCCACTTCGTCAATCACTTTCCCGCTAAGTTCTGGTGTTGGGGCGGGAGCCTGAGTAATGGCTTCATGGAGCTCCGGGTTAAAGTCCTGTCCAATGCTCTCCATAGGCTTTAAACCTTTAGACTGGAGAACAGACCTGAGTTTACTGAATACCAGGTTAAGACCTTCCTTAAGCGCTGAAATATCCTGTGCCGACTCAATTTGTTTTGCTGCCCGGTCGCTGTCGTCAAGTACAATAAGAAGAGAACTGATCACGTCCTTTCCTGCGGTTTGGATGGTTTCAAGCCTTTCTTTTGCAGATCTTTTACGCAGATTATCGAAATCCGCCACCTGGCGCAGGTATTTGTCTTTTAACTCTGCTATTTCCTGCTTTAAGGCTGTGACCTCGCTGTCATTATTTTCTTCGACATCACTGGTTGCTGAATCAATGTCAGTATTCATTTCCTGGTTGTCGTTCGTTTGCTGCTCTTCTTGCATAATATTTTCTTCCATAAACTAATATTGACGGGTAAAGGTAAGCTGGTCAAGAATGCTGCCAATCAAAAAACAGGTCAAAATGGCTGAAAACCTCTATGAACCAGTAAAAGAATACTGAGGTCAGGCTGCCCATAAAAAGCAATAAAGAAAATAAATCAAACTGGTACGAACTAGTATGGTTTATTTTCTTTTTCTTTGATGAACATTCAAAATAATATCACTTTGAATGGCTAAGGTGGTTTCACTCGCCTGGCATGTAAATAAAGCAGGATATTGCTGTCAGGAAAATAGTAAATGATGATGTTCAACTAAAAAAAATAAAATGAAAAAAATCTTTTATTCTTTCACATTGATTTGCTTTTTGCATTTTGCAGCCGGTGCGCAGAACGCTTACAAACCTGTAGCTGGTAAAATAGCTACTGAATGGTCCCAGCAAGTAAACCCCAAAGCACCCCTGCCCGAATACCCACGTCCCCAGATGGTAAGAAATGACTGGACGAATCTGAACGGGCTTTGGCAATACGCTATTCTTCCTTCGAATAATGCCATACCCTCATCGTTCCAGGGAGAAATTCTGGTGCCATTTGCAGTCGAATCTTCTTTATCGGGTGTGGGACGAACAGTTGGAAAAGATAGTATGCTATGGTATAAAAGAAAATTCTCCATATCACGCAAAAAAAATGAAAATGTTCTGGTTCATTTCGGAGCGGTCGATTGGCAGAGTAAGATATTTGTCAACGGAAAAGAAGTTGCCTCTCATAGCGGTGGCTACGATCCGTTCAGTGCAGATATCACCAGCGCGTTGAGCAGTAAGGCCGAACAGGAAATAGTGGTGCAGGTTTGGGATCCAACTGATGGTGGCCCCCAGCCCCGGGGTAAACAGGTAAAAAATCCTGAATCTATCTGGTACACACCTGTAACAGGTATCTGGCAAACCGTCTGGCTCGAAAAAGTTCCATCTACTTACATTGATAATATTAAGCAAACCCCATCTTCCGATCTTAAAGCGATAAACGTACGGGCCTCGTTAATTAATAAAAAACCTGGGGATAAGATTACATTTTCGGTATGGGATGGAAATCAAAAAGTTGCGGAGCAGGACATTGATAATGAAAATGAAGCCTCTGTACCTGTAAGCAATGCAAAATTATGGTCGCCCAACGAACCTTTCCTGTATGATGTGAAAATTGAACTGAAGCGTGAGGGAAAAATAATTGACCAGGTTAAAAGTTATGTAGGGATGCGTAAAATATCTATCGCCCCTGATACAAATGGAATTTTACGAATGCTGCTCAATGACAAATTTGTATTTCAATACGGCCCTCTTGACCAGGGATGGTGGCCCGATGGATTATACACCGCTCCAACAGATGAAGCTTTAAAATTTGATATTGAGAAAACAAAAGAGATGGGCTTTAATATGATTCGTAAACATGTTAAAGTTGAACCTGCCCGCTGGTATTATTACTGCGACAAAATTGGTATGCTTGTATGGCAGGATATGCCGAGTGGTGATCATGGAAATATATGGGAGAGTCGTCCCGGTATTTACGGAAAAGCTTCTGATCGAAACCGTACGCCCGAGTCAGAAACAATATATCGCTCGGAATGGAGTGAGATCATCCGGGATCTGCACAATTTTCCAAGCATAGTGGTGTGGGTTCCTTTTAATGAGGCCTGGGGTCAGTTCAAAACAAAAGAAATTACAGAATGGACAATGAAGGAAGATCCTTCACGATTAGTTAACAGTGCCAGTGGGGGCAATTTTGAAACAGTAGGACATATCTGCGACCTGCATAATTACCCGGATCCATTGATGCCACGTCCCGATTTATTCGGTTCAAAACAGGCGCTGGTGCTAGGTGAGTTTGGCGGCCTGGGCCTGCCACTGGAAGGGCATACCTGGCTGAATAAAAATAACTGGGGATACCAGAGTTTTAGCTCGCATGAACAATTATTTGCACGGTATAAACAAATGATTGATTTTATTCCGACTTTGATCAGCAAGGGATTATCTGCAGCTGTTTATACACAAACAACAGATGTTGAAATTGAAACTAATGGACTAATGACTTATGACAGGAAAGTTATTAAAATAAGCCCGTCTGTATTAAAAGCTTTGCATCAGCAGTTGTATAAATAAAAACGATAAATGTTGTTGGGTTCTTTAAACATCTTTTGATGAATCAGCGCTTTCACTGAAACTTTATCGAAGGAGTTAAAATGAGCATTTATTTTGAAACCTGGAATTTGCCGGAGTCGATGATTTTTCCGTTGCGGTCACGGAGCTGGAAGATATAAACACCCCTGTAAAAATCATTAAGGTTAACCACAGTTTTGGGATCAACATTGTTAATATCATATACTTTTTTACCCAGGAAGCTAAAAATCTGTAGGCTATATGATTTGTCGTAGTCTTTTTGAAAATCGAAGTTAATAAGGGAGGTTGCTGGATTAGGATAAAATTTTATGATCCTGCCCATAGTGTTCTTGTCCGGGCCCTGGGTCGATTGACCATTGGCCTGGGAGAAGGAGAACAATAAAATTAAAACGTACAAAATTTTCATGATCAAGGTTATTTGCCAGGGTATTTCCTTTACCAGGCATCTACAATATATACGATTTTTTTTAATTATGGGTTTGCCTTGTTGTTAAATTTTAATTAAGCCGGTATCTCTCCCGGTATATTATGCCTGGTTCCAGGTTCCGGTGCTTTATCACGATTGTTATTATAACGATTAAAAATACTAATATATGCGAAAGCGTTTCAAAATTTCTGCCATCCTGGTTGAAATCGGGTAGATGATTAATTTACTGGTAAATCTTACAACCATTAGTAGGCCGAACACTATTTTTTTCTGAGGTGAAGGATCATTTTATCGGCGCCTATAGCTCTTTCGGCATGTACAAAATCGGTTTTTGTATTGGTAATTTTCCATGATCCGTTTAATTTATCGATAGGAGTTTCTGCGGAAGGAAAATTCGAGTTTATTGAATAGTTCGCGATGTCTCCTGACCATGTGCCATAAACTTTGTTCGGTCCCTTTGTTCCTGTAACAATTCCATTTTCCTCAAATTTGAAGGTGTAATCTGCAAATTGTTCCGTTATAGGAGTGGTACCTTCCAGGTAGTTTTCAACGTACCATTCTCCATTGGTCATTGCCGAAATGAACAGGTCTTTTTGTTTATCCTCTACAATTTTTTTACAGGAAAAAGAGGCAGCTGAGGTGATAGCAACCATAATAAACAGTGTAAGCGCCCGCATCAGAAAATGGATTTGGCCTAAAAGTTGGAATTTTTTAGCATAATGTCAAGTATTTAGCCCGATTTTCCTATATATGAAGATTTTTCTTCAAATTGCAAATTCAATATGATTAAGAAAAAAACCTTCTTTATCATTGATGATGATATTGATGACCAGGAGCTTTTTATTGAAGCGGCTGGCGAGGTGGACGGGTCTATCCAGTGCTTTACAGCTTCTAATTGTGAAGAAGCACTTGATATGCTTAAAACAGGAAAGATCAGGTTGCCTGATTTAATCTTCCTGGATCTGAATATGCCACGGTTAAACGGAAAGCAATGTCTCGCAGAAATTAAAAAAGAATCGAACCTTCGTGATATACCCGTTATTATCTATTCTACTTCGTCGGAACAAAGAGATATAGAAGAAACTTCGCGGCTGGGAGCGGCGTATTTTCTTACGAAACCTAATAAGTTTGAAGAGTTATGTAAGGCGCTTAGCTATATAATTGAAACTGACTGGTACACACGCACTCTTTCTACAGAATTTGCACCAGGAGCTTCAAAGAACAGCAGGGGTTAAACCAACATTCTTAATGGCTCTTCAAGCAGCCCCTGGAGGGTTTGAAGGAAAGCTGCGCCTGTGGCACCATCCACTACCCGGTGATCGCATGTTAATGTTACTTTCATCACATTGCCTATAACAATGGCCCCATTTTTTACCACCGGCACCTGTTGTATGGCGCCAATCGCCAGGATACATGAATCAGGAGCATTAATGATCGCTGTAAATTCATCTATACCAAACATTCCAAGGTTGGAGATCGTGAATGTATTTCCTTCCCAGTCTGCGGGTTGCAGTTTTTTATCTTTCGCTTTTTTTGCAGCTTCCTTAACCTCCCCGGCTATTTGCGAAAGGGATTTAAGGTCTGCAAAACGAATAACAGGAACAAGTAATCCTTCCTCCACTGCAACGGCCACACCTATACTTACATGATTATTGAAACGTATTTTATCTCCTCTCCAGCTACTGTTTACTTTCGGATGTAGTTTGAGGGCCATTGCGCAGGCCTTAAGAACCATATCATTGTAAGAAATCTTTACAGGCGATACTTCATTTAGTTTATCCCTGCTTGCCACGGCTTTATCCATGTCGATTGCCATGGTAAGATAAAATTCAGGAGCAGAGAATTTGGATTCCGAAAGACGTTTAGCAATTGTTTTACGCATTTGTGAAACAGGCACTTCTTCAAAACTCACCTCGCCGACAGGAGCCTTCAACGAAGGTGCGGCCTTGCCAGCAGGGGCCTCTTTCTTAGAAGGAACATAGGAGTCGATATCTTTTTTGGTGATCCTTCCATTATCGCCCGATCCGGGAACATCTGCTATATTAATACCTTTTTCCTGGGCTAATTTTTTAGCAAGCGGAGAAGCTTTTACACGACCCTCACCGTCAGTTGATGTGCCTTCTTCTGCGCCAGCCTGTTTTGATACAGCTTCTTTCGAAGTGGATTCAACAGCCAGTTGTTCTGCATTTGATTCTGCAGGCTGCTTAACTTCTTTGTCGGCCTCGGCCGCCGGAGCTTTGGCAGAGGTGGCCCCACCTTTAGCGGCAGCTACAATTTTCTGTACATCTACCTTATCCCCGCCAATAATAGCGAGCAGTTCGTTAACTGCGATCTTTTCACCGGCCTGTGCGCCTATATGCAATAATTTTCCTTCTTTATAGCTTTCCAGTTCCATGGTGGCCTTATCGGTTTCGATATCTGCCAGTATATCCCCCTTTTTTACTGAATCGCCTACGTTTTTGTGCCATGAAGCGATAACGCCTTCTGTCATGGTATCGCTTAATCTCGGCATCAGGATCACTTCTTCCATCTTAGAAATATCAATGGATTCGCTTTCAGGCGCTGAAGCTTTAGCGGAGGTGCTTTCTTTTTTAGCTGAAGTTTCTTTTTCAGCCTCCGCTGCCGGAGCTTTAGCGGGGGCAGCTCCACCACCGGTATTTTCTTTTATAAGTGAATCAATATTTTCTCCTTTTGAACCAATGATAGCGAGAAGATCGTTTACCTGGAGCTTACCTCCTTTATCGGTACCAATATGTAAAAGAGTTCCATCTTTATAGCTTTCCAGTTCCATGGTGGCTTTATCTGTTTCTACTTCTGCCAGGATATCGCCTTTCTTAACTGTATCGCCCACTTTTTTATGCCATTCTGCAATTACACCTTCAGTCATCGTGTCGCTCAAACGGGGCATTAATATCACTTCAGCCATAATACAAATTCAATTTGAGGGGTGAAATTAGTCAAAAATCAATAATCGAGTTCAAGCTTTAGTCGCTCTTTTAATTCTTTTATCATCGGGTATTGCTCGATCATCAATAAATACTGATCTTTTTTAGATAATGTTTTTTCTACGGGTACGAATTCTACGGGTTTATCGGTAACTATAACAGCGAAATTCAGCGAGTTATTTCCGAAAAAGGCCTGTAGATGCTCCGACACGATCCTTTTTTCCTGTTCTATGAATTTTTGTTCAAGATTATTATTAGATACGACCTCAAAACTGTTTTCCGATAAAATATTCAGTGTGGCAAGCTCGAAGCTTTGTACTGCCGGGTTCTTTTTTTTGCGCAGCAGGTCGGCATATTGTTGCCAGGCTTCTTCCAGTTTTACTTTAGAAAGTGGCACCTGCTGTTTTTTAGCCGAACCATTGGACCGTTCTGCAATTTGTTTGCGGAGCTTATCGAGTGCTTTGGACCCTACTCCGGTATCGCCGACGGGAGACTCTATGTGTAATTTTGCTACAGGTGGTATCGCCTCTCCTGTGGAGGGAGGGGGTAATTTTCCGGGTATAATTTCAGCAGGTTTTTTAATTCCATGACTGGCGGGAACTTCAGAAACGGGCTGAATTGTATCCTGTGCAATTTTAATTGGTGCAATCTTCCTGAATGCTACTGCTTTGGCAGATTCAACCTGTTTTTTTTTTGTTAATCCTTCGCTGCCAGAAGAAAGTTCAATTGCCTGCATTAAATAAGTGAGCCTGATTAGTGCCAGTTCTACATGCAATCTTTTATTTCTTGCCGCTTTGAAATTAATTTCTGTTTCATTCAGAATATTTAAAGCACTTACTAAATATCCGGCACTTATATTTTTGGCAGTAGATATATATTTCTCTTTAAAGCTTTCCACAACATCCAATAATCCTGCTATTCTTTCATCCTTACATATCAATAGATTCCTGATGAATTCAGAAAATCCATTTAATACCAGTTCTTCATCAAATCCTTTTCTGTTAATATCATCAAACAACAACATTGATTCTGCGAGATCCTGTTGCTGCATGGCATCAATTAATTTAAAATAATAGTCGGCATCAAGAATATTTAAATGCTCAAGGGTATGCTGATAATTTACTTCTCCATTGGTAAAACTTACAATTTTATCAAGAATGCTAAGGGCATCGCGCATACACCCTTCACTTTTTTGCGCGATTACCTGGAGTGCTGCCTTTTCGGCAACAATATTTTCTTTTTTAGTGATCTCTTCCAGATGCTCAACGGTGTCGTTTGTTGTTATTCTTTTAAAATCGAAGATCTGGCAACGGCTTAATATGGTGGGAAGTATTTTATGTTTTTCTGTGGTGGCCAAAATAAATATTGCATAAGGAGGAGGTTCCTCAAGTGTTTTCAGGAAGGCATTAAATGCAGATGAACTAAGCATATGTACCTCGTCTATAATATATACTTTATAATTGCCTGCCTGTGGTGAAAAACGTACCTGGTCAACAAGGCTCCTGATATCATCAACCGAGTTATTGCTCGCAGCATCGAGCTCATGGATATTTAAAGAGGTGCCTTCATTAAAAGAAACACATGAATGGCATTTGTTGCATGCCTCTCCATCGGGTTGCTGATTTTCGCAATTGATGGTTTTTGCGAGAATTCTTGCGCATGTTGTTTTACCTACTCCTCTTGGTCCGCAAAATAAAAACGCGTGAGCGAGCTGCTTGTTTTTTATTGCATTTTTAAGTGTGGTTGTAATATGGCCCTGGCCTACCACCGTGTCAAAAGCCTGGGGACGGTATTTCCGGGCAGAAACAATGAATTTGTCCATGCTGCAAGTTAAAGAAGTAAATTATTTTAGGACCGGATGTTCTTTAAACTCTTTGGTGCGGTCGAATAAGTACCTGTAAGTTATTAATTTCCTGCTGCGGTATGTTCCCAGGCTGTCGGCAACGTTGATCATTACCGGGTTCCATTCTCCGATCCATTGCAGTTCGTATTCTTCATAAAGTTTTTGGACCTGGATCACTTTTGCCCCTTCTACTATTATGTAAGCATCCATTCCCGTTGCCTGCCATTCGGGTACCACGCCGAAAACCAGGCCGGTGAACTTATTGCATTTTTTAGTGGATTTTATCCATAAAAACTTGAGCTTGGCCAACCAGTTGAATTTACCATTAAGGTATTTGAACCACTGATTTACATCAGGCAGATTAGCCCAAACGGCAACAGGCTCATCTTTGTGATAAACGAACCACACTATCTTTTCATCCATGATGGGTTTCATCCGTTTGAAAAGGTTTACTATTACCTCTTTTTTTAATTCTTTTAGTCCGCCATGGCCCGCCCAGGCTTTATTATAAACGGTGGTAAAATCGCCTGCAAATTTTTCAAGTTGAGATTTATCGAGATGCACTGCTTTAAGATCAGGATTTTGGGAAAGAGCTTCATGTCTTATATAAAACTTATCCTGTAGACGATCCTTAACATTCAATGCAAAACATATCTGGCCATAAAATTTTTTGAACCCGTAGTGCTCAAATAATTGTTGGTAATAGGGGGGATTGTAATTTAAACAATAGGGAGGAGGTGTGAATCCTTCGACCAGCAAACCCCACCACCGGTCGCGTTCACCGCAATTAATAGGGCCATCCATCGCTTCCATTCCCCGCTGTAGCAGCCAGTGCCTTGAAACATCAAACAGTTTTTCTGAAGCCTCAATATTGTTAATACAATCGAAGAAGCCGACTCCGCCTACAGGCATGTCATCTCCCTTATTCCTGTATTTTTTGTTGGCAAAAGCCGCTATACGGCCAATAAGTTGATCATTATCATCCTTTAATACCCAACGGGTTATTTCAGCGTGGCGTAGTGCTTTATTTTTTTTTGAGTCAAAAATCTCGTGAATATCCTTGTCGAGCGGGCGTATATAATTGGGATCGTTGCGATTCATTAATACGTTTACTTCAATAAATTCCCTTGCTAAAGATTCATCGGTAACCTCGATCAATTGCATGGTGCCGTTTTACCGCAAATGTAAGCAACTGGTGCAAGTGTTTCTGTCATAAGGTGTGACAACTTATGGCCCGGGAGCCATGATACAAGTTGGTTCCCGCTTTGCCCGAACGTACTTGCGTCAGAAGCAGTAATATTTTTGCTAAACTGCTCAAAATTGGGCGTCCGGACTTACCTTTGCAGCCGCAAAACTTAAAGCAAACTAAACAGAAATATGCCAAACGTTGGTAAGATCAAACAAATCATCGGGGCGGTTGTAGATGTGCAATTCGAAGGTAAACTTCCTGAAATTTATAACGCACTGGAATTAAACAGGTCAAATGGCGAGAAACTGGTACTTGAGGCACAGCAACATCTGGGTGAGGACAGTGTGCGTTGTATTGCAATGGATGGTACCGAAGGCCTTGTACGTGGAATGAAAGTAACCGATACAGGAGCAGCAATCGCAATGCCTACTGGTGAAGGAATCAAGGGACGTCTTTTTAATGTAACAGGCGATCCTATTGATGGTTTGCCAGCAGTATCTAAAGTGAATGGCCGTCCGATTCACAGTAAACCCCCTGCATTTGAAAACCTGAGTACTTCGGCAGAAATACTTTTTACAGGTATTAAAGTAATTGACCTTATTGAGCCATATGCAAAGGGCGGTAAAATCGGCCTGTTTGGTGGTGCCGGTGTGGGTAAAACAGTATTGATCCAGGAGCTTATTAATAATATCGCGAAAGCATACAGTGGTTTATCTGTGTTTGCAGGCGTGGGAGAAAGAACGCGTGAGGGGAATGATCTGATGCGTGAAATGATCGAAGCCGGTATCATGAAATACGGTGATGATTTCAAACACAGTATGGAAAATGGCGGATGGGACCTGAGCAAGGTTAACATGGATGAGCTAAAAGATTCAAAAGCAACATTTGTATTCGGACAGATGAACGAACCACCCGGAGCACGTGCACGTGTGGCGCTTAGTGGTCTGACCATTGCAGAGTACTATCGCGATGGCGATGGACAGGGACAGGGTCGTGATATTCTTTTCTTCGTTGATAATATATTCCGTTTCACACAGGCAGGTTCTGAAGTATCGGCTTTATTAGGTCGTATGCCTTCTGCGGTGGGATACCAGCCAACACTCGCCACCGAAATGGGTGTGATGCAGGAAAGAATTACTTCTACTAAAAATGGTTCGATTACTTCCGTACAGGCGGTATATGTGCCTGCGGATGATTTAACCGATCCGGCTCCGGCAACAACATTTGCCCACCTTGATGCAACAACGGTATTGAGCCGTAAGATTGCGGATCTGGGTATCTATCCTGCGGTGGATCCATTGGATTCTACTTCAAGAATTCTTACTCCGCTGATCGTTGGTGATGCTCATTATAATTGTGCGAATAATGTTAAGCTGATCCTTCAGCGTTATAAAGAGCTACAGGATATTATTGCCATTCTCGGTCTGGATGAATTAAGCGACGAGGATAAACAAACAGTATCAAGAGCTCGTAAGGTTCAGCGTTTCCTTTCTCAGCCATTCCATGTGGCAGAACAGTTTACTGGTTTGAAAGGGGTGCTTGTTCCGATTGAAGAAACTATCAGGGGCTTCAATATGATCATGAACGGAGATGTTGATGAATATCCTGAAGCAGCATTTAACCTGGTAGGAACAATTGATGATGCTATCGAAAAAGGTAAAAAACTCCTGGCACAGGCGCAGGGATAATTAAACTTAAAAGTAAAAACTTAAAACTTAAAGATAGTTTTAGGCTCACTTTTAACTTTTCACTTTTAACTTTTAACTTCTCATGAATCTTGAAATATTAACTCCTGAGAAAAAGCTGTTCAGCGGAAATGTTTACGGTGTTCAATTGCCTGGTATTACCGGTTTATTTGAAGTGCTCGACAAACATGCTCCCCTGGTAAGTGCGTTAAAATCAGGGCGATTAAAAATATTAAAAGACAAAAACAATCACCTTAGCTTTTTTGATATACAAAGCGGCTTTGTAGAAGTGATAAATAATAATGTAACTGTACTCGTGGAAGGTGCGAATGCTGTTGAGGCGTAATTAGAGCCAATCCATCATCCACGTAAAAATCTGTTAGTTGGGCCCCCGGTTTTATTGCCGGGGGTTTTTAATTTAATTGGGGGTCAGTAGGAAAATTTATCATGAGACTATAATCATCGCCGAGGCTGATAACGGCATCTTTCCATAATTCATCTATACGTTTATGAAAAACAAGTTTTCTTGTAGCGTCGCCGATAAGCCATGTTTTCTGTGTCAGCTCATCGGTGAGTTGGCCATCTGACCAGCCTGAATATCCTATAAAAAAACGGATGCCTGATAATGAGATATCTCCATTTTTGAGCAGTTCAATTGCTGCTTCAAAATCACCACCCCAATAAATGCCATTCCGTATTTCGTAGCTGCCCAGTATTTTATCCGGGTGCAGGTGAATAAAATGAATGGTATCCATTTGTACCGGTCCGCCGTAAAATACTGGTATTTTAAGGCTATCGTCTATATTATTTATGAGTTCATCAAGGGTATGACCATATTTGCGGTTTAGCACGAATCCTAAAGAGCCCTGTTCGTGATGGTCACAGATAAAAACGACCGTTCTGCGGAAATTCGGATCCTTCAGAAATGGCTCTGCTATGAGTAAAATTCCTGGTGCCGGTGTTGTCATAATTGTAATTTAAGGCATTTTTTATGAGTGACGAATGGGCAGGGCTGCTAACAGTTCATTAAATTTGTCACGGTGAAAAAAATATTTCCAATCATTATTGTTCTTATCAGTCTTTCGCTGATCGGCACTATTTACGTACAATACAACTGGCTGCAGACCATGCTTGTGAACAAGCAGGACGAATTCATGTGGAAGGTCAATCGCTCGCTTGATGCAGTAGGTATTGAATTAATGGAGCAGAAAAGCACACTGCCATCTCTAAGGAACTTTCATTCCAGGCCCGGGTTCAGTTTTCCCTCCGATCAGTTGCAGCGTGAACTGATGCGGCCCGCAACCGTGGCCCAGAAGTTTACAGCCGCCGAAGTAACTGTAAAGTTAAAAAAAGCGCTGGAAAACCAGGGGCTCAAAAAAATACCGTTTGAGTTTGCTATAATTGCCGATGGCGGGTTAATGAGCTTTGATTACCAGCTGATGTCGAACGGATTTATTGAACAGTCGGTCGATACTTTAAATAATCTTCGCTGGCATTATATTATGGAACCACCGGGCGGAAGTGATTTTGAAAACCTTGTTCCTGTTCAAAGTTTAATATTGATTGTGCCCGATATGAAGTCCATTATTTTCAGGGAAATGAAATGGATGGTGGTTGGTTCAATATTTTTTACGCTCATGATAATAAGCGCTTTTTATCTTACCGTCTATGCACTTTTGAGGCAGAAAAAATTGAGCGAGATCAAGAACGATTTCATTAATAATATGACGCATGAATTTAAAACTCCGTTGGCTACTATTTCGTTGGCCGTTGATGCACTAAGAAATAATAAAGTGATTGAAGATAGAACAAGGATGGATTATTTCAGTGGAATTATTAAGGAAGAAAATAAACGAATGAACAAACACGTAGAAACGATACTGCAGGCTGCGTTAATGGAAAGACAGGAGTTGCAGTTAACAAAATATCCCCTAAATGTACATGAATTAATTACTGATGTTATTTCAAATTATACTTTGCAATTGCAGGAAATAGAAGGAAGGATCGAATTAAACCTTAATGCAAAGAATGAAGTAATTAACGGTGATGAGGTGCATTTCAGAAACCTTGTTTCAAATTTAATTGATAATGCAGTTAAGTATTCAAAAGAGAAACTGGTGCTGAAAATTTCAAGTAATAATTCGGCAAAAAATCTTGTATTAAAATTTGAGGATAATGGGATAGGAATGAGTAAAGAAACCGTAAAGAGGATATTTGAAAAATTTTACCGTGCTCATACAGGTAATTTGCATAATGTAAAGGGATTTGGGCTTGGATTAAGCTATGTAAAAACAATTATTGATGCCCATGACGGGAAAATTAAAGTAGAAAGCACAGCAGATAAAGGGTCTGTATTTACGCTGGAAATTCCTTTTATTAAGGAACCGGTTGTTGCTTGATAAAAGAAATTATATTGTATTCGATTCTCCATGAACGGTTGGGTTTAAACCAAGCTGGCTATAGCTAAAACCTTCTAATTCCTCATGCCCCGAGGAGTAATTGATGTAACCCTGGTTTTAATTTTGAATCACTCATTTTTTTACGGTTTATTTCCAGAAAAGAACGTTTCAATTTCCGTGTTTTCACGTTTTTTTAGATTGTTGTCCATTGTAGTTTGCCCAGCAATGGGCAATTATGATAAAATAATGCGGGAGAATCTTGGGGAACTCAGTCAAATGCTGATAGGTCACTTGCTGCCCGTAAATGTAGAATCAATAATACCTATACCGCCAAGAGTTAGAAAAACCGTTATTGAAAAAGAAACAGATAATTTATTTCTCATTAAAACCAAAGAAGGTAAACAATTTATTTTTCATCTTGAATTTCAGAGCACCAATGACGCTAAAATGATTCACCGGATGGTTGCTTATGATTATGGATTAGCATATGCCCATAAGCTGGAAGTGGTCAGTATAGTTATTTATGTTGGAAACCGAAAAATGAAAATGAAAAATATTTTAGCTAATAACGGGAACTATTATTCTTTTAGATTAATTGATATACGTGACCTGGACCCTGAATTATTTCTACATTCGGATAATCCCAAAGAAATAATTTTTGCATTTTTAGCAGAAAAGAGTAATGACCGGATAATACTGCTGACCAAAAAAATAATTACTAAATTGCAGCAACTGACAGGATCGGAATCTGAATTATTGGAATTATTAAAGCAACTGGAACTTATTTCTTTATTACGTGGTGTAGAAACTCAAAAACAAATCATCAAACAAAAAGAAACCATGCCAATAATAATTGACATCCGTAAGGATCTGAGATTTAAACAAGGAAAACTGAAGGGTGAGAAACTTGGAAGGTTAAAAGGGGAAAAAATTGGTATTGAACTCGCTACGAAAGAGCGCAATACAGCTTTCGCTACTTATCTTCTCAAAAACACCACTCATTCCATACACGAAATTGCCTCCCTCGTTAATGTTCCTGTTGAATTTGTAACAGATGTCCGAGATAGCTTAAATCTCCAATAGTTTTACCTGCCAGTTTGCAATTTCTAATTACTTAGCGAAAACAAACATGCATCACCGTAACTTAAAAACCTGAAATCTTTATTTAACGCATACTCATAAACCTTTTTCCAGTCATAACCTATAAATGCTGCAACCAACAATAATAATGTCGACCTTGGCTGATGAAAATTGGTGACCAGCATATTTGCAATTTTAAAGGAATAGGAAGGAACTATCAGTAAACTTGTTTTCGTAATAAGTGTGTCAATAGAATTTTTATGCATCCACGATAATAGGTTTTCAAGCGCCTCTTTTGCAGAGAATTGTTTTTTGTCGTCATAAGGATCCCACTGCTGTACTGATAGTTCATTCCCATCAGCGTTTTTATTATGAGATATTTTATTGCCTATCCAGTAAATACTTTCAAGTGTTCTTAATGAAGTTGTTCCGACCGATATAATTGAGCTATCGATATTATTATAAATATTTTCAACGAGCGATCTTTTTACTTCTATAAATTCTTCATGCATTTCATGTCCATTCATTGTTTCGGCCTTAACCGGTTTAAAAGTGCCGGCACCAACATGAAGAGTAACAAAATCCTTATGAATATTTCTGGATGATAATTGGTGTAATATATTTTCGGTAAAATGTAAACCTGCAGTTGGCGCTGCAACGGAACCTGGTTCTTTTGCGTAGACTGTCTGATATCGTTCTGTATCCTGTAATTCGACGTTTCTTTTTATATAGGGCGGGAGAGGAATCAAGCCTGCTTCATGAAGAATTTCAGCAAATGAATAATCTGCGTGCGACCATGATAATTTAATAATAAAATGTTCATTTTCTTTTTCGAGCATTTCTGCTTGTAGAATGAGAGAGGGTGATATTTGTTTTTCAAGAATTAACCCTTTCGTCCATGAAGAAGCATTACCTACTAAACATTTCCATATAACAAATTGCGTCTGGCTTAATGCTGTAGTAATATCAGGATATTGTTTTCCTGGTTCAAGACAGAATATTTCAACTTTTGCACCGGTGGGTTTATAAAAAATAATTCTTGCTTCCACTACACGCGTATCGTTAAATACGATCAGCGAGTTTGCGGGCAGATGAGCAACGATGTTGTTGAATATATCTTCCGAGATATTTCCGGACTGATAAATCAGCAGTTTCGAAGTGTCCCTTTGCTCTTTAGGATGAGTGGCGATCCTGTTTTCCGGCAGATGATAATCGAAGGTGGCCACTGAGATATTCCTCGGATTCATGGCTGCGAAGATAAAGCGGGCAGGCGTTACCAACAGCTAATCCACACTAATTCACATGCTATTCACAGTAAAAACACGATTTATGAAAGAAAAACCCTTGTAACCTGCTACCACACTGAATCCTAAAGGTTTTTATATATGTGGAAAAAATAAACAATCCTCTTTAGCCATCGTAAGTGGGAAAAAGTGTTATTTTGTGTCAACAAAGGTTATTTTAGTTAAAACATCCTCTAAATGATTGGTTTAAGCGGCGAATTCGAAGCAACTGTTGATGCGAAGGGAAGATTCCTTCTTCCTTCTGCAATCAGGAAACAGCTGCCTGAAAGTGCTCCAACCCGCTACGTTATCAACAGGGGGTTCGAGAAATGCCTGACCCTTTATCCAATGGATAACTGGAAACCCAAATTCGAGGCTATTGGAAAACTAAATGACTTTGATCCGAAGGTACGCCAATTCAAAAGATATTTCCTGAACGGGGCCACTGATATGGAGCTTGATTCTGCAGGAAGACTATTGATACCCCAATCCCTAAAGGAGCATGCGGGAATTGAAAAAGATATTGTGCTGCTGGCTGCTTACGATAAAATCGAGATATGGGATAAAACCAAATACACTGAGTTCTTTGAATCTATGACGCCGGAAACTTTTAGCAACCTGGCTAAGGAGGTTCTGCCTAATGGTCTCATATTATGAGTTATCACGTTCCTGTGCTATTGAACGAAGCAATAAGCGCTTTGAACATTAAGCCGGGGGGAATTTATGTGGATAGTACGTTCGGGGGAGGTGGCCATTCAAGAGAAATTTTAAATCACTTAAGCGCTGAAGGGAGGCTGGTAGCATTCGATCAGGATGCAGATGCCAGGCAAAATTTACCGGACGATGAACGTGTGCTTTTTGTTCCTCATAATTTCCGCCACCTGCAAAGATTTCTGCGTCTGCATAAAATCAATGGTGTTGATGGAATTCTTGCTGACCTGGGAGTGAGCAGCCACCAGTTTGATGAGGCCGGCAGAGGATTTTCAACCCGTTTTGAAGGAGATCTGGACATGCGAATGGATAGAAGGCAGGAACTGACAGCGCAAAAGATATTGAATAGCTACTCAGAACAACAACTGCATAAATTATTTGAGCAGTATGGTGAAGTGACTAATTCAAAAACGCTTGCCAAAACAATTGTTGAAGCAAGAAAAACAACCCAGTTAAAAACCATCAGCGATTTTAAAAATGCTGTTCATTCAATTGTAAAAGGAAATCCAAACAAATATTTCGCCCAGGTTTTCCAGGCACTGAGAATAGAGGTAAACGACGAGCTGGGTGCATTAAAAGAAATGCTGTTACAAACACCCAATATTTTAAATGCACAGGGACGAATAGCAGTAATTACTTTCCACTCACTGGAAGACAGGCTGGTAAAAGTTTTTTTTAAGCAGGGAAGTTTTGAGGAAGAGGTTGACGAACATGACCTGTATGGTGTGCGCGGTAAAACATTGCCGTTAAAAGTGGTCACGAAAAAACCTGTCGCACCTTCAGAGGAAGAATTAAAACGAAATCCAAGATCGAGAAGCGCAAAGCTTCGCATTGCGGAAAAAATATAAATGAGCGAAGAAATAAATATAAAAGAAACACGTGCCGAATGGAAACGCCTGTTGAGCTATCAATGGATAGTTAAGAATTTTCCTTTCTTTTTATTTCTTTCTTTTTTAGCTGTTATATATATATATAACGGCCATTATGCGGATAAAACAGCAAGGAATATTAATGCTGTAAACCGTGAGCTTGACGAGCTGAACTACGAATATAAAACACTGAAAAGTGAAGTGATGTTCAGAAGCAAACAAAGTGAGTTATCGAAAGAAGTTGAAAAATACGGATTAAAAGAACTGACCACTCCGCCAGTAATGCTGGTGGATAGTTTAGGAAATGGAAATTAAACACGACATATTATGGAGAGCTAATCTGTGCTTTTTATGCATAGTGGTTTTTAGCGTCGTAATACTGGGTCGTGTTTTCTATTTGCAACAGGTGCAGGGAAAATACTGGAAGTCGGAAGCAAAAAAACAACAGCAGCGTTTTATTGAAACAGATGCTGACAGGGGGACTATTTATAGTGAAGAAGGAAATATGCTGAGTACATCGATTCCTTTTTTTGATATCTATATTGATTTTGCTGCTGATGGATTGAGAGAAAAGAATGGCAAAAGGTTCACCGATAATATAGATTCCCTATCACTGAGTCTTGCGGCTTTGTTTGGTGATAAATCCTCTGCTTCTTATAAAAAAGAACTACAGGAACAATACAGAAAGAAAAACAGGTACTTTTTATTAAAAAGAAATATCAGTTTTCAGCAATATAAAATACTTAGAAAAGCCCCCCTTGTAAGAATGGGTAAAAATAAAAGCGGCTTTATTGCTGAAGTAAAAAATAAAAGACTTAATCCTTACGGTTTGCTGGCCAACAGAACTATAGGATTATCAAGAGAGTTCATTGACAGCGATGGCAAAGTGAAGAATCTTAATGTAGGGCTTGAACATACTTATGATTCAATATTAAGGGGAGAGAGCGGGAAAAAACTTGTGCGTTATATAGCAGGTGGTGTGTATGTTCCGGTTGAAGGATATGAGATAGAACCGGAACAGGGAAAAGATGTGGTGACCACGCTTGATGTAAATATCCAGGACATTACTGAGAATGCGTTGCTTAAAATGATGCAATTCAATGAATGTGATCATGGAACCTGTATTGTAATGGAGGTAAAGACAGGAAAGATCAAAGCGATAGCAAACCTGGGCAAAAACGATAAAGGCGAATATTGGGAAGATCTTAATTATGCAATTCAGGCATCAGAGCCAGGGTCGACATTCAAACTTGCAACAATGCTGGCATTGCTCGAAGATGGCTATGCAACATTAAATACCAAGGTAAACCTGGAAAAAGGCGTGTGGCATGTATCAAGAAGAACAGTTTATGATAGTGAACGACACGATAAAACAGAAGTAACATTAAAAGAAGCTTTTGAATATAGTTCAAATGTAGGAATGGCAAAAATGGTATGGGCGAATTACTCGAAAGATCCTATGCAATATATTTCTACGTTGCGTAAATTAAGAATGAACCAATTGTCAGGGATTGATCTGGTTGGTGAAACAAACCCTATAATTAAAACACCGAAATCAAAAACATGGAGTGCAACTTCATTACCATGGATGAGTTTCGGGTATGAAGTGTTGGTTAGTCCGCTGCAAACATTAATGCTTTACAACGCAGTTGCCAACGAAGGGAAAATGATGAAACCTTACCTGGTAAATGAAATCAGACAGGGTGGGATTACCATAAAAAAGAACAATCCTGAAGTACTTGAAAAATCAATATGCAGTGAAAGCACATTAGATCAATTAAAGGAATCCCTGGTTGGTGCTTGTGGTGAAAAAGGAGGAACCGGATTCAGGTTGTTTAATGGTTCTCCCTACCAGGTAGCAGGTAAAACAGGAACAGCACTGGTGGCAAATGGTAAAAGAGGTTATGCGGATCATATTTACCAGTCATCATTTGCGGGATATTTCCCTGCGAATGATCCTAAATATTCGATAATAGTGGTAATTAAGAATAAGCCTTTCGCGAAACATTTTTACGGTGCGTCGGTAGCGGGTCCGGTGTTCAAAGAAATAGCAGATAAGTTATTTGCACAGCAGGCTGCGGTTCCTTTTAAGGATTCATTAGAAAATATTGATTACAATAATATAAGGTGGACAAAGAATAATTATTGATGGCAAATTTGCAGGACATACTATTTAAAGTAAACATTCGCTCGGTGCAATCCACCACTGCGATTGATGTCAGCGACCTGCAGATCGATTCAAGAAAAGTATCGGTAGGGACAGCATTTATTGCTATAAAGGGCACTGAGGCCGATGGGCACAAGTTTATTGATACTGCAATAGAAAAAGGCGCGACTGTAATTATTTGCGAAATAATGCCCGATGCAATAAAAGAAGGGATAACATATGTACAGGTGGAAAATAGTGGGCAGGCAGCAGGAATAATGGCTCATAATTTCTATGGGCACCCATCCGAAAAATTAAAATTAATTGGTGTTACAGGAACAAATGGTAAAACAACAATAGCCACTTTATTATTCAAATTATTTACCAGTCTTGGATATAAATGTGGATTGTTAAGTACCATCCAGAACCATATAGGTAATAAAATCATTCCTGCAACACACACAACACCTGATGCTATAAGCTTAAATGCTTTGCTAAAGCAAATGCTTGATGAAGGTTGCTCGCATGTATTCATGGAAACAAGCTCGCATGCCCTGCATCAAAACAGGATTGCGGGATTGCAATTTACTGGTGCGTTATTTAGTAATATCACGCACGATCATCTTGACTATCATAAAACTTTTGATGAATATATAAAGATCAAAAAAGCATTTTTTGATGGTTTGTCTTCTTCTGCTTTTGCTATTTCGAATGCAGACGATAAAAGGGGGCCGGTAATGTTGCAGAATACTAACGCTGCAAAATATTATTACAGTCTGAAAACAACTGCAGAGTTTAAAGGAAAGATACTGGAGAATGGCTTGATGGGGCTCGTAATGACTATTAATGATCAGGAAGTGCATTTCAGGCTGATCGGAGAATTTAACGCTTACAATTTGCTGGCGGTATATGGTGCAGCCATCTGCCTTGGAGAAAATAAAGACGAGGTGCTTCTTCATCTCAGTTCAATAACAGGAGCCGAAGGCAGGTTTGAGTATTATATTTCTCCTAAAGAGAAAATAATCGGCATAATTGATTACGCACATACGCCGGATGCATTAATTAATGTACTGATTACGATAAAAAAATTAAGAAAAGGATATGAGCAGGTAATAACTGTTGTGGGATGCGGTGGTGATAGGGATAAAACAAAACGTCCTGTCATGGCGGAAGCTGCAGCAGAATATAGCAACAGGGCCATTCTTACATCGGATAATCCGAGAAGTGAGGATCCCATGGATATATTGAGAGATATGGAGACAGGGTTGAATACAGCAGCAAAAAGAAAGACAATTTCTATTGCAGACCGGAAAGAGGCAATTAAAACGGCGGTGAGTTTTGCAAAAGGGGAAGATATTATCCTGATTGCAGGGAAGGGTCATGAAAAATACCAGGAGATCAAAAGAGTTAAATACCCTTTTGATGATAAACAGGTGTTACTGGAAATGTTTTCATTATTAGGTAAATAAAACGAATGCTGTATCACTTATTTGAATGGTTTAGAGAAGAAGGAATAAAGTTCCCGGGCAGTGCACTCTTTCAGTTTATTACTTCGAGAGTACTACTGGCAGCGATATTGTCGCTGATTATTTCTGCACTGTTTGGAAAGCGGTTAATTAATTACCTGCTGAATAAACAGGTAGGTGAAACTGTGCGTGATCTCGGACTTGCTGGCGAACAGCAGAAAAAAGGAACACCAACAATGGGGGGTATAATTATTATCCTCGCCATTTTAATACCTACATTATTGCTTGCTGACCTGAATAAAGCATATATCAGGCTGATGATATTCAGTACGATCTGGCTGGGAATAATTGGGTTTATAGATGATTACCTTAAACTGAGAGCAAAAAAAATAGCTAAACAACAGGGGATCTCTTATAAAAAAGGTGATAAGGATGGGTTAAGAGGATGGTTTAAAGTGTTGGGACAGGTAGTGCTGGGTATTGTTGTGGCTTCAACATTGATATTTAATGATAATACGCAGGTGTGGCGCGAATATACCGGTCCTGTAAATGATAGCACACAGGTAATAAAAAGATCATTCGATGGGAAGATGAAATATTTCGTGGTCCCCGACAAACCAATAACCAGTATCCCTTTTGTAAAGAATCATGAATTTAACTATTCAAAATTATTACCTGAAGCTGCAAGAGGATTTACATGGGTATTATATGTGCTCGTTGTGATATTTATTATTACTGCGGTATCGAATGGTGCAAATATTACGGATGGTCTTGATGGTCTCGCAACCGGTACCAGCGCAATTATCGGTGTATGTTTAGGAGTATTTGCTTATGCCAGCGGTAATTTAAGGTTCGCAGAGTATCTGAATATCATGTATATCCCGAATTTGGGTGAGCTGTCCATATTTATCGGGGCGATGATTGGAGCATGTGTTGGATTCTTATGGTACAATGCACATCCGGCGCAGGTGTTTATGGGTGATACGGGAAGTTTAATGCTGGGTGGTGTTATAGCCGCGCTTGCAATTATTATAAGAAAGGAATTGCTGATACCAATATTCTGTGGGGTTTTTCTGGTGGAGAGTTTAAGTGTGATGATACAGGTAAGTTATTTCAAGTACACAAAGAAGAAGTATGGTGAAGGAAAAAGGATATTCTTAATGAGTCCCCTTCATCATCATTATCAAAAGCTCGGATATCACGAAAGTAAAATAGTAACAAGATTCTGGATCGTAACAGTATTATGTATTGCGCTTTCTATTGTTACGCTAAAGATCAGGTAATATTTGCTTGAAAGAGATTAAATGCCTTATTGAAAAACCCATCGTTCAGGCAATATCCAGGAAAAACCAACTGTTGAAAGGCTTTTGCGGTGACCCATTAAGTTCATACTACTGAAAAACCCCCTAATCCGGACCTGTAATTGTTTCATTGAATGAAAAACAAACGTCTTGTCATATTGGGCGCTGGAGAGAGTGGCGTGGGCGCAGCGTTGCTTGGCCAGCAAAAAGGATATGAAGTATTTGTTTCCGATGGTTCAGCAATAAAAGAAAAATATAAACAAGAATTAGAGGAGAACAATATACCATATGAAGAAAAAAGACACAGTGAAGAATTGATATTGAGTGCTAATGAAGTAATGAAGAGCCCGGGAATTCCGGATAAGGCAGAGATAATAAAAAAGATAAAGGATAAAGGAATACCGGTGATTAGTGAAATAGAATTGGCGTATAGGTATAAAGGGAACGGAAAAATTGTGGGTATTACAGGAAGCAATGGAAAAACCACCACCACTTCCCTGATCTACCACATTCTTAAAACAGCAGGAATTGATTGTGCGCTGGTGGGAAACATAGGTTATTCTATCGCAAAGCAGGTTAAAGAAGATCCGAAAGAATGGTATGTGGCAGAGATCAGCAGTTTTCAATTGGATGATATAAAAGAATTCAGGCCGGATATAGCTGTAATGACGAATATCACTGAAGACCATTTGGACAGGTACGAGTACAAATTTGAGAACTATATAAAGAGCAAATTCCTTATTACCAAAAACCAGACTAATAAAGACTTTTTTATCTACTGTGAAGATGACCCTGTGACTAACCAGTATGTAAAAGAACATTCGATCAACACTAACCTATTACCATTCACAATGCAAAGAGAACTAAACCGGGGAGCATTTATTATGAAGGAGCAAATGACGATTAAAACCGCAGAAGAGAAAATGCAGATGAGCGTTTATGACTTTACCCTTAAGGGGAAACATAATCAATACAATACTATGGCAGCAGGATTGGCAGCATCAGTTGTAGGAATAAGGAAAACGAAGATCAGGGAAGCTGTCCAGTCTTTTGAAGCGCTGGAACACCGTATGGAATTCGTAGTAACCGTAAGGGGCGTTGATTTCATAAACGACAGCAAAGCAACTAATGTGAACGGTACATGGTATGCTCTCGAAAGCATGATAAAACCTACCATTCTCATATTAGGCGGTGTTGATAAAGGTAACGACTACGAAATGCTGCTTGACCTTGTAAATGAAAAAGTAAAGGCAATTGTTTGTTTAGGAGTTGACAATACAAAAATTCATGCTGCTTTTAAGGATAACGTGCAGACTATAGTTGATACCGCCAGTGCAGATGAGGCGGTAAAAACAGCATACAAACTGGCAGAACCGGGAGATGTAATATTACTCAGTCCTGCCTGCGCGAGTTTTGACCTGTTCAATAATTATGAAGACAGGGGCGAACAGTTTAAAAATGCAGTAAAAAATCTATAAAATTCTTTTCTCTATCTGCCAGGGGCGAGGGAAAAAACAAAGGAGATGAACGATTTTGCAACCATACAGAAAAATAGTTTCCGTGGGCTAAGTGAAAAAACCCGTGGTGATAAAGTGATCTGGGCAACAGTAATACTGCTTGCTCTTGTATCATTACTGGTGGTGTACAGTTCAACGGGTTTACTGGCTTACAGGTTAAATAAAGGCAATACCGAAATATACCTGTTCAAACAGATAATGTTTATTATAGTGGGCATGGCAATAATATATTTTGCCCACCGGGTAAATTATACTCTTTATTCGAAATGGTCCCGAATACTTTTCTTAATTGCTATTCCCTTATTAGTCTGGACATTATTTTTTGGCGTAAAATTAAATGAAGGCAGTAGGTGGATAAGGCTACCGATCATTAATCTTACGTTCCAGACTTCGGATCTCGCGAAACTTGCCTTGTTCATGTACCTGGGCAGAATGCTAAGTAAAAAACAGCATGTAGTAAAAGATTTTAAAAAAGGATTTCTTCCTGTGATTATTCCTGTTATTATTGTTTGTGTGCTGGTAGCCCCTGCAAATTTATCAACCGCCTTGTTGATAGGAGCTACAAGTTTATTGTTAATGTTTATCGGAAGGGTAAATATTAAACATATTGGTGCAACTGTTGGTATAGCAGCTATACCAGTAGTGATGCTGGTTTTTATAGCAATGGCATATTATGATAAGGAAGAAGGTAAATCAAAAGATCTGCCTGCAATATTTGAAGTGGGCAGGACGCCCACATGGATTAAACGTGTGCAAAATTTTGTGTATTCCGGACAGGAAAATGATAAAGAAGAAAATTACCAGGTGAACCAGGCAAAAATCGCTATTGCGAAAGGTGGATTTATCGGCCTCGGTCCGGGTAACAGCGAACAAAGAAATTTCCTTCCCCACCCTTATTCAGATTTTATTTATGCAATTATTATAGAGGAGTATGGTATGGTAGGGGCAACATTTATCATATTTATTTATCTCGTATTCCTTTTCAGGAGTATCCGAATATTTAAAAAATGTCCTTATGCTTTCGGGGCATTCCTGGCGCTTGGATTAAGTTTTACGTTGGTCATCCAGGCATTGATCAATATGGCAGTGAACGTGAATTTATTTCCTGTTACTGGGGTAACGCTGCCATTAGTGAGTATGGGAGGGAGTTCATTTTTATTTACCTGCCTTGCCATCGGAATTATCCTGAGTGTGGCAAGAAATGTTGAACAACTGGAAGGGAAATGAGCAGGAAGATAATTATAGCAGGTGGAGGAACAGGTGGGCATATATTTCCGGCGGTGGCAATTGCCAATGCTTTAAAAAAGATTGACCCCACGATTGAAATACTATTTATAGGGGCTAATGGTAAAATGGAAATGGAAAAAGTGCCCCTGGCAGGATATAAGATAAGAGGTATTGATATAGCGGGGTTTAACAGAAGTTCTTTGATAAAAAATATTTCGCTTCCTTTTAAAATCGTAAAGAGTTTTATACAGGTAAGTGGTATTGTTAAATCTTTTCAGCCTGATGCAGTAGTAGGTGTTGGGGGATATTCAACTTTCCCGGTATTACGTTACGCGCAATCGAAAGGAATTCCAACATTTATTCACGAATCGAATTCTTTTGCAGGTAAGGCGAATATTATGTTAGGAAAAAAAGCGGAAAAGATATTTGTAGCAAGCAGTGGAATGGAAAAGTTTTTTCCTGCAAAAAAGATAATGATCACTGGAAATCCTGTAAGAAAAAGTATTGTGGAAAGCCGGATTTCAAGGGAGGAAGGGATGAAATTTTTTGGTCTTGATCCAGCAAAAAAAACAGTGCTGGTTACAGGGGGAAGTCTTGGAGCAAAAACAATTAACGAAACCATTGCTACATCGATAGACCAGGTTATTAATAATGGTCTGCAATTGATATGGCAAACAGGAAAACCTTTTTCAATAGAAGCGAAAAAAGTAACAGACGGAAGAATAAATATCTGGACAAACGACTTTATTGCTCAAATGGAATATGCATTTGCGGCAGCAGATATAGTTGTTTCCAGGTCGGGAGCGATGGCTATTGCTGAATTATGCATAGTGAAAAAACCGGTAATATTTGTTCCTTACCCATTTGCAGCGGAAGATCACCAGACCGTAAACGCCAAACAACTGGCAGACAAAAATGCAGCTATTGTAGTGAGTGATAAAGAAGCAAAACAGAAGTTGATGAATGTATTAGCGGATCTGGCAACAAATGAACAAAAACAAAATGAATTAAAAAATAATATCGGCAAACTGGCGGTGACAAACGCAGATGAACAGGTTGCTGAGGAAATATTGAGAATTATTAATGATTAAACTGGAAAATATACAACGCATTTATTTTATCGGTATTGGTGGTATCGGCATGAGTGCGCTTGCGCGGTATTTTTCCTTTCATGGTAAAAAGGTTAGCGGTTATGATCGTACTGAAACCGTTCTTACAAAAGCTTTGGTGAAAGAGGGAATTGAGGTGAATTACGAGGATCAGGTTTCGTTTGCGCCAATAGATGCAGATCTTGTTGTTTATACACCAGCCATTCCAGCGAACCACATTCAACTTACTTATTACAGGAACAATAATTATACTGTAGTAAAAAGAAGTGATGTGCTGGGAGCAATAACTGAAAAGTCCTTTAATATATGTATTGCCGGCACACATGGTAAAACAACCATCAGTACTATGGTTGCACATATTTTAAGACACACCGGTTATGGTTGCAACGCATTTTTAGGTGGAATCGCCGCAAACTATAACAGCAATTTCTGGAGTAGTGAAAATGATACCTGTGTTATTGAAGCAGATGAATACGACAGGAGCTTCCTCAAATTAAACCCGGATATAGCAGTCATAACAGCAATGGATGCCGATCACCTGGATATTTATGGGAACGAAAAAAATATGCAGGATACTTTCATCGAGTTCTCTGCTAAAATAAAACCAAATGGTACATTATATCTGAAAGAAGGAATAGCGAGGGATGATGAATTTAATCCACCTGTTCTAAAGAGATACAGTATGAAGGACGTGAGCGCTGATATTTATCCACATAATATCCGGATGATGAACGGCTATTACTTATTTGACGTGAAAGTAGATAATGAAACAGTGGAAGAAGTAGCACTCAATATGGGAGGGTTGCACAATGTTGAAAACGCAAGTGTTGCTATTTCAATAGCCAAACAGTTAAAGATAGACGAAGGTAAGATCAAAGACGCTGTGGAGGATTTTAAAGGAGTAAAAAGAAGGTTTGAATATATTGTTAAGAAAAAGAAACTGGTATATATAGATGATTATGCTCATCATCCTGAAGAATTATCTGCTTTAATTAAAAGCGCCAGGGCATTATTCGAAGAATTGAAATGTACTGTAATTTTTCAACCTCACTTATACACCCGTACCCGCGACCTGGCAGCTGAATTTGCCTTGAGTCTGGACATGGCCGACGAAGTAATATTACTGCCAATATATCCTGCCCGTGAATTACCGATAGAAGGAGTGACCAGCGAACTGATCAAATCGAAAATGGTTAACAGGAATGTGAGAATCATAGAAAAAAAGGATATACTAAAAAATATAAGAGATAACCAATTGCTGATTACAGCGGGAGCAGGAGATATAGATACTCTTGTTGAACAAATAAAACAATTGCTAATCACGGTAATCTGATGGGGATTAAAAAAAATATCAGAAGATTGATCTTCATTTGTTTCTGGCTGATAGCTGCAGCAGGAATCGTAGTGCTACTGGTGGCTGCAATGAATTCACGTAATCACCAGGTATGTAAAGGGTATGATATTACTATTAATGGAAATAAAAAAGGGCAGTGGCTTCTCGATAAAAATGCTATAGTGAATGTGCTGACCCATAATAAAACAATCAGTATAAAAAATAAAAAGATTGAATCATTTGACCTTCACCGGTTAGAGTCAAGGCTTGAAAAAGAAGTATGGGTAAAGGATGCGGAATTGTATTTTGATAACACCGGAGTATTAAAAGTAAAGATTAATGAAAGGGAACCAATTGCAAAAATATTAAGTAGGGCAGGAGAAAGTTTCTATTTCGACAGTACCGGGCAAAGATTACCGTTAAGTAATAAGATGGCTGCAACTCTCCCCGTTTTCACCGGGTTTCCGAATAATGGCAAAAGTATTAAAACAGCCTCCGACAAAAAACTGGTGAAACAAATAAAAGAATTAAGTATTTACCTGGGTCAGGACACCTTCTGGATGGGTCAGATATCTAAAATTGAAATTACCCCTGCGCGTGAATTTGAACTGGCTGCTGCTACAGGATCTCATATAATAGAGTTTGGCGATGCAGAGAATAAAGAGGAAAAATTCAGGAGACTAACGATTTTTTTCAACCAGGTGTTATCCAAAATAGGAATGGAAAAATACCAAAGGATCAAGGTGCAGTATGATAAACAAATAATAGGGGTAAAGACACAGGCTGCTTTGCCTTCAGAGAAAACACCTGTACGGAAACTAAACTAACAACAACTAAAATATAGATACCATCATGAACACAGAACAACCCATCATCGTAGGATTAGACATCGGAACTACCAAAATTGCTGCCATTGCAGGCCGTAAAAATGAATATGGAAAACTCGAGATTATCGGCTTCGGTCGTGCGAATTCCAATGGCGTAAAGCATGGGCAGGTATTAAATATAGATGAAACAATCAAGGCTATCAGGATGGCGCTTGATAATTGTTACGCGTCAAATCCAAACCTGGAAATATCTGAAGTGTATGTTGGTATTGCGGGTCATCATATAAAAAGTTTGCAGACCAGAGGTGATATTGTAAGACATAATAACGAAGACGAAGTATCGCAAAAAGAAATTGACCAGCTTGTTGCTGATCAGTATAAAACATATATTCCTGCTGGCGACCAGATCATCGATGTGATCCCACAGGAATTTACCGTTGATAATTTTCAGAATATTCCCAATCCAATTGGTTACGGGGGCGTGAAAGTTGGCGCCAACTTCCATATTATTACCGGCGATAAAAACGCCATACGCAATATTAACCGCGCTGTGGAAAAAAGTGGGTTAAAAACAAAGGATCTTGTATTACAGCCGCTCGCCTCTTCTGCAGCGGTAATGGCGCAGGAAGACCTGGAAGCAGGTGTTGCCATTGTTGATATTGGTGGTGGTACAACTGATCTCGCTGTTTTTTATGAAGGGATACTGAAGCATACAGTAGTTATTCCTTTCGGTGGTGAGAATATCACTAATGATATAAAAACCGGACTGGGTGTTTTGAGAACACAGGCCGAGCAAATGAAGGTGCAGTTTGGTTCGGCATTATCGAACGAAGCAAAAGCTAATGCAGTGATCACCATACCTGGATTGCGCGGTATGCCACCAAAAGAGATAAGCGTAAAAAACCTTGCAAATATTATCCAGGCGCGCATGAGCGAGATCATGGATTTTGTAACATTTCATCTTAAGCAGGTTGGTTTGGATAATAAAATGCTTAATGGTGGTATAGTGTTAACGGGTGGGGGATCGCAGCTAAAACATCTTATTCAATTAACTGAATATACAACCGGGCTTAATGCAAGAATTGGTTTTCCTAATGAACATCTTGCTCCGGGTCATATTGAAGAATTAGCAAAGCCAACTTATTCAACCTGTATCGGGTTAATTTTAAAAGGTTACAGCGATTACGAGCATAACCGCAAACAATTTGAAACGGGACATATAAAAGTTGAAGTTCCCGAAGCATTGAAAAAAGCAGAATATGCACGCCCTGATTTTATTGAAGAGGATGAAACTAGTGGAGAAAAAGTGAAAAACAGAAAAGGATTAAAAGATTTCTGGGGCAAGTTCA
>CAYLVR010000010.1:31413-38173 GCA_964387165.1 uncultured Chitinophagaceae bacterium | reverse complement strand
AATGTGGATATGAAAGTATTTCCAATTTCAACAGGCAGTTCAAAGAAGTAATAAATACAACACCTTTCAAATACCGGCAGAATTTTGTAGAATCGTAATACACTTCTCAGTTGTTGAATATATAACCAATTACAGTATTGTTACATGTCTGTAATAAAAATTAGCGGTTCGCCGGCAGCCAGATTTTAAATGCATTTCCCTTTTTCCGATTATTCAAAGCATAAAATGGCACACCTACAAGCTGTATTTTGCGACCATCTTCGTTGACAGCTTTTGCAATGACTACATTCACGCCATTCAACAGATTATTATGAAAAGTCATTACCGGGCGCATAGTGATATCAATTGAACTTGTTAGTAGTTGTGGGTTATCTGTTTCTTCCCATCCATAAACGAGTGGACCCGCACTTACAGCTGCCATGCCTGCTAATTCGTTTACCTGATCATTTGCAGTGATGACCCTGGGTTCAACCGGAAGTAAAAGTTTGACAGCGTCTCCCTTATGCCACTTTCTTAAAAATTCCATGTAGCCATTCACAATGGGAAAATCAACTGGTTGATCATTAATAGTAACAATTATTTTGGAAGTCAGGTTGGAATGATACAGCCCGTAAGGATTTTCTATACCCTGTGCCCAGCCGGGAATTCGGACCTTTAATAAAAACTTTTGAGATATAGATGGATTAACACTTATTGAAATATTCCCATCATAAGGATAATTAGTTGTTTGCTGTATATTAACCACCTGGCCGGAACCAAGATCAATGGTTGATTTACTTCCAATAAAAAGATTGACAAAGATTGAATTTTTCTCCTGTGAATAAATATATCCAGGCAGGCTACCTGCTAATTTAAGAAACATGGGAGGACAACATGGGCATTCATGCCAGCTCCATCTGTTAACGGCCTCTCCAGCCAGTGGATTAATATAGGAATAATTATCACCGGATAATGAAATGCCTGCAAGCACATTATTATACAGCGCCCGTTCGAATTCGTCAAAATATTTTCCATGCCTGTGCAAACTGGCCATGCTTCCACTAAAAAAACATGAACCGACTGCAGCACAGGTTTCGCTATATCCATCATTTGGAAGCACATAATCGGGCGCAAACATTTCACCTTCTTTTAAGGCGCCCACTCCACCCGTCAGATACATTCGTTTACCCACCATATTGTTCCATAAAGAAGAACTGATATTAACATATTTCGGGTCCTGGTCCACAGCTGCAACTTTGGCAATTCCATTAGCGTAGAGCGTTGCCCTCACTGCATGTCCCTCAATTGTTTCCTGTTGTTCAAATGGTATTGAATCCTGGTTATAATTACCAAATGACGGTCTTGCATTTTCTCCAAATTCAGGAGCGAGATATTTTTGTTCACGAATCCAGTTCATGCATTCTCTGTCACTCCATTCCCGCCATTTAGGTAATCCGCAATGATTTCCTCTGCTTTCGTACCAGAATTTCACAATATTAAAATATTGTTGTTCCTGCACCTGCTCCGACATTCTGATCTTCAATGCTGGTTCATCCCGGAACAAACTGTATAATTTTACCAATGCTTCCTCAGGCAATGCATGCCCGGGAATAACATTTTTTTTAGGTGCAGGACCGATAACATCGCATATATTATTTGCACATTTTACTGCGGCATTTAATAATTTTATTTTTCCTGTTGCAAGGTAATAGTGAATACCTGCTTCGATCAGCGCTCCTGAATTATACAAGTCGTGCTGTGAAATTTCAAATCCTCCATTCAAGCCATAACGATGTTCTGGTTCAACAAGCAAAGTGTAAGTATTAATGTATCCATCGCCTACTGAATTTTGTGCAGCAATTATCCTTTCAATATATTGATCAATTCTTTTTTCTATGTGCTCGTCGGGGTAATATTTGAGAAAATCGCTGGCACCTGTAATAGATTCGTAAATCAGTCCGTCATACCATTCGGGGCCGTCATGTTTTTTGATGCCTCGCTGACCTTGCGCCACCCGGTCAAAATTGTAAAACGCATCTCTCGTTTTTCCGATTTTTTCATAATCCTCTGTCAGTTGTTCCCTGGAATGCAAATAGTCATAATTACCTTCGAATTTATTAAACACATCATTGACAGTATTGGTACTCCACAATGCAAGGCGAGGACTCCAGAATTCATCAACGATTTCCACTTTAGATACACCAGTGTTTATCGTAGCGGGTTGCTCCTTAACTAACTGTGCCATACCCAGGTTGGAGTAAAATAGCATACAACCTTGCAGTAAGACCGCACAAACTGATTTTGTGAACATGCTGTTACCAGGTATTTAATGAAACATTTTATTTACCATTCAGCCACACTTCCGTCTTCTAATCTCCATACCGGATTAACCCACGAGTGGCCCGTTTTAGCAGCTTTGATTAAAGCCGGCTCATTTATCTCCACGCCCAGTCCGGGTTTAGTGAAAATATCAATATACCCGTCCTTAATATCAAAAACTTCGGGGTTGGCTACATAGTCAAGTAAATCGAAGCCCTGGTTATAATGTATGCCTACGCTGCTCTCCTGTATTATTGCGTTAATGCAGGAGAAATCTATTGTGAGGGCCGCGGCCAGCGAAATGGGCCCCAGGGGGCAATGTGGTGCAATAGCCACATCATACGCTTCGGCCATACCCGCTATTTTGAATACTTCAGAAATACCACCCGCATGACTTAAATCCGGTTGAATGATATCTGCAAATCCTTCATGAAGCAGGTTTTTAAAATCCCAGCGGGAATACATTCTTTCTCCTGTGGCGATGGGAATACTGCTATATGACGCAAATTGTTTACCCATATCAAAATTTTCAGTCAGCACAGGTTCTTCGATAAACATGGGATTGTACGGATTCAGTTCATCAATCAATCTTTTCACCATTCCTTTATGTACACGTCCATGAAAATCCAATCCTATTTCGAGTTCATTTCCGAATTCCTCTCTTAACATCTTCATATTCTCAGCCACTTTTGTTATTTCCTTTTGAGTGGAAATCCATTCCATTTGCCCGGTAGCATTCATTTTGACTGCCTTGTAACCATTTTTTACCTTTTCCCTTGCCTGTTCGATCACCACTTTGGGATTATCACCACCAATCCAGCAATACATTTTCATCTTCTGACGAACTGCTCCACCAAGCATCTGGTAAACAGGAACACCTAAAGACTTTCCCTTAATATCCCATAATGCCTGATCAATGCCGGCTATAGCGCTCATCAGGATGGGCCCGCCCCGATAAAATCCGCCCCGGTATAACACCTGCCAAAGATCCTGGATATTATGTGCAGACTGGCCAACTACATATTGCTCCATTTCCCTGACGCAGGCGGCAACAGTATCGGCTTTACCTTCAACTACAGGTTCTCCCCATCCCACAATTCCTTCTTTTGTAGTTACTTTTAGAAACAACCACCTTGGGGGCACTTTAAAAAGTTGCAGCTTTTCAATAATTAATTTATCCTGCATTATTTATTATTAACCTGTTTAATTAATTCAGCAACTGTAGAACGAAGTATTTCCGGATCACCACTTGTGAGAGAACCACCAATACCTATTCCGCAGGCGCCAGCCTTGATCCATAATGATGCGTTTAAAACATTTACACCCCCAACAGCAAAAAACTTTGCATCATTAAACGGTCCGCGAATTGCCTTCAGGTATTCGGGCCCAAGGGTAGTTGCCGGAAAAATCTTTATAAAGTCTGCACCATATTCCAAAGCAGTCGCAATTTCGGAAGGGGTCATAGCGCCCATCATCACAGGTATTTTCGCCTCGTGCGCCAATGGAATAATTCCTGCATTAGTATTTGGTGTCACTAAAAATTCAGCGCCGCAGTTGATCGCCTGTTTTGCCAGCCGTCCATTTGTTATTGTTCCCGCACCAATCAAAATGTGTGGAAATTTAATTTTTGCTCTTTTTATTTGCTGAGAAAAACCCGGAGTATTACTGGTAATTTCCAGAACGTTTATACCTGCGCCAATAACTTTTTCAACAAGCGCCTCCACTTCAGATTCATTTGCGACCCGAATAATGGCTACTATCTTTTCTGATTCTATCCTATTTATAATTTTATTTTTCATCTGATGACGTGTCCTGAGATTTTACCTTCCATAATTGAAACAATTTCTTTCTCCGAGCTGGTATGCTGATCACCCCTGACGGTATGCTTCAGTGCAAAAGCTGCTGTTGCAAACTGTATTACCTTGTTCGGGTCCCAGTTATTATTTAACCCATGTAATAAACCAGCAGCAAAAGCATCTCCCGTTCCGAACCGGTCCAGGATATCTACAATGTAGGCAATTGATCGGTGTTCACAATTTCCGACCTGCAGAATACCTGATACTTTATTTCTTGATGCGGAAGTGTGTTCCCTAACTGTAAATGCAATCATGTGTAATCCGAACTTTCTTTGAGCAACTTCAATTGCATGTTCAGCTTTTTCATTTTCATTGTCGCCTTTAAATGTCAAGTCCAATACGTCTGATAAAGAACCGGTATTTCCGCAAAGTAAGTCGGTGTGTTCGAGAACTTTTGTAAATATCTTTTCAGCAACTTTCCTGTCTTTCCATAATGAGCGGCGAAAATTAAAATCAAAACAAATTTTTACACCCAATGAGCTGGCCGTTGATACGAGTTTTATTGTTTCATCGGCACACTGATCAGATAAAGCAGGCGTAATACCGGAAATAAAAAGCCAGGATGCTTCTCTGAGTATTTCCTGCCAATCAAATTCATTTTTATCAATACAGCTTATCGCGGACCCTGCCCTGTCGTACACAACGTGTGATGGGCGGATGGATGACCCCTGTTCAATAAAGTAGATACCCATCCGTGAACCACCCCTGGTAATAGATGAAGTATCTATGCCATAGGATCTAAGAGATCGTATGGCAGCATCACCCAGCGGATTGGCCGGGAGCCTGGTTATAAATTTTACCTGGTTCCCTAAAAGAGCGAGAGAGCTTGCTACATTCGATTCGGAGCCCGCGAAGTCAACCGCAAAATCGCCGGTATCATATAATTTACCACCTTGTTCAGTTGGCGACAGCCGCAGCATAATTTCTCCGAAAGTCACAAAACTCATGATAATGTTATTTCTGATTACTGTCGACCCACACTTTGAATGTATCGCCAGGTTTTATATTACCTAATGCAAAATAAGGTATAGCCTGAAATTTTGTTTCTGATTTGTCATTTGATCCAGTTCCGGTGATCACATTAACTCCACCCAACAGAGAGGAATTATATGACATTTCCAGGGAGGAGTTCACATCAATTTTTAGTTTTCCTAATTGTTCATTAAGGTTACCCTCAAGACCATATACAAGAGGCCCGGAAGCAATGGCCACGAGCCCTGTCAGGTCCTTAACCTGTGGGTCAGCATAAACCAATCTGGGTGTCATAGGCAAATTCAATTCTATCCTGTCTCCTTTTTTCCAGTTTCTGTCAATAGTCACATAACCATTTACCGGATCAATATTGATTGATTCTTCATTAATTTTCAATACTACGGGCGAATTTACTTTCGAGCGATAAAGGTCGAATGGATTTTCTTTACCAACAGCCCAGTTCGGGATCCTTATTTTCACAGGTAATTTCACATTATCATCAGGTGAAATTTCCAGACTTATATTTCCCTCCCATGGATATTTAGTTGTCATTTTTAATTTAACCAGGTGATTATTATGACTGAGGGTAGCTTCATTACCAGCAAAAAGGTTTACGTAGAGCGTATCTTTTTTATATAGATAGATAAAATCCGGCACTGCTGAAACCATTTTCAAAAACATCGGCGGGCAGCAGGGACAATCGTGCCATTCCCACCTGTGATGATGTTCTGCAGTCAGTGGATTCTGATAAGTATAGTGATCACCATCTTCTGATATGCCGGTAAGCACATTATTATACAGCACACGTTCGAATTCGTCCATGTATTTTCCATCACCTATCAATTCATTCATCCGCTGGTTAAAAAAGCCTGCTCCCACACCAGCACAAGTCTCCAGGTAAGCGTTATTGGGCAGGTAAAAATTTGAACCGAATTTTTCATCATGAGCAATCGCGCCCACTCCACCGGTTATGAACATACGGTTGCCAACCATATTATTCCATAATGCTGTAACGGATTCAATATATCTCGGATCTTTGTTTTCAAGCGCTGCAGTGGCAAGGCCAGTAGCCAGCAGGGTGGCGCGCACTGCGTGTCCTTCAATTGTTTTTTGTTCGAATACCGGAATGGAATCCTGTGCATATGCTCCCCATGTCGGACGTCTGTGCTCACCAAATTTTGGATCTTCGTATTTAACCTGTTTGATCCAATGTTCTGCTGAATCATTCCCCCATTTTGCCCATTCAGGAAACCCAACATGATGTCCCCTGTTTTCCAGCCAGAATTTGGCCAGATCATAATAATTTTGCTCGTTAACGGGTATTTCCATTTTCTTTTTAAGGGCCGGCTCTGCTTTGAACAGCCAGTATAGTTTCATCGCCGCTTCTTCGGGACCCGAGTGCGCGGGAACTACATTTTTCTTGGGAAACGGACCCATATAGTCATACATGTTTTTAGCCAGCTTCACCGCCACGTTAAGGAGTTTTGTTTTTCCGGTCGCCTTATAATAATGTACAGCAGCTTCCAGCAACATACCCGCATTGTAAACATCATGTTGCCAGCGCAGGAATCCCCCATCAAATCCCCAACGGTGGTCGGGTTCCATTAACTGAGTATAGGTATTGATATATCCGT
>CAYLVR010000010.1:24854-31403 GCA_964387165.1 uncultured Chitinophagaceae bacterium | reverse complement strand
CAGGTTCAGTAGCCTGGGCAGCTGCAATTCTGTCTATATAGCCATCGAGCCTGGCCTGGAGGCTGTCATCGGGATATCTCGCCAGGAAATCAGAAGCTCCCCTGATAGTTTCATACACAAGACCATCATACCAGGGTGGACCATTATGTTTACCAGTTCCCCGCTTGCCCTCTGCAACGAGATCAAAATTTTTAAATGCATCACGTGTGGCTCCGAGACTTTCAAAATCTCTTTCCAGGTAAGAGCTGCCTTTGGGATTATAATTCCCTTCGAATTTATCAAAGACATCATTTACCGTTGTGGTCCTCCATTGTTTAAATTTTGGACTCCAGAAACCATCCTCCACTTTTACTTCTTTGATACCATTATTCACAACCTGGTCTTGCTTACAGGATCCTATAATTAATGTGCAGGCTGCCAGAAAAACGGCTGCGATTGTGCGGGCATTCATTTTCATACGCATAGCATTGATAATTTATTTTATTAACTGTGATTGTCATTTATTATGAAAGAAGTATGAGGCGTCATTTACCATTAACCATTTATCATTTATCATTTTAATAGTTTCATTCCAAATCCCGGAGCGCCCGAAGGAATTAATTTACCTTCTTTTAATTCGTAATCGCCAAAATCAACTTCCTCGGAAATACAGGTTACTCCCTCAATAGTAGCAGTGTTGCCATATGCTGCAGTTAAATGGGAAATTACATGTGTCTTTAATTGTGATCCCCAGGCATGAGGTGATGCGAGAGTACCCGATTTTTTTAGCTGTGACATTAATTGTCGCCAGCCGGAAAAACCTATATCCTGGATATCATTTAGCCTGACATCCAAAAGCTTCATAGATTCCAGTTTACTTAATAACTGATGATCGATCGGAGAAGCCTCTCCATCTGCCAGAAGTGTTTTGATATTTCGTTGCTGAAGAAAAGCTTTTAACCGGGTATAGTCCTCCACGTTTTCTACAAAAGGTTCTTCTATCCAGAATAAACTCACATCTTTAATTCCTTCGAGATACTGCTGCAACTCACCGAGTGTAAGGCCATCATTACCATCTACAAGAATTTCGCAATCAGGAAAATTTCGGGCAACCAGTTTCGTCACTTCAATATCGCGTTGCATTCCAACACTTTTTGATGTGTACTTAAATCCTCTTCCGATTTTTAATTTAAACTGACGGTATCCTACAGCATAATCAAATGCACATTCCTGAACTATCAGGTCCATTCCTAATGGTTTATTATAAAAGCGTGTCAGATCATCGAAATAAATCATCCCGCTATAACACTTAAATGTTTCCGGCGTGGCAGCTCCCAAGATTTCATAAACGGGTTTATTTAAAATAACTCCGGCCAGATCATAAAGAGCGATATCACAGAAGGCCGCCCGCTTATCCAGTATTCCTGTTTGGGGATCAAATATTTCGGACATTTTTTTCCCTACGATAAAGTCCTTTGCTTCTTTTTCTGTCGTTCTCCATAATGGTACGCCCCATCCTTTCGCGCCCTGGTTGGTAATAATTTCACATACCGTATCATCAAATTCGCAGCCATGCGGACCACGCTGAGAATTCATACTTACGTAGCGGGGATAATACATCCTTACTTTTTTTGTATTGACCTGCTCAATTATATGATCACTCAGTGTACCAGCATCACCTGTATGAGCAGCATAAGATTTTTCCGCCGAAGACAACAGCATTGTGGTAGCCCCGGTAAATGTTTGCAGGAACTGGCGCCTTTCCATTTATATTCTGTTTAAAAGATGAAGCAATCGTTTGACTATTAATGCAAAAAATATTGTTGAAATAATAAAAACTTAAACACTCGCAGTGAGGCCCCCATCCACATATACCATCTGGCCATTTACATAATCACTTGCTGATGAAGCAAGAAATATTAATGCACCGCATAACTCTTCAGTTAAACCCCATCGCTTACTTGGCGTTCGTCCACAAACCCATTCATCGAACTCTTTATTTTCATATAATGCCCTGGTCATTGTAGTTTTAAAGTACCCCGGGCAGATTCCATTGGTTTGGATATTATATTTCCCCCATTCTACAGCCATTCCCCTTGTCAGCATTTTCAATCCTCCTTTTGAAGCAGCATAAGGAGTAATAGAAGGTCGACCCAGTTCGCATTGTAGTGAGCCTATATTTATTATTTTTCCTACTCTCTGCGCAATCATCCCTTTTACGACGGCTTTGGCCAATTTATAAGCACCGGTAAGATTTACATTAATAATATTTTCCCAATCCGAATCATTAAAATCTTCCAGCGCACTGCGTATTGTGATGCCAGCATTATTCACTAACACATCAATAGTTCCCACCTTTTTTTGAATATCCTGAACAGATCTGTTTATTTCATCAGTATTGGTAATGTCAAAAGGATAAGGATAAACTGTGTATCCATCCCGCGCCAGGTCTTCAGCCTGTTTCTGTAATTTCTTTTCATTCCGCCCGTTAATAATTACTATTGCTCCGTTTTCGCAAAGTCCCCTAACGAAAGCCTGGCCAATTCCACCAGTAGATCCGCTCACCAGGATTATTTTTCCACTGACATCAAATAATTTTTTCAACGACATGTTAAATAGAATTCATTAAACGCCCTTTGTAATTACATATATGTTCCTCCGTTTACACTGATGTTCTGACCTGTCACGTACGACGCGTAATCGGAAGCCAGAAACATAATCGTGTATGCAACTTCCTCTGGTGTGCCCAGTCTGCCCATAGGAATATTCTTCACAAGGAAATCCATTTGTTCCTCAGGAACACCGTTCTGCATGGCCGTATCGATAATGCCGGGAGCCACAGCGTTAACCCTCACACCATTCTGCGCACCAAGTTTTGCCAGGGATTTTGTCAAACATTCAATAGCAGCTTTGCTGGCCGCATAATGGGCTCCTGCAATAAGTCCCCCCACTTTACCCGCTACCGAAGCCAGGCTCACAATTGATCCTGATTTTTGCTGTATCATAATGTCAATCACAGCTTGTGTTAACAGGAATACAGAGGTGAGATTTATATCCATTAGTTTCTCCCACTCCTCTTTTGTAATTTGCTTTACCGGGGTACGTAAGTAAATGCCGGCATTATTTATCAGCACGTCAATACGGCCTTCCCTGGTTATTATTTCTTTTACCATTTGAAGAATAAAAGCCTGATCGGTAATATCTCCCTGAAAAAAATGATCTCCGCTGCTTTTTGAAATATCAGTACCATACACTTTTGCCTGGCTTTCAATAAGCAATTTTGTTAATGCAGCTCCTATTCCTCCTGAGGCGCCCGTCACCAGCACAACTTTGTCTTTTAATCCTGCATGCAAATCCATAATTTTTTCTGATTATTATATTTATGTATTTTAATTGCGTTAGTTTAATCGATAGAATTGCTCTGCATTGCTTTTATATATCTTCATCAATTCTCCATGCGATAACCCAGCGAGCGCAATATCTAAAGTGTGGATCCATTGTAAAAAAGTGGCTGCCTGCGTTAACACCGGCCAATCTCCACCAAACATTATTTTATCAGGCGTAAAACACTCAACCACATAATTGATATACCTGCATATCTCATCCGTTTTCCAATTAACATGATCCGCTTCGGTAAGCAGTCCCGACATTTTGCACTGAACATTATCAAATTTTGACAATTCCAGCAACGTTGATTTCCAAGGGATCAGCTGATAATTTTTTATATCGGGTTTCCCTATATGATCCAGCACAAAATTGACTTCGGGACAAGCCTCCACCAGCGTAACAACTTTCTCCAGTTGATGATGCACTACACACAGATCAAATGTGAATTGATAATCAGAAAGGAGTCGCACCCCTTCAATGAATTCCTTGCGAAGGCAGAAGTAGGTATCCTGCTCAAATTGTATAATTCTTCTGATTCCCTTTACCAATGGATTTACCGAGTAGCGATCAAGAACCGGGGCAGCACCGGCGCCCAATTCGAGCGGCGCCCAGGCAACGATGCCCTGTAATCGATTATCTTTCTCTGCCAATTGCGACACCCAGGCAACCTCATCTTCGCATTGCGCAAATTCACATTCACATTGAACGAAAACCATTTTTTCAATCTCAACTTCTTTTGTTTCAGCCTGATAATCCTTTAATAGAAAACTTTTATTAAGCAAAGGGACGGCGTCCAGCCAAGGATACCTCAGTAAGGCGGGGTTCCAGACATGTACATGAGTATCTATTATTGGAAAATACGGCATATGGTCAGGCTTCTATTACGATTTGGGAATAACAAACTATTGGGTTCCTGCGAAAGATGACATTTCACCGAGCCCTTCTCCGCCCATAGTCAGATAACCTCCATCTATAAAAAGATCGGCCCCGGAAATAAATGAAGCTTCTTCGCTTAGCAGAAAAGCAATCGGACCCGAACATTCTTCGGTACTCCCAAGCCGCCGGAGTAAATGAAATTTCCCCCATATAGGTTCCCATTCTTCGCGCCCCCCTATGGCAGCTTTTTCTACTTCTTTGGTCCAGATCCATGCGGGGCTTACAGCATTCACCCGTATTTCGGGTGCGAGATCCATAGCCATACATTTAGTAAGCTGCGAAACGGCGCCCTTTGCGGAATTGTATGTCCAGCGATTAGGTTGTGCAATATGGGCCGAGATACTTGAAACATTTACAATCGATCCTCCTTTAGCCACACGCATATGCGGCGCTGCATATTTCGCCATGGTACCGTACGCTACAGGTCCGGTATGCATCACACGATCCCAATCCTCACGTGTTACATCCAGGCCCTTTGACACAAAAGAAAATGCGTTGTTCACGAGAAAATGCAAGGCGCCCCATTTTCGTACTGTAGCATCAACAATTTCCTTGCAGAAACTTTCCTGTGCCATATCACCTTGCAGAAACTGAACATCATACCCCTTGTCCAGGAATAGTTTTTCAATATCAAATCCTTTCTCAGATAACCCTGAAAACGTTACTGAAACGCCTTCCCGGCACAAACGTTCAACACAAGACATACCTATCCCCGAGGAACCGCCGGTCACTATCGCAACTTTACCTTTTAAGCCTTTCATATGTTTTTTTACTAGCGAAAAATTCTTTCAATTACCGCTTGAAGATAGAGCAAAAACTTCATACTAGTACGTACTGGTACGATTTATTTTGAAAATTTCGAGGGGTCAATCAAGGCTTCGACAAATAATTGACTTAAGTTTGTTCAACACTAAGGATAAATGATAAAAAACAGTTCTAAGTACAAACTTATTGTCACTCACGTTACTTCGGGAATTCTTAATGGGATCTACAAACGCGGAAGCTGGATACCATCGATTAATGAGTTCATGAAAAAATATAAACTATCACGGGATACTGTTTTTACGGGGCTTTCCGAGTTGAAATCAAAGGGAATCATCGATTCAAAACCGGGGCTTGGATATTATATCACCAGTACCAGAGTTTCGCGCCATCAAAAGATTTTTTTGCTTTTTAATGAATTTAATGCATTTAAAGAGCAGCTTTTTACCTCGTTCATGCATCGTATAGGAAATTCTGTGTCAGTTGATCTTTTTTTCCATAACTATAACCAGGAGGTCTTTGATACATTGTTAAATGAAGCCAATGGAAAATATACGACATACATTATCATGTCGGGAAAATTTAAAGGAGTGGCTCCTACTCTTGAAAAGTTGAACGGGCAGGTATTCCTTCTGGACCATTTCCACCAGGAGCTATACGGTAAATATTCTGCAGTTTTTCAGAATTTCGAGAAAGACACATACGAAGGACTCGTTTCGGTTAAGGACCGCCTAAAAAAATATTCTAAAATTATCATGGCTCAAAAGGATGAAAAGGAGCCGTACGAACGATATTATGGATTAAAAAAATTCAGCAAAGAGTTTGGTTTCGCCTGTGATTATATCAATACAGTAAAAAACAGGTCCATTGCAAAAGGAGAATTGTACATGGTGGTAAATGATGAGGATATTGTTGAGCTTGTTAAACAGGTAGAAAAGAAGAATTGGACCTTAGGAAAAGAGATTGGCATAATTTCTTATAATGAAACGCCATTAAAAGAAGTCTTATCAGGTGGAATTGCCACTCTTTCCACGAATTTTAAAGTCATGGGAAAAACGATGTCAGAATTGTTGAAAGAAAAAACAATTCAATACATCGAAAATCCATGGAAGATGACCATCCGCAAATCTTTGTAAAATATTAAAACGACCCGTGTGACTTTACTTTCGAGCGCTATTTTGATTGACAGTAAACACCGCCAATGAATCATTGTTTCTGCTGACAAAAATCAATTGTTCGCCCTGGGCATTGGTAATTTTGCAGATATCGCGCGACTCTCCGTACACGTGGAATCCTGATCGACTGAAAGGGACCGGCTGCCAACCAATCTTACTACTATCGCGTGTAAGAAAGAGCCCGTACGACGCATCGAATTTTCCAATATTCAACTGGTTCTTATAAAAATTTCCTACAGCGAGTACATCTAACCTCCCATCTGCATCAAAATCATCCACAGCAAAATTATATATGGGTGAAATCTGTGCC
>CAYLVR010000010.1:12951-24844 GCA_964387165.1 uncultured Chitinophagaceae bacterium | reverse complement strand
ATCAGGCAGCTGTTTAATAAGGAAACCACTATCCCCCCGGTTTTCAATCCATACCGATGCAAAAGTCTCTACCTGCCATCTTCCAGCACCAACAAGTTCTTTTTTGTCAAACATTTCTTTAAAGCTGCTATGCGCGAATTTTTTATATGTAGGATATACTTTTTTGATAGCCGGTAACTGTGTTGCCAGCTCATCCATACCAAAAAACGGGACCTCAACCTCATGATAGAAATAAGTTAGGATCGGATCTATACTGGAGTTTGCATCAAAATCTTTGATATAAAGGTTGACGGGATATTTTGTTGACGCTGTAAGCTGCGAATTCAATCCACGATTCCCCACAAGAAAATCAGTGTCTCCATCTCCATCCAGATCCGCTGATACGATGGTATTCCACCATCCTGTACTATGATCAAGTGTTCTGGCAGTTACAGGAAATTGTTTAAAATCCAGGATGGTGATTGGCATCCAGTCGCCAACGAGAAATAATTGTTTTGTTTTGTCAACCCACACAGCACCAGTAACCATACCCGTTAAAAATTCTGTACCGAGAATACGTGCCGTAAAATCGAACAGCCTACCCTTGCCATCGCCAAGCAAAATTCTGCTTGCGGGATATTTGCCATAAGACCCCGGCACTGAACGTCCGCCTATAAAAAGATCTTCATTGCCATCGTTGTTAAAGTCTGCCTTAACCACGCATGATCCATTGAAATTCAATTGTGGATGGTCAAAAGATTTTTGAAATTGATTGTTCCCGATATTAATATACAGCCGGTCCTTTCCTGTAAAATCCTTTAGGATCTCGCCACTTCCGCTAATCACATACAAATCAAGCAAGCCATCTTTGTTTACATCTATAAATGTTGCCCCGATATCTTCTTCTGCCCTGTCTTTATAAAAAATTTCACTTTCGATCCTGATAAATTGCCTGCCACCACTTTTATCCTGGATATAAATAGCTCCCGGCTGATCTTTTGCTCCGCCAATGAATATATCATCGAGACCGTCATTATTAATATCACCCACTGCCATTCTCGGCCCTTCTGTTGAGATCATTTTTGGAAGCAATGATTCATAATCAAAATCAACGTACGGATTTTCGACATGCCTGAAATCGATAATATCCGTGGCGCTCAGCGAAGCGAATATTTTCTGCGAAATACCAGAATGACTAATGGAATCAACAGCATTTTTATATTGCAGAATGATTTCCTGATCTGCCTGTATGTTTTCCATTATCTGCGTCTTCCCGTCTTTCCAATCAATAAAAAGCCGGTCAACATGTTGCGCGTCGCCGAGGCCAAAAAGAAGTATAGGTTCCACCGAAGAGAGCCACCCACGAACGTTTGATAATTCCTGGGTCTGGCTTTTACCTCCGGTTTCAATCGTAACTCTTGCACCCAACCCCCAGTGGTTTTTCTCCTTACCTTCTAATTTGATCTTTAAAAAATGAACATCGACCAGTTCGGTAGCCCTGTTTCGATAGATGGAAGCTTTTTCATTTAGATTATTGACAACAAGATCCAGATCACCGTCATTATCCAGGTCAGCATATGCGGCTCCATTCGAATAACTGAACAAATCCAATCCCCATTTTGTCGAAATATTTTCGAACCCGGCGCCATTATTTTTAAACGCTACATTTTTTGTCTTTCCACCAGGCATTTTTGCCAGTATCTGGTTGAAGTCGCTGCTATCTTTTTTGTATGTATGATTAGATGTATATTTTACGTAATCAAGATCATTGGGGCGCTTGGGAATACCATTTGTAACAAATATATCTTTCCGTCCGTCGAGGTCAAAATCAGCGATCAGTGTACCCCAGCTCCAGTCGGTGGCATCCAGGCCATACATTTCTCCCAGTTCGCTGAAACTTGCATAGTTTCCAAATAAATTCCCCTGGTTTATCTGCAACATGTTTCGTGCGAATTGATCATGATAACCAAAATCGCGTTGAAATTTATAAGTTGTATATGAACCGGGGGAAATAGACATTTTTAAGATTTCTTCTTCGTCGGGTTTCATATCCAGGGTAAAAATGTCGAGTAATCCGTCATTGTTTATATCTGCGATATCGTTTCCCATAGAAAAAGTGGAAGTATGCCCCATCGACTCTCTGATCATTTCTTTAAACGTACCGTTACCCTGGTTATAATATAAATAATCATTTTCGTGAAAATCATTTGCTACATATATATCAGGGAATCCGTCATTATTAATATCGCCGATGTTTAGCGCCAATCCATATCCCATGGTACCACCATAAATTCCTGCTTGTTTGCTAATATCAATAAAACGATTGTTGACGTTTTCATACAACCTGTCGCCACTCAAACTGTCACGCTCCATTCTCATGTTACCTTCCATATAAGTAGATGGTGTGCGTACCGATTGATTTACCAGAAACATATCCAGGTCGCCATCCAGGTCGAAATCAAAAAAGGCTGCCTGCTGCGCATAAGAATATGCGTCCAATCCAAAATCAACAGATCTTTCTGTAAATGTTTCGTCGCCATTATTGATGTATAATAAATTTCCTCCCGCAAAACCCAACAGGCCATGCATCCTACAGATATAGATATCGAGCCATCCATCACCATTAACATCAGCCATCGTCACACCGTTCGTCCAACTTGAACTATCTGTTGAACCACCCACGCCTGCCATCGCCGTCACATCCTCAAATTTAAAATCTCCTTTGTTTAAGTAAAGTTTGTATGGCGTTTGGTTGCCGGTAAAAAAAATATCGGGAAGACCGTCATTATTTACGTCTCCGACAGACACTCCTCCGCCGTTGTACATATACAGGTACTCAATTATGTTCCATTGTTTCGTTTCCCTGATGTTGTTGGAGAATTGAACACCGGTCATTTCCGGGGACATCATTTCGAACAACTGCTTATTACGGCAAGCGGTAAAAAAAAATCCTGTTATTAAAGGAAGCAAAAGAATATATCTCCTGATGATATCGGCTATGATCATTTCTGCTTGTTAATAGAGAAAAATTGTAACGGGGCATTATTCCTTGCCACCAGAAGGAATGATTTCTTATTCATTTCAATACATTTTATATCTCTTATCTGACCTTCAAGGAACAGGCCCGACTCTCGTGTGGGCACTGATATAAAGTGACCCTTACCCGAGCCCTTAAGAAATGCACCATAGCTTGCATCATACCTACCTTCTTCAGGCTTCACACCATAAAAATTCCCGCCTAATATAATATCCTGAATACCATCATTGTCGAAATCGTCAATACATATGGCCCGTACTGGAGCAAGCTGCGCTTCGGCAGGCAGTTCACGAATTGTAAATCCCTTATCTCCTTCGTTTATCAGCACAACCGAAGCTAACATTGTAGCTTTATTCACGAAGGTTTTTGCCAGCATTTCAGTGTCAAAAATCTGCTGAATGGTCTGTCCCGCATAAGCCGAATATTTAAGGTACTTTTTTTTCAGATAAGGAAGTTGAGATACCAGGTCGTGACGCAAAACAAACGGATAGGAAATAGCGCCGTTATAGTGGCAGGTGATTTGTTCGATTGTTCCGTTGTGATCAAAATCATTGACAAAACAATATACCGGCTTCTCTTTGCTGGCGCGGAAGCGGGAATTTAAACCGAGGTTGCCACATACAAAATCAATATCATTATCGCCATCAATATCTTTTGCTTCTATGGTATTCCACCAGCCAAACGTATTGGCCAGGCCAAGTTGCTCACTCTTTTCTGTAAAATGACCACCTTCATTAATAAACACTTTTATATTCATCCATTCTCCTACCACAAACAAATCCTGATCATTATCTCCATCAAAATCCACCCAAACAGCATCCGAGATCATGCCTACCTGAAGAAGTTCCGGCGCCAGTTCCTTTGTATAATCCCGGAAAACACCCTTTCCATCATTAACTAACAAGTATCCGTTTTGGGGAAGCCCTATCATTCCAGGCCTTAATCTTACACCAACAAAAAGATCGATATCGCCATCATTATCAAAGTCACAGGCTTTTACAGATGAAGTACTTTCCGGTTGAGTGGTTGGAAGAATTTGTTTGGATTTTGAAAAATTACCAGTCCCGTCATTCAGGTACAACCGGTCAACATAAGAAAATGAATTAATACCTGTTTCGTTTCCACCACTTGTGACGTATACATCCAAATCGCCATCATTGTCGGCGTCAAAAAAACACGAGCCAATATCTTCTGATTCTTTATCCTCATCGAATACCGCTGAATTTTTCCTTATGAAATTTCCGGATTTTTGTTGAATACCCAATGCTCCCGCCCAGCCCTTTGCGCCACCAATAAAAAAATCTTCGAGCCCATCGTTATTAATATCTGCTATCGACAGCTTCGGTCCCTGCGTCGAATACATGTGATATATCATTGGATCTTTATCAAAATCCACATAATCGTTTTCTTTATGTATAAAACCGTCTTGCGAAGGGATAAACTCCTGGAATAATTTCAGGCTTTCGGGTTGCAATTCTGCAATATGATTTTCTGCGTCGGATTCTGCCAAACTGATTGTTTGATTAGATGCAATTCCCGTCAATATTGTTTGACCGCCATAAGGCCATTCTACAACCAGGCTATCAATTAATTTTGTTTTGCCGAGACCAAAATTCAGCCTGTTATCTACGGATGATTGAAAACCACGTACCGGGTTTTGCTCGAGGTATAATGTTCTCCCTGCAATCTTCACCATCACTTTAGCTCCTATTGCAGTTTTATTAGATCTTGCTCCAGCCAGCTCAACTTTAAGAAAGTTATTGGAAGATGAATCTGTATTGTTCCGGTAAATAAATGCAGGCATGTTAACATTATTGATGATGAGGTCAAGATCACCATCATTATCCAAATCTCCATATGCCGCTCCATTTGAATGACTGGGAGTAGATAGCCCCCACTTGGCAGCAACATTTTTGAAATGAAAATCTCCATTGCCGGCAAAAGCATAATTTGATATCCTGGTAGACGGAATAATATTAATCAGTTTCTCATAATTCACACCCTCCTTTTGCACCACCATTTTAGTTACTTCGTCATTTGCAATATAAGCGAGGTAATCCTGATCCAGGATATCTTGTGCAATACCATTGGTAACGAACAGATCTTTGTGGCTATCGTTGTCAAGATCCGCTATCAGCGCACTCCAGCTCCAGTCTGTTGCTTCAATGCCTGCCATACGACCAATTTCACTAAAGGTGATTCCTTTAGGGCTTGTTTTACCGTTGTTACGGTGTAACATGTTTCTAGTGAATTGATGATGATAGCCGTATTTAACATTCAACTGGTATTTGTCCCAATTTTCAAAGGTCATAGTTGTTTTCAACCGCCGCTCATCCTGTGGTAGCATTTCGGTTACAAACACTTCAGGATAACCATCATCATTTATATCTGCAATATCAGAACCCATTGAGGCGCCGCTGATGGAAGGCATTTGTCTTTCGAGTTCTTCCCGAAAAGTTCCATCTCCATTATTCATATAGAGATAGTCCCGTTCAAAAAAATCATTTGAAATATAAATATCCATCCAACCATCTCCGTCAAGATCAGCAACGGCCACGCCTAATCCGAATCCTATTTCACTACCATAAATTCCTGCCTCGCTACTGACGTCTGTGAACTTACCACCATCATTTCTCATTAATTTATCTCCACCTTTTATGTCTCTGACCTGCCTTTGATTTATTCGAAGATTAAAGCTTCCGATTGCCTTATAGGAATTGTTCAATATATATACGTCGAGGTCCCCATCCTTATCGTAATCAAAAAATGCAACTTGTGTTGAATATCCGCTATCGGCAAGTCCCATTTCAACAGCATGGTCAGTAAAAGTTCCATCGCCATTATTAATAAAAAACTCATTCTGTTTATCATCGCCATTAATATCGCCGGAGTTGCAAACATAAATATCCATCCAGCCATCGGCATTGATATCCACCATCGAAACACCCGTTGACCATGCTCTTGTACCTGCAACACCAGCTTTTTCCGTTACATCTTCGAATGTAAAATCACCCTTATTAATAAAGAGTTTATTAGGCATTTGATTGGCGCTAAAATAGACGTCCAGCATTCCATCGCCGTTTACATCTCCCAGGGCCACCCCCCCACCATTATAAAAATTACGGTATTATAAATATTAAACTCATTTGTAGAATGCAAAGTATTTTCGAAAACTATTCCTGTTGTTTTTGCATCCAGCTCCGAGAATAAAGGCAGCTTGTTTTTGCCGGCAGAACCACAACCGCTTTCCGATAAGCCCCAGCATATAACCAGGCAAAGGCTGCACAAATATTTTATATACTTTATTTTGCTTGTCATCTCAATTTTTAAACAATTAATAAAGTGGTTTAAGGTCTTCAAAAACTGCTTCTACTTCTATACCATTATCGCTTTCCGATAATTTTATTTTTCGGTTTGCATCTATCTTAATGTATTCCGGTCCTTTGAGCGGATGTTGTGATGGCATCTCAATAAAGGGATTGCCTCCATACATATCCATTAGAACAGGGAGCAGTTCTTTTGCAAGCACATCTGCCCTGTCTGCTTTATTATACAGGTTAGCACCTACGTATTGAAAACGGCATTGCAATTTGGATATAAACGGTTTTTCAAAAGTTGGATAAAACTTCAGTATTACAGGTTTACTGAATTTTTCTGTCAGATCAATAAGTACCTGATAATCGAAACTCCCTTTAAAAATGCCCTTTTTGAACATCTCGTTACAATGATGATAAAAAGAATTTTTAGTCATTTTCAAATAAATCCCATAAAATATGCTGTCCACTTCTTCGTTCTTACTCATTTCCTGAGCAACCAGCTTGAGGTATGTTTTTTGAGCCTCCGACTGATCATATCCGGATTTCTTCCTGTTATCCCGTACACCGCAGGCATTCGTGATCAGAATAAATCCAGCCATCACAATTAATTTTTGCCAGTGCATTTTTTATTTCGTTTTAGAACTTCCAACCGGTCATTATTTTTGGCGACCAGTATTAAATCATCATCTTTATATTTCAATTTCTGTATATCCCGAATTTGTCCCTTTATACAAAAACCAGAATTTTCAGCAGTAACCGGATAAAATGACCCGTCTCCCCGATTAAGCAGTACTGTCCCATAACTTCCGGCATAAATGCCAGTTTGCGGTTTTGCATTAAACTGGTTTCCTCCAAGAATAATATCAATATAGCCGTCCATATTTATATCCGTCGTATATATTGCATAGGTTGGGGATAATTGCGCCTGGTAGGGAAGACTTTGCATCTTTAGCTTTCCTTCATCATTCCACAAAATGCAGGTAGCTGTTGAATATATTTCATTAATAATCGACTCGTCCAACTGTTGTTTAGAAAAAATCTCGTCGATACCCCGACCCTGATAAGAAGAAAATGTCAGAAATTTCTTTTGCAGGAGGGGTAATTGTTTAACAAGTTCATCTTTCATTACAATAGGATAAGATGTGTTATTTTGATAGCTGGTAATAATATGTTCTATCATACCATTTTTATCAAAATCGTTGACATACATGCGCACAGGTTGTTCAGCGTCTGGTTTAAAAAAAGAGTTTAATCCCATATTGCCAACAATAAAATCATCATCTCCATCGCCGTCAAGATCTGCTTTTTTTATAGTGTTCCAGAATCCATTTGATTTGTTTAAATCCTTTTGTTGGCCTGGAGTAAATTGTCCGTTGTTATTGATAAAAACAACGATGGGCATCCATTCGCCAACCACCACCAAATCAATATCTCCATCTTTATCAATATCCGTCCATACAGCATCTGTTACCATTCCAATCTTACGAAGTGCGGGTGCATGGGTATCGGTTACGTCGCTGAATTTTCCACTGCCATTATTTTCCAGTAAATAAGATGTTGCAGGCACTCCATATGCTCCTGCAGTTAACCGGCCACCGAAAAATAAATCCAGGTCGCCGTCACCGTCATAATCGGCTGAGATAACAACCGAGGTGCTGGATAAATTATGCACTGGTAAACTTCCCTGGGCTTCTGTAAAATTTCCTTTCCCATCGTTCATGTATAATTTATTTGTCAACCCTGCTGCGCCGGGAAAAAATTCATAGCTTCCACTTGCTATAAGCAGATCATTATCTCCATCATTATCTGCGTCAAAAAATAAAGCAGACTGATGCTCCTGGTCAATAGTCTTTTTTAAAATTGTATTATTCGTTTTTATGAAACCGTTCGGGGTTTGTTGAAAAATTACACCTTCCTGTCCTTTTGCTCCTCCAACAAAAAAATCATCCATTCCATCGCCATTGACGTCGCCCACTGCTATTTTAGGTCCTTCATTCGACGACATTTGAAAAAGGAGATAATCCCTGTTGAAATCAACGAAGTTGCTTTCAACGTGAATAAAATCGATTCCAGCCGGCCCTTCCAACTTTGAAAATAAACTACAACTATCAGGTACTTTAAAAATGGGGGCAGTTAACACCTCAGGTTGTTTCAGGTGTATGTTTTGATCAACAGCTAATTGCTTACGGAATTCAATTGCTCCGTTGGGCCACCGGATCTCCAAAGAATCAATAATTGTTGCTTTACCCAACCCGATTAATAAACGGTCATCGCTCACCGACATAGCGCCCCTCATTGGATATATTTCCTCAAAAAATAATTTTCCTCTGCACCATAACGAAACCTGTGCACCGATCGCCGTTACTCCCTTTTCTTTTTCCAGCTGAAGAGAAATAAAATGATTTTCATTTTTAGGAAGATTGTTCTTGTATACAAAGGGGGGCTGGTTAATATTATTAATCACCAGGTCCAGGTCTCCATCATTGTCTATATCTCCGAATGCCGAGCCATTAGAGAAACTCAGTTGATCCAATCCGGCTTCTTTAGCAACATTATGGAAAACAAGATCAGCATCCATTTTAAACAAATAATTGGAGATGGGTTGAGAAGGCATATTATCAAAGAGCTCAGTCATCACTTTTCCCCTGGCTCTAAATATTTTACGCAGCTGATCCGGATTATCATAATATGCCAGAAAATCTCTGTCAAGCAGATCTTTTCCGATTCCATTAGTGATAAATATTTCCTTTTGTCCGTCGTTATCGTAATCAATCATCTGCACACCCCAACTCCAATCGGTAGCAGCAACATTTGCATAGCGTGAAATTTCAGTAAAATGCACTTGAGAATCCACATTGCTTTTTCCTACATTCAACTGAAAAGTATTACGCGGAAATTGCCTGTGATACCCATTATTAAATCGTGTGGAATACTGGTCCCAGCTGTCAAATACGGCTTTGGTTTGCATTCTTTTTTTATCTTCCGGCAGCATTTCTGTAACAAATACATCAGGGAAACCATCGTGATTAATGTCGGAGATGTCAACACCCATAGAGCCCAAACTGATTTCATTGATCAATTCATCAATTGATTCCTTAAAAGTTCCATCGCATTGATTTATGTATAGATAATCTTTTTCAAAAAAGTCGTTGGCAACATAAATATCCGGCCAGCCATCTCTGTTTACGTCGCCCACTCCTATTCCCAGGCCGAATCCAATCGGGCTATTATAGATCCCTGCCTGTTTTGTAACGTCAACAAATCGATTTCCTTCATTTTTATATAATTTGGTTCCTCCATCCGATCTGTTTCTCATCCCCTGGGTGGCACTTACAATCAGGTCGCTGGGATGCTGCGAATTATTAGACAGGTACATATCGAGGTCTCCATCTTTATCGTAATCAAGGAAAACAGCATGGATAGAAAAACCCAGGTCATCCAATCCATATTCAGCTGCAGACTCCTTAAAAATAAGTTGCCCGGCGGCATCCACTCCTTTGTTAATAAACAATTCGTTCCGGCGGTTGGGAGTATTTAAAGGTCCGCTTTTGCAAATGTAAATATCCTTCCATCCGTCTTCATTAATATCAACAATGCTCACCCCGGTTGTCCAGGATCCAATTTCTTCAAGCCCTGATGATTTTGTAATATCTGTGAAACCAAAATGGCCGTCTCCAAGATAAAGTTTATTGGATACCTGGTTCCCACAGATAAAAAGATCCAGGTTACCATCATTGTTTAAATCGGCAAGTCCCACCCCTGCGCCGTTATAAAAACTTTTAAATAAATAAGCGTTAATATCTTCAGTATATGTAAGTGTATTTTGAAATTGAATTCCTATCTCCTCGTTGTTGAGAAGTGTGAAGTATTGTTTTTTTTCCGAGCAGGCGACAAGCAGTAAGCCAATCTGAATGAGTAATATCCCGATCCTCATGATTTTACTTATTATTTCATTACGACCCCTTCTCAAATATCAGGTAGAGTAAGGTACGTTGGTTCCTATATAAAATCAGAAAAGGGTCTGCGACCCTTTTCTGGCAAAAAGTATAACAGATAACCACGTTGCTTTTAATAGCCCAGGTTTTGATTCAGCATCCCGTTAGTATTCAATGCAGATTCAGGGATCGGGAACCATCTTTTATATTGGGCCGGAACGTAAACATCTCCCGGTTTGTTGGGGTCAGTATATTTCCAGTTCCATTCATCTTCCCAGTGACCAAAGCGTATCATTATGGGCCTGGCTTTTCCTTCGAGTCCTAATTCATGTTTCATTTCTTTATAAATATCCTCAGCCGTCAAACTACCAAGAGGATCCAGTCCGGCCCGATCCCTGACCTGGTTAACGAGGTTCAGCGCTTCACTGTTTCCATTATCCATTCTCCAAAGCGCTTCGGCCCGGAGCAGCAGCGTTTCAGCATACCGATAGATAGGAAAATCGTTGTTAGCACCGGTAGGCAGATTATCACCCACCTCAATCTCAAATTTACCCATCCTGGCTTCATCACGATATTTAATCATATCCTCTGCCCTGCCGGAAATATTTCGTGGGATGGGTATGGGAGCAGGGTCGATAACAATGCCACAGGCGAGCTCCTGGTCGGCCGGAGACAGATCGGAGATCGTCTGACCCGGGCCGAGCGTGGGAAGTCCCCAGAACTGACGTTCCGTGTTCGACAAAACATTATAATCTTCGCCACAATTGAACAGCTTATATTGAGGCTGCGGGTTAGCGTATTGAAATCCAGCAGCTACATCCCACATAGGTCCTGCAGCTTTTGTGTATTGTTGTCCGGCGATAAACATACCGCGCCTCAAATCATCATTATCAAAAGAGTTATAGAATTCTTCTTTAACAGAATATCCACCCCAGGGTTGTGCAGACAAGCCGAACGTTGCATCTGCAGACTGGTGGAGGGTTTGGTGTACTATGTCGTTTACAATTCTGTTTCTCTCAAATGGAATCACAAAAATGTTTTCAACTGATGATTCGTTGCTAATTAAGAAATTTGAAAAATAGCCGGGGCTCAGCGAATAATCACCTGTTTCAATCACAGCCTGTGCAGCGTCGGCCGCCTCCTGCCATTTTGGAGAAACTCCATAACGCTCTGCATTAAGATACAAATTTGCCAGGACCATATTTGCTGAAGCCATGTTCATTTTCGCATAGGTAGCCTGACTTTTCCCCGGATTCAGATCAGGTATGGACTCCAACAGTTCTTTTTCAATAATATCAAATGCCTGTGCGGGTGTTATCTGCTGCGGAGTAGGATCAGCTTCTGCAAAACGAAGTTCAACCGGGATATTTCCAAATAGATCCAAAGCGCCCCACAGATAAAATGCACGTAATGCCCTTAGCTCTGCAATAGCCAATGTTTGATCTGTTTCAAGGTTTTCCAGGAATTCGATCAGGCGATTGCATGTTGCTACTCCTCCGAAAGCATTGTTCCATGCGCCACTGATATACCCTTCATTTGCCCGGAAATCGTGCGCCATCTGATCATCATTTGTTGGCCAGCCGTCGTTGGAGCGTAAAGGATTCGACAATTCATCAGTGGTGACA
>CAYLVR010000010.1:0-12941 GCA_964387165.1 uncultured Chitinophagaceae bacterium | reverse complement strand
CCACCTCCAATACCATGGTATTGAAATAACCAGCAACATTAGAATACCCTGATGATGTGAACGCAATGATTTGATCATCGCTGTCAAAAAAATTCTCCGGCTTTATCTGGTCATAAACCTGAGAATCTAAATCACATGACGAAAGCGTAAATATAAGGCTGCCAATATAGATTATAGCCTTTGTATGTCTGTTCATTTTGATAGATTTAGTTGTCTAAAAACCAATGTTTACACCGATTGTATATATTCTTGTTGGAAAAAAGGTAATGAACCTGTCAATTCCCGGAAATAATCCATCTCCGGAGAAGCTGTTAATTCTGCGACCTTCTGTTGAATTTGGCGGATCAAAATATCTGACTTCCGGATCAACACCCTTATATTTTGTAAACGTGACCAGATTCTGTCCTGTGGCATAAACTCTTAATGAACGAATTACTTTTAAACGGGTGAGAGGAAGTGTATATCCGAGTGTTACGTTATCGATTTTTACAAATGATGCTTTTTCAACGTATCGTGTGCTGTAATGCGGTACTGTAATACTTTCGTCAAATTCTCCTTTGGTTACAATCAGATTGCGCCGGCCGATACCGGAGATATTTTCAAAAGCTGCTCTTGATTCATTCACTAAACTATGACCGAATGTACCCCGCAGAAAAATATTGAAATCAAGATTCTTGTATTGAAAACTATTTCCCAACCCTGCAAAAACATCAGGAAGGGCATCTCCTACATTTATTGCATTATCACGAAAAGCACCAGGATTAAAAACCATCTCGGATCCATCTTTCGCCAGAACAATAGGATCCCCGTTTTCTTCATAGCGTACAAATGGTTGTGAATAAATCTGACCCACTTCTTCACCTTCCAGTGTCCAGATCGGATTAACACCGCCAAAAGTTGGTCCTCCTCTTAATTCCGCGCCTCTTAAAATACTTTGTTCGGTTTCTGCATTGAACTCAACTAAAATAGTTTTTGCTGTTGAAACGTTTCCGTCGATCGTCCAACTGAAATCTTTTGATTTAATGGCCGCAAATGAAAGTTGCAATTCAATACCACGGGTTCTTAATTGTCCCACATTCCTCAACTGCTGCGTAACAGGATTTGGAGGTGAGGGAACATTCACTACATTTAAAAGATCCTTTGTATTTCTAATAAAATAATCAAACGATCCGCTAAGTTTTTGGAAAAAACCGAAGTCGATTCCTAAGTTCAACTCTGCTTTTTCTTCCCATTTTAAATCAGGATTAAATGCCGTTGCCGGGCTTATTCCTGAAATAAACTCACCGTTTGCATACCCTCCGCTGGTTAGCCCAAGCGTTGCCAAATATCCATAGAATGTGTTTGGCAGCGTTCCTGTAACACCATAACCAGCTCTTAATTTCAGTTGATCTGCACCAATACTGAATATCTGTGCAAGATCGGCTCCTCCACTTATCGCCCAGAAATTACCCCACCGGTTATTCGCACCAAATCGTGATGAACCTTCGCGCCGATAACTGGCGGATAAAAAATATCCATCATCAAAATTCAGGTTCGCCCTGGCAAAATAAGCGTTGGATATTGATTCTCTTTGTGCGGATCCAACATAATTCTGGGGTTGGGCCACGTTTCCTTCTAAGGGCACTACACCATTTTTGCTGATTCCCTGACCGGCAGCAAGATTATTATAAGAAAATTCATCAGTAATAAAATCAGTGTTGGCAGCAATATGAACCTGTATATTCTGATAATTATAAGACTGCCCTCCAATGATCACATAATTCAACTTCCCGGCTTGTCCGGAATAAGTTATCGATCCATCAAACTGATGATAAGTATCATCATTGGTTTCTCTTCTCGCCCAGCCATTTACCAGCATGCCTCCAAAGAATGAATTACGACTGGAATAATCTCCTATTAACTGCGTAGTTCTTTGTAAAGTATAAGTAGCGGAAAACAAAAATCTTTTAAAAGGTTTAAGATCCATTTTAAAATTGGCCACCTGTTGGTTTAACTGGCGGTCTCTCACGTTTAATTCATTAATGGCAACCGGATTATACCTGTCCTGATCACGGGTTTCATAATATTTTCCATCGGGACCAAAGACAGGTGAAGTAGGATTATAATAAATAGCATTAATTAATGCCTGTTGAAAACCCTGATCTTCTTTTCGGGATGTCATGGCCAGCGAGCTCGACAATATTAACTTGTTATCAAGCAACCGTTGTGAAAGATTTATCCTGGAATTAAGTTGTTCAAATTGTGTTGTGTTTTTAAGGACGCTGTTAACATTCCTGTAATTAACGGAGGCATTGTAACTAAATCCCCCAGTGCTGGTGTTTCCGAAAGATAAATTATGAACGTGCGACTTACCTACCTGTGTCACTGCATCCAGCCAGTCTGTACTGGAGCCCAAATCCTGGCCGCCCAGATCTTTGTATTGTTGGGCAGATGCATTCTCCGGAGTTCTTGTAATTTGTTCAAAAGATAATTGAGCAGTATAATTTACCTGAGGTATACCGAACCCTTTACCGGATTTTGTTGTCACAATAATTACACCCGCACTGGCTCGCGTACCATATATCGCTGCCGCAGATGCATCTTTAAGGACCTCCATAGATTCAATATCATTAGGATCCAAAGCTTCGAGCGAACCTCCCAGTACACCATCTATTACAATCAATGGTGAGGCGTCTCCACTTATTGTATTAAGTCCTCTTAAACGAATGGTAAAAGGCTGATTGGGATTGCCCCCCGCACGACCGACCTGCAATCCTCCGACCTTTCCCTGCAACAATTGCACGGGGCTGCTTACATTACCCTTGATGAAATCCCTTGAATCTACACTTACAACTGCACTGGTGATCTCTTTTCGTCGTTGTGTTCCGTAACCAGTTACAACAACGTTGTCAAGTTCCTGCAAGTCGGGAGTCAGACTAACCCGCAGATCAGTTTCTCCGTTGACACCAATTTCAACTGTTCGATAACCGGAAAAGCTTACCACCAGTCTTGCATTAGGACTTACTGATATACTGAAATTTCCTGCTGCATCCGTGGTTGAACCATTTAAAGTTCCTTTTTCAAGCACGGATGCACCAACAAGGACCGATCCACTTGTGTCAGTAATCACTCCGGAAATGATGCGTTTGGTTTGTGCATTGGAATAGTTGGGCAGCGCCAACAGCAATGGCAGGCAGAAGGTGGCGATTATAACCAATCTGCATTTTAGCAATCGTGGATTCATTATATGTTGTTTTGGTTGAGTTTTTATCTTCCTCCTTCGACAAATAACCCTATGGCAACCCCTCTTGTACTAAAGATAGGGAAAAAAAACATACCAGTACGAACCAGTTCGATTTTTTTTTCCTGCTTTTTTTGAGGTAAATTATTTGAGATATTAATTACCAGCCCGGCAATACACGCGTTGTGAATTTCTATCTGATTGCAGTTATGTTTTTATTGCTGTCAGCAGGTCAATGCTGCTTTTTTTTGCGCATGGAGAAAAAACGATCGGCAAATACACCTAAAAGAATCACTCCCGCCATGACGGCAAAGTTCAGCGAGCTTGGAATACCCAGTAAATTGACAAGATTTTGTATGACCTGAAGCATCGCTGCACCAATCACTATACCAACAATGGACCCTTCTCCTCCACGAAGTGAGCATCCACCCAAAACAGCAGCAGCAATTCCGTACAATTCATAAAAATTTCCATGTGCCGAGGGAGCAACTGCATTAGTATAAAATGCAAGCAGGATTCCGCATATTCCCGCGAGCAGACCCGAAATAAGATATGCCAGCAAAATAACTTTATTTGTATTGATCCCTGAGAAAAAGGCTGCTTCTTCATTGCGACCGACTGCGAAGAGATACTTTCCATAAACTGATTTATGAAGAATTATCCAGAAGATCGCAGCAAGTATCAACAGTAATATAAATGTTGTAGGTATTCCTAATAAATTGCCGGTAGCCATAAATTTAAGGGTTTCAAAACCTTTGCTATATCCAAATCCAATAGTCACATCATTGGAAATATACCGGGCCATGCCACGGTAAAAAAGAAGACCGCAAAGAGTAATAATAAAAGGCTGAATCTTAAATTTCGTAATGAGAAAACCATGAAGGGCGCCTAAAATCGTAGAAACTGTTATCGTCAATAAAACTGCAATGGGCCAGGCAACTTTATATTCAACAAGCAATATGCCTAACATCACCCCTGTTAATGCAAACAGGGAGCCTATCGAAAGATCTACACCGCGTGTAATAATTACTATGCCACTGCCAATGCTGAAGATCCCGAATATGCCAATTAACCTGGCCGTGTTCTGGAGATTGATAACACTCAGAAAGTTAGGGTTGCCGATCGATACGATCACACATAGAAAAATGAATATTACCAAAATACCAAGTTCTTTCTTCATTCTTATTTATTTGCGACTGCCAGTCGTATTATTTTTTCTTCACTGAATTCCGATTTTTGTAACTCGCCGGTTAATTCTCCTTCGCTCATGACAAGAATTCTGTCACTGATTTTCATTACCTCTTCCATATCTGAACTAACCATTAAAATCATTGCGTTTGAATTTGCAACCTCCCTCATTATATTATATATCTCGGCTTTTGCTCCTATATCTACCCCGCGCGTTGGTTCATCAAAAATTACCAGGTTAGCCGATAATGAGAGCCATTTTGCTACCGCCACTTTTTGCTGATTACCGCCACTGAGATATTTGACAAGAGGATTGGGTGTAGCCGATGCAATACGCAATTGTTTCAAATGCTTTTCATACACTTCCCATGTTTTTCTTTTTTGAATTATTCCGAATGCAGCGCAGGAATGTAATGTTGTGATGCTGATATTGTCGACCATATCCATTTCCGCAATAATACCCTGCTTCCTTCTGTCCTCAGGTATGAGAAAAATTCCATGACGGATAGCATCTGATGGTTGCTTTACACTTATTTCCTTTTCATTTAATAATATCGTTCCGCTATTTTTTTGAAGAGTTCCAAAAATAGAGTTTACCAACTCGCTTCTTCCTGCACCGATGAGCCCGGCAAGACCAACAATTTCACCGCGAGCGATCTTCAGATTGATTTTTTTAAGAGGATATCTCGATGTAGCAAATTGAGACACCTGAAAATCATATTGTACACGATTTTTTTGCCTATTCTTTTCAGGTAAAGCATCCAGCGACCTGCCAACCATAAGCCGCAAAATATTATCGTGGTTGATTTCATTCTTTTGAAGTTCCCCGGAATTTCGCCCATCTTTTAAAATGACAGCTCTGTCTGCAATCTCGTACACCTCAGATAACCGATGTGATATATACACGATAGCTACTCCTTTGGCTGCAAGATCACGAATCAGTTTAAACAGGATATGCGTTTCGGTTACTGTTAAACTAGATGTTGGCTCGTCCATGATCAGGATACGTGCCTTTTGAGAAACAGCCTTGGCAATTTCGACCATTTGTTGCTCGCCTATTGATAAGTCACTAACAGAGGTATCGGCCGGGATCTTTAACCCAAGCATTTTCAATACATCATTAGCCTGTTTATATAACGCAGATTTATTGATTATACCCAAACGTCCAACCGGTTCACGGCCCAAAAAAATATTGCTGGCAACATCAAGGTTATCAACCAAATTAAGCTCCTGATGGATCAGCACAATACCGAGTTCCATAGCGTCTTTCACCTCACGGATATTCAATTCTTTTGAGTCAAATAATATTTTCCCGGAATCCCTTGAATAAACACCGCTAAGAATTTTCATCAATGTAGATTTACCAGCGCCATTTTCACCCATCAATGCAACAATTTCACCACCTGCTAATGTAAAATCAACATTCTTCAATACACTCACGCCATTAAATCCTTTTGAAACACCCGTCATACTGAGCAGTTGCTGATGCATTGCGACCTGGGTTTACTGTGCTTGAAATGAATTATCTCCTGCCTTTAACGATTTCATCTTTTGAATATAGGATTCGGCCTGGTCCTTTTTAATTATTTCTACCGGTATTATTATTTGTTTATCAGCAGGAATGTTTCCTTTTCCTGATAGATAACCGGCCAGCAGGTGAACCGATTGATATCCAAATTCAAATGGCTGCTGTACTATAGTTCCATAAATTTCTCCATCCTTAACACCATTAAGTGTTTCTTCTTCTTCATCGAAACAAACTATTTTAATTTGCTTTTTCGATTCTTTCACAGCGTTTAATATAGCAGGACCATTGTAACTCCACAATCCCACCAGGCATTCGAGGTCAGGATGAGATACCAGTGCATCGCTTACATTAGCTTTGGCCCTTACGCGGTCAATATTATCTGTTTTGATATCGACAATTTTAATTGAGGTCCCTGCAATTTCTTCTTTGATACCCTGAATTCTTTCGAGCGCATTCTGTGCATCTGTTCTCCCAACAAAGAGCATAATTTTTCCTCCCTGCGGAAGCGTCTCTTTAATTAATTTACCTGCGCTGCGTCCGGCCTCTACATTACTGGTGCCCACATAACACAGCCTATCACTTCCTGGAATATCACTATCTGTGATCACGATCGGAATATTGCGGGAGATTGCATCGATCATCGGTCCCTGGTTACCCGGGTCAAGTGGAGAAATGACAATGCCTTTTACACCATTTGCACTTAAATCATCAACGATACGTTTTTGTTCTTCTGTTGCCCCGTCGGTAGTATATCTGAATTCTACGTCGTAATCCGCTAGTTCCTTATCGGCTTTTTTGCAACCAGCTTCAGCTATGGTCCAAAAATCAGTTGCGGCGCCGGCAACAAAGGCTATTTTAGGTTTAGCATTCCGGTTACAGCCCGATGCTATAATAAACACGCAGATAATGGCAAGCAATTTCTTCATGAGACTAATCGTTTTGATTCTTATTTAATATTCCGGCCAGATTTTAAAATCCTATTCGGCAACCAGCCTCCTGGTTCCGGACGGCCACCGCCGATATCTCACAAAGAAAGCGAAAATAGATCATACTAGTACGTACTAGTACGATCTATTTTTTAAATTTCTTTCCTTTGGCAAAGTTAGGGTATGTATTACCGGAACAAGGTTTACGCCGACCTGTGGTACAGTGATATAGTTACTGCATGTTCTGCCAGAGAAATAATGAACAGAACGGCAACTTTACCAAAGTAATATCTTAAATATCGTAAAAGGCAGGAAGACCAGGACTACTGTGTTCACAATATTTTTCGACGAAAAGTGCTCGTCTTCTGTAATCATCTCAAGAGGACGTTCAGCAATATTTTAATGAAGCAACGAGTATAGTAACTTCGCCAGTTGTATCTATTATCTGATAATAAGCAGTTATTCGCGAACGAATAAGAAAACCACGCTAAAACATGAGTGAGCATATTTTGAAAAACCTGAAAGAAATTATTGGCAGGATAGAAATAGCCTGTCTCAACAGCAAGAGGAATCCAAACGAGGTAAAGCTGCTATTAGCAACAAAAACAGTTACAGCCGAAAATATCAGGGTTGCCTTACAATCTGGTCAAACATTGATTGGCGAGAATAAAGTGCAGGAAATAAAAGAGAAATATGAAGCGCTGAAAGATGTTCCGCACGAAAAACACTTCATCGGGCATCTGCAAACCAATAAGATCAAAGACATATTAAAGTATGATGTTTCCTGCGTTCAATCTCTTGACCGTTTAGACTTAGCAGAAAAACTGCACTACAGACTTGCTTTGGAAAACAAGCAGTTAGATGTTTTTATCCAGGTAAATACATCTGATGAAGAAAGTAAATTCGGTATCCATCCCGCCAATACTATTGAGCTGGTTAAACAAATTGCTGAATTAAACACGTTGAAAATAAAAGGGCTAATGACAATAGGATTATTCAGTGCCGAAACGGAAAAAGTAAGAGCGTGTTTCAAATTACTCAAAACAATTCAGCAAAAAATTATTGCTGAAAACATCCCTAATGTTGCAATAAATGAACTATCGATGGGAATGAGTGGTGACCTGGAAACGGCCATTGAGGAAGGTTCTACTATGGTTCGGGTGGGCACAGCGATATTTGGAAAAAGAATCTATCCTGATAGCTATTACTGGAATGAAAAGTAATTAGTAATGATAAATTCCCGGCTGTACAATTTGATTTGCTCACGAATATTTCTGAATTGTTCCATAATCTCATCTTCTGTTCCCATCGCTTTTGCAGGGTCAGGGAAATTGTAGTGAAACCTTTGAGTGTTTGATGGAAAGAAAGGACACCTTTCATTTGCACTATCACAAACCGTAATCACAAAATCAAAATTGACACCCTGGTATTCGCTGATATTATTAGAGGTGTGCTGAGAAATATCAATACCGTCTTCCAGCATGGTAGCAATCGCTCTAGGGCTAACTCCATGCGCTTCTATTCCGGCACTGAATATCTCCACTTTGTTTTTAGCAAAATATCTTAAATATCCTTCTGCAATCTGGCTGCGACAACTGTTCCCTGTGCAGAGAACTAACACTTTTTTCATTGGTTTATCTTAATTAAATACAACAATCAGGTGCGCAGCATGCAGTTTCTTTGGGTTTTTCAGCATACACAGTAATACTATATATTCCTGTATTACTATTTCTGAATTGGCTAATTTCTTCTGATGACAGATAATTATTCAATATATCGTCGGGTATATGGATTGACTTATCTTTTTGAATCGTGATGTTCTCAAAACCATTGCTGGCAATTAATTCCAGGTATGCCTGTTTTTGAATGGCCCCGGAAACACAACCCGCATACATTTCTGCAGCCTGTTGTATTTTAGCAGGCAGATCGCCTTCTAAAACGATATCTGAAATACTAAAATGCGCGCCCGGTTTTAATACCCGGAAAATTTCTTTGATTACACCGTCTTTATTAGGCACAAGATTAAGTACGCAATTACTTACAATTACATCTGCTCTGTTGGCTGAAACGGGAATGTTCTCTATATCACCTTGCCGGAATTCTACGTTATAAAAACCAAATTTGTCTGCATTTTCCCGCGCCTTGTTAATCATGGCAGGAGTAAAATCAATTCCAATTACTTTTCCTGTTTCTCCTGTCTCAGCACGGGCGATAAAGGCATCATTACCAGCGCCACTACCTAAATCTATCACCACATCGCCTTTTTTAATTTTTGCAAATTGTGTTGGAAGACCGCAGCCGAGGCCAAGGTCTGCATCAGGATTATACCCTTCTATATTAGTATAATCATCAGTCATGATATTATATACTTCAGTAGAGCAGCAACCTGAACCGCAGCATGATGATTCATTAACTTCTTTTTTCTGCAAGGCTATTTCACTGTATTTCTGTTTGACGAGTTCTTTTAATTGTTCATCTGTTTGCATAACATTCATTTTATTACATTATTGCAATATTGCGATATATAAGATCAAAAAAAATCAGCAGCAGCTTTCCTTATTGGTATAGGCAACAAAGAAAGTATCCAATGTTGATTTGAACTGCTTCCAAACTTTTGGATCAATACAATAGCAAACGCTTGTTCCTTCAATAGTACCTTGTATCAGGCCCACATTTTTCAGTTCCTTTAAATGCTGACTAATAGTCGCTTGTGCCAGCCCGAGTTCTTCAACCAAATCACCACAAATACAAGACTGGGATTTGACCAAATGCTGAATGATGGCGATACGAGCCGGATGCCCTAATGCCTTCATCATTTGCGCCAGTTTATTTTGCTTGTCAGTAAATATTTCTGTTTTTGTCAATCCCATATCTATCGCAATATTACAATTAAGATTGATTAGCGCAAAATATTTTATTAATTTATTCCGGCAACTGTGCTTCTCCGCTCTAAAAGAATAGTATTCCTCCAGGTATTCCCCATCTTCCCAATTTTCTCTCTTGTGCCTAATATTCGAAAACCTAAATTTTGATGAATTTTCAGGCTGGCAATGTTTTCGGGAAAAATTCCAGCCTGCAAAGTCCAAAATCCGTTCTGTTCGCTTTGTTCTATTAATTGCTTCAGCAACAATTTGCCTGCACCTTTTCCCTGGTAAGTTGGATCAACATATACACTTACTTCACCTACACCCGAATAGACGGGGCGACTGGATACGGGCGAAATTGCCGCCCATCCGATTATCTTTTCGTTTTCTATTGCAACTAATCGAATGTTAGGAACATGGGCATTATCCCACTGATCCCATTCGGGAGCTTTAGTTTGAAAAGTAGCATTTCCTGAAGCGATTCCTTCCTCATAAATTCTACATACCTCAGGCCAATGGCTTGGTAATAATTGCTCGATTTGCATATACTTAAAGATAACGCTCACCTCTTGTTTGACAATAATTTTTGCTGCTCGTTTCTTTTCTTAGAAAAATCTCTTAAAAAGTTTAAATAAATTTGGTTCGATCTCAGAATACCAATAACAGAAATCATTAATATTTCTCTACCGGCACGATTTCGGATTGTAATTTTTTATCTTCCAATTGCATTCGTTCCTTAAGCTCATTCAGTTTTTCAGGAAAATATTGTGCTACATTAAACTTCTCTCCGGGATCTGTATTTAGGTCATATAATTCTTCTAAACGCCCCGATTTATCCGTTCCGGCAGTATTTCTGTATTTCCAATTATTCACCCTTATCCCTTCCAGATCCCATCCCATATAATAAATGTATTCTTTCGTGGGAGAAGATTCTTTTCCCTGTAGAAATGCAGTAATATCATTTCCATCCAATTTTGTATCCCTGGGCATTTCTGCTCCTGCCGCATTCAGAATGGTAGGAAAAAGATCCATTGCGGTAACCAGGTCGGAAGAAACTTTGCCCGCCGGAATTTTTTGTGGCCATCTAATAATTGCCGGCACCCTTACACCACCTTCGTATGTATCTCCTTTGGATCCTCTCAAAGGGCCGGTGGAACCGCAATGCCAGGGTTTAATAGTATCATTGGAAAACATTCTTTCCGGCATTTTCTGCCAGGGGCCATTATCACTTAGAAAAATAACCATTGTGTTTTCATCCAGTTGCAGGTCTTTTAATTTCTGAAGTATTTCGCCGACGCTCCAATCAATGGTTTCAATTACATCTCCATATACTCCTCCTCTTGATTTACCTGCAAATTTTTCAGACGCAAATACGGGAACATGTGGCATTGAGTAGGACAGAAATAATAGAAATGGTTTATCCCTATTATTATCAATAAAATCCTTTCCCCACTCTGTATATCTTTCTGTTAATGTAGTTTGTTCAACAGGATATTCAATCACTTGTTTACTGTGCATTAACGATAAGGGTTTTTTAGTTTTAACCCATGGGGGCATCATGTCGTTACTGTAAAGAAGGCCATAGTAATCATCAAATCCGTTATTAACGGGATTATATTTCTCCTGGTCGCCCAGGTGCCATTTCCCGACATACATGGTTTGATAGCCTGCATTTTTTAGCGCCTCGCCCATTGTTATTTCACTTTCGCGAAGGCCAATGGGTGATTCGGGCATTAATACATTGGGAAGGCCGGCACGCAATGGATACCTTCCCGTGATCAGCGCTGCCCTTGATGGGGTACAAACCGACGAGCCTACATAAAAAGAAGTGAGCCTGATACCTTCTGCTGCCATTTTATCGAGCTGCGGTGTATGAATTATTGGATTTCCATAACTACTCAGATCGCCATAACCCATATCATCAGCAAGAAGAATAACAATATTTGGATTTCGAAGTGTGTGGTTCATCTTCTCTGATTCTTTCGGCTTACAGGCAAGCACTATCAGGCAGCCCGATATTAACAGATAAAGAAGCTTCATATTTTCGTTATTAATACCCGGAGCAAGGGTAGTTTAAAAATTCAAACCCTGTTTTTGTAACTTCAATTACCGCAAAGGCTACTGCTTCCTTTTTCCAATCCGACCGAGGTGAGTGTTCTGAAAACTATCGGGATACTTCAATCCATATCCCAGGATACGATCGAACGATGAATGAGCAAAAAGCAGCAAACCAATGGATAATAGTATTTCCTGACCGAAAGCATATCCACATAACGCCAGCACAATGGCGATTCCTTTGTGATGGAAAATATTGTAAGTAAATGCCCCAATGCGTGCGTTTATTGCATAGCCAATCATTCCTATATCAGGTGCAAAGAACAACAGCGCCCATATCCAAACAGGTAAACCAAGATCATAAAAACTCAGTAAATAAAGCGAGGCTATTGTCATGGCGAATTCCTCCAGAATCAAAAGCATTTTCATATGATGAATATAAATATTAATTCCCGATTCAGGATATTGGATTTTGAAAAATAACCATAATTGTATTTTTGGGATTGTAGTCTATTGCATTATGGAATTCGGTCATGAGCTGATCGTAATTCTAACCAGGTAGCGGAATTTATTGTGCTGCTTTATTCAGATATCCCAACAAATTAATTACTTCATCATCAGACAAAGTATTTAACAACCCTTGTGGCATCATCGAAGTTGCTGTTATTTCTTTTGTTTGTATCGATGATCTATTCAGTATCACATCATTCTGTCCAACTACCCGCATGGTAATCTGCCGCTGATTTTCAGCAACTACATTCCCACTGTAAGTTCGCCCATCACGCGTAGTTACCACTACCATTTTGTAATCATCCTGTATTTCTGCACTTGGAGTTAAAATATTAAATAACAGATAATCAAGATTGGAGCGATTCGAACCAGTAATATCCGGTCCTATATTTCCTCCCTCGCCAAACATTTTGTGACACGGCCCACAGGTTCTTAAGAATACCTGTTTGCCTTTGATAATATCTATTTTTTTTGCTGCATCACCCGACATTAACGCCTTATATTTCGCAAATTCTTTATTGTCACGTGGCTTATCAGCAATAGGACCCCATACTTCAACAAATCCGCTTCCTACTACTCTTCGCAACTGGCGGGCCGTATTAGCAGAAACATCTTTGTTCGGAATTTTTTTATTCTTTATTGTAGTTGTA
>CAYLVR010000009.1:35532-38839 GCA_964387165.1 uncultured Chitinophagaceae bacterium | reverse complement strand
TAAGGGCTGTTTTGCCGGAAAATCCCTATAACACTTACGAAATTTTACTCCAGGTCGTTGTTCCGGATATGGAGAGGAGAAAAACTTTTAAGCCATTATTTTCCACTGCGGAAAGTGATGGGTCATGCTCTAAAACTTCAAGAGCCATATTTCTCGCAGTCTGAAGTAATTGCCGGTCCTGCAACAGGTCGGCGAGTTTCAGGTTCAGTGCCCCGCTTTGTCTTGTTCCCTGGATATCCCCAGGGCCCCGCAACTCCAGGTCCTTCTCTGCGATCTTAAACCCGTCACTCGTCGCCACCATCGTACTCAGACGTTCCTTCGCTTCTCTACCCAATTTTGGGCCAGTTAATAAAATGCAAAAACTTTTATCGGCCCCGCGTCCAACCCTTCCTCTCAACTGATGCAGTTGCGACAACCCGAACTTCTCTGCGCTTTCAATAACCATCACGCTTGCATTCGGTACATCCACCCCTACTTCGATCACGGTTGTCGCTACCATTATCTGAGTGTCGTTTGACCTGAATCGTTGCATGTTAGTGTCCTTAACTTCGGTGGGCTGTTTGCCATGTACCATGCTGATATAGTACTTCGGCTCGGGGAACCAGGCCTTTAAATTTTCATATCCCCTGAAAAGGTTCTCATAATCGAGTTTTTCTGATTCTTCTATTAAAGGGAAAATGATATATGCCTGCCGTCCATGTTTAATCTCTTCTCTTATAAAATCCATTACATGCGGTCGTGCGGAATCATACCGATGAAATGTTTGAATAGGTTTGCGGTTGGGTGGCAATTCATTAATAATACTGTAATCAAGATCGCCATAGGCCGTCATGGCCAGGGTGCGGGGAATGGGAGTGGCGGTCATTACCAGTACATGCGGCGGCACCACGGCTTTCTTCCATAACCTGGCTCTCTGCGCCACACCAAAACGATGCTGCTCATCCGCTACGGCCAAACCAAGGTTCTTAAATTCTACAGTATCTTCAATGATAGCATGTGTTCCCACGATTATCTGCACGGATCCTTCTTGTAATTCTTTTAGTATTTTTTTTCTTTCTGATGTTTTTACCGAACCGGTGAGTAGCCGTGTGTTTACCGGCATGTCTTTTAATAAAGAAGAAATATTCTGGTAATGCTGCCGTGCAAGAATTTCCGTTGGAGCCATCAGGCAACTCTGGTAGCCATTATCTGCAGCAATTAACATACATAATAAGGCCACCATTGTTTTGCCGCTTCCTACATCACCCTGTAATAACCGGTTCATCTGCCGGCCGGTACCCATATCTTTTCTAATTTCTTTAATAACTCTTTTCTGCGCACCGGTTAATTCGAAGGGTAAATAATTTTCATAAAATGTATTGAATAATTCTGCTACCTGCCCGAATATTACCCCTTTGGAGAAACGATGCCTTTCCAGTTTCATTAATCCCATTCTCAATTGAGCAATAAATAGTTCTTCAAATTTTAATCTCCTGAGTGCATGTTCGTAATGTTGGGGAGAAGGGGGGAAGTGTATATATGAAAATGCTTTATATCGCGATACCAGTTTTAATTGTTTGATTATTGGTTCCGGAAGGTTTTCAGGAAGATCTTTTTCCTGGATTATAGTAAATAAAGTGTGTGTGATTTTAGCAAGTTGTCTGCCGCCTAAACCCCTTGCCTTTAACTTTTCTGTGCTCGGATAAACAGGCTCTAAAAAACTTCTTCCTTCTTTTTTTTCGGGAGAATAAGTTTCTATTTCAGGGTGTGATATTTGTAACTGACCATTAAACGTTCCCACTTTACCAAATACGATATAAGCGCTACCGGTAATTAATGTTTTATGAATCCAGTTAATACCCTGGAACCAAACTAATTCTAAAGTACCGGTCCCATCGCTTATTATCGCAACCAACCTTTTGAATTTATTATTACCAATTAATTCAACACTCAATAATTTGCCCGCAACCTGAACGTAATCCGATTGGAAATTGATATCTTTTATGGGAGTGATGACTGTTTTGTCAATATGCCTGTAAGGAAAATGCTCAAGTATGTCCCTGAATGTAAATATGCTTAATTCTTTTTTAAGCAGCTCCCCCCTTTGAGGCCCAACGCCTTTAATGTATTCTATCGGAGTGGCTAATATGGTATCATTTCTTCTGGACATATATTTCTATCCACGCATGTGAAGAAGGGTTTCTTGGTACGGGGAAAGTATCCACCCTGTTATAATTTTCAAGTAATGCTTCTCTAACTGTAAATGGATAAATATTGTTTGAATAAGGAACATATTCAAATATTACAAGATCGTAATAATTGTCTTTCACCCTATCGGAGAACAATTTAATTTCCCTGTCAAACATGCCTACTCCTTTATGGAACCATAAAGGGTAATCGGGCCCTGTTTCCAATTTAAAGGGAATTTCTGCCGCCAGTGTAGTCAATTCCGACATGTTCAATACCTTCAGATCCTTCCCGTTCTTTACAATATCAGAATTCATTAAACGATCAAGACCGTCAACAGTGGGACCCGGTAGTAATACTTTCCGTAATGTTGGTAATGAACTTAATTTCCATTCATGTAATGGTACCGCGGTGGTGTCCAGTTCAATCATGTACGTGTTTCTGTTCACTACATCAGCATAAGTATACCCTGCATGCGTATGCGTAGTATAGTTTTCCGGTTTTGAAGGAATAATAAAGCGTTCGATATATTTCCAGTAAGTCTGGCTCCACCATAATAAAATCGCCACTGAAAAAACAGCTGCTGTTTTCCATGTGTCTATGTTTATCGGTAATAGTACACCTAACATTGTTAATATATAGGCCACACAGAAGGCATGGAAAAATATATTATTATCAACCGGCAGGTAACTTGTTACCTGGAATATGGCTGCTTCTGCAATGATTCCCAACGTTAACAAAGTAAACAGCATTTGTTTTCTGTCCTTTATAAATGTTTTTATGTTTTTTATAGTGGCGAATAAAATAATAATGATTAATGCGAGGTATAATTTCAACCATTGGGAGGAAAGGAGAAACTCTTTTAAAATATCCGAAACGGAGACACGTGAACTGTGTGGTGGCTGACCATAATTGAACCAGTAGCCGAATGCATAATTCGTTAATGGTAATATAATGATTAACCCGGTAATTAATAAACCAGCTAAAAAAGATACGGTAGGAAGTATTCTTCTTTCAATTATTGCATCATAAACCAGTAAAGCCATACAAACCAGAAATGCTAATCCACCACCATCCTGTTTGGTGAAAAAGGAGAAGAAAACAAATGCTCCGGATAAAAAGGGCCATACATAGCGCAAGT
>CAYLVR010000009.1:0-35522 GCA_964387165.1 uncultured Chitinophagaceae bacterium | reverse complement strand
CTCCCGCTTTAAAAAAGGAGTTGGCGTGAAGCGGCGGGGGATTTTCAGGAAGTGACACAAAAAAGCTAATCCAATTATCTCGTAAAATATTACTGTATTGTTATACCAGGGCCAGTAATTAGGAAGCGAAAAAGTTAAACAGAATACCAGCATCGCTGCAAAGCTGGCTGCCGCCGGAACGCTGAAGCTCCTCAGGATCCACCGAAAAGATAGTCCCATCACGATATTAATAAAGACCTGCGCCTTTATCAGAGTGATCATCTGGGCGCCAAATATCTTGAAGAACAGCGCCGGGATCACCCAGAACATGTATCCAACGGGCATTCCGAAGTCTTTAAAAGGCACCTGTCCATTGACCATCCTATAGGCCCCTTCCCAGGAAAGATAGCTGTTCAGCCTGTAGGGAAGATTCGGGAATAGGGGAATCAGGGATATAACTACGATAAGGAGCACCTCTGCAAGGGGTAAAATACGCTTCATATAAATTGTTTTGCGGCCAGCCTTCGGCACAAGTTGTCACTTCTTCGGCGAGAACGTGTGCCAGCGATCGGCTTTCCGGCGCAGGTGTTTTTGTTAGAGGCGAAACAACATGTGCCGAAGAAGACTTTCCTGCGATATGCAAATCTAACAGCCAATAATATTGCATCAAAGCCTTTTGTGAACTATATTGTGTCAGTCTTCCGCGTATGAACCAGTATATCAATTTATTAAGACCTAAACATTGGGCAAAAAACCTCTTTTTATTTGTCCCTTCATTTTTTGCGGGCAAACTCTTCGAGCTCCACAAAATAGAACTGCTTGCGGCAGGTTTCCTGGCTTTCAGTTTCCTGGCCAGTAGTATTTATATCATTAATGATTACAGAGATATTGAGGACGACCGGAAACACCCCGAGAAAAAAAACCGCCCACTGGCATCTGGGTCAGTAAATAAATCGACAGCCCTGATAATCAGTGCGTTACTTACCATAGCAGGTGTTATTATTGCCTATTTGATAGATTCCAGCGGTAAGTTCCTGTTTATCACATTAATCTATTACATTCTCAACCTTTCTTATTCTTTTGGGTTAAAGAATGTTTCGATAGTTGACATCATGATTGTTGCCGCAGGGTTTGTATTACGCGTGAAAGGTGGTGCCGTATTGTCGGAACTCGATACTACTTCATGGTTCATTATCATGACATTTCTTTTAGCTTTATTTATGGCAATAGCAAAACGGCGTGATGATATTATGCTGAAAATGTCTACCGGTATCGACATGCGAAAATCAATGAAAGGCTATAGCCTTGAATTTCTTAATACCCTGCTCGGTTTATTCTGTGCAATTATTATTGTGAGCTACGTAAATTATACCGTGTCACCCGTTTCTTATGAAAAATTCGGACACAGGTTATTTTACACTTCATTATTTGTAATTGCCGCCATGATGCGTTACCTGCAAATCACTTTTATTCATAATAAAGCAGGATCGCCAACCGATATTTTGTATAAAGATCGATTTATCCAGATAACACTCGTTCTATGGGTGGCCAGCTTTTTTGTAATTCTTTACGTGCGCGACCTAACATTTTTTGAGAAATGAAGCAGAAGATTGCCAACTGGGGGAATTACCCCACAATGGAGAGTGATGTAAAAACATTTAATTTCAACGATCAGTTACAAAAGATGGTAACTGATACCGATCATTTTATTCCCCGTGGTAATGGCCGCTGTTATGGCGATGCTTCACTTGCCAGTAAAACGATCTCAACATTACAGTATAACCGTACACTTTCATTTGATGTGGTGAATGGAATATTTGAGTGTCAGAGTGGACTAACACTCGATAAAATACTTGAAATTATTATTCCAAAAGGATGGTTCCTTCCAGTTACGCCTGGTACCAAATTCATTACAGTGGGTGGCGCTGTGGGTAGTGATGTGCACGGAAAAAATCACCACGTCGACGGTTCATTCAGTAATCATATTATTGAAATGGAACTCATGCTGGGTGATGGAGCGATAATTACATGTTCCCCAACTCTAAATACCGACCTTTTTAACGCTACCTGTGGTGGGATGGGATTAACAGGAATGATCACCCGTGTGAAATTCGGGTTAAAAAAAATAGAAACCTCTTATATAAAGCAAAAACAATTAAAAGCATCGAACCTTGAAGAATTAATTAAGTTATTTGAAGAATATAAAGATTATACTTATTCGATGGCATGGATCGATTGTTTAACGAAAGGCGAACATTTTGGCCGTGGAATATTAATTGTAGGGGAACATGCAAAACTTAACGAGTTAAACAAAAAACAAAAAAGAAAACCACTTGAGTTTTCGGGGAAACCTAAAATAACTTTTCCATTCAACCTTCCTTCATGGGTATTAAATACCTTAACTGTAAAAGTTTTTAATTTTTTGTATTATGGTAAAAACTTCAGGAAAGAAATAAACAATGTTGTTTCTTACGAACCATTTTTTTACCCGTTGGATGCAATATTGCACTGGAACAGGGGATATGGTAGAAAGGGATTTGTACAATACCAGTTTGTATTGCCACTGGCGGCTAAACAGGGACTGGTGGATATTTTAAACAGGATCAGCGATGAAGGGCTTGGTTCCTTCCTTGCTGTATTAAAAGTTTTCGGAAAACAGGAAAGCTTGATCTCTTTTCCAGAAGAAGGATATACTTTGGCACTTGATTTTCCCGTAAGAAAAAGTTTGTTCAGTTTCCTGGATGAACTGGATGAAATAGTATTAAAATATGGCGGAAGGTTATATATGTCGAAAGATGCAAGGATGAAACCCGGAGTACTGGAAAAAGGCTATCCAAAACTGGATGAGTTCAAAAGCATAGTGAAGAAATACAATCCGTCAGGTAAATTTTCCTCTGTTCAGTCCGATAGGTTATTATTGACAACACATTGAATCTATTATGCCCACAGTATTAATATTAGGAGCGGCTTCTGATATGTCAATTGCAATAGCCGAAAAATTTTCGTCTAAAGGATATGATATTCAATTAGCGGCACGAAATGTAAACCGTTTACTGCCATTACAATCTGATCTTGCTATTAAATATAGTGTGCGGGTTTCTGTGCACGAATTTGATGCACTTGCATTTGATACACATAAACGGTTTTTTGATTCCCTGGAGCCAAAGCCAGATGTAACTATTTGTGTGTTTGGTTATTTGGGAGAAAATGAAAAAGCTGCTACCGACTGGCAGCAGGCAGGTAAAATAATTAATACTAATTATACAGGCGCAGTTTCAATATTAAATGTGGCTGCAGAATATTATGCATCAAAAAGGCAGGGAGCCATCGCAGGAATCAGTTCGGTAGCAGGGGAAAGAGGAAGGCAAAGCAATTATCTCTATGGCAGCGCCAAAGCAGGATTTACGGCCTATTTATCAGGTCTAAGAAATAATTTATACCATAAAGGCGTTCATGTTACTACTGTGCAGCCTGGGTTCGTTTACACAAAAATGACTGAGGATCTTAAACTACCTCCATTATTGACTGCAAAGCCGGAAGATGTTGGAGAAGCGGTTTATAAGGCAGTAGTAAGAAAGAAGAATACAGTGTATGTAAAATGGTTTTGGAAACCGATAATGATGGTAATAAAGACCATCCCGGAATTTATTTTTAAAAAGTTGAAACTTTGAGACCTGCTATTGCATTTTTTGATTTTGATGGGACGATAACCGCTAAAGATTCTCTTCTTGAGTTTATAAAATACAGTAAAGGCACCTTTTCCTTTTATTTTGGATTTGCATTACATGCCCCATTGCTTATTGCATATAAATTAAATATCCTTTCTAACCAGCGTGCTAAAGAAATAATGCTCAACTATTTTTTTGGCAAGATGAGTATGGAAAAATTTAATAAATACTGCGAAGATTTTTCGAGAGATGTAATGCCCTCTTTAATCAGGCCAAAGGCGCTCAATGAAATTGCTAAACTGAAAGATGCAGGTGCAGAAATAGTAATTGTTTCAGCTTCTCCTGAATACTGGCTCAATCATTGGTGCCGCTCCATGAACCTTAAGTGTATTGCTACGCGATTAATTACAACAAATAATAAAATCACTGGTAAAATAGACGGCCTAAACTGTTATGGCAAAGAGAAAGTAAGAAGGATCACAGAAAACTATAACCTTGATACTTTCTCTTCTGTTTATTGTTATGGTGATACTCCTGGGGATAAATACATGCTCGCGCTAGGCAATTACCGCTTTTACAAGCCTTTCAGGTAACCAACCCGGCCTTACTTACACCAAATTTCGCTTTGCCCGCCCACCTCTCTGCTGGAGCGGATTGACTGTTATTCCTTTAGGAATCTTTGAGGAGGGAGTTTTTTTCCATCGGCTACTACACTCAATATATACAAGCCTGTATGCAATCCTGATATATCAATACTCTGCTGGAATGCTTGCGTTTGCATGATCTTACCGCTAATATCATAAATGGTTACTATTGTAGTGGCTGGATTTGCAGGGTAATAATTAATATTAATTACAGACCGGGCAGGATTGGGATATATTTTTAATTCCGGAGCGTTTTCTACAGTTGCTTCGTCTACCGACTCAACTGTAGAATTATGCGAGTAATTCGATTTATTTACAATTACTCTTATATTTTTAAATCCAATAGCACCTTCGTTATCCGTGGCAACAACCCTGAACCAGTAATATCCTTCTACAAGGTTAGATATCCTGGTAGTTGGAGAATTAGGAGATTCTATTTTCGGGTACCCTGGACCGCTTACTTTTTTCCATTTAAAGGATTTGATCCATCCATCAGTATCTGTTGTTTGAGAAGCCTGCACAGTTGCCCTGTTATTGGGTAAGTTGATCGTCACAGCTTTTGCGACTATTACAGGGGGTCTATTTACCTTTATCTGTACATTATCGGTTGCCCGGGCACCTTTTTTATTGGTAACTGTTAACCTGAATACATACACGCCACTTTTTAAATTTGTAATTTTTGTAGAGCCCCTGTTTGGATTTAGTATTTTATAAGATGATGGTCCGCTTACTTTATTCCACTGGAACGATTTAATGCCATTTATTTTATCACTCGATCCATAGGCAGTTACCCATGCTGCATCATAAGGTAAATTAACCACCGCATCTCCACTTGCATGTACAATTAATGCTGAATTATTCGCTGGTGGTGGCTTTGAACCTTCCTCTGGTTTATCATCAGGTGTTGTTCCTCTTGTATAACCCAGGAACCATTCAAATACATTTGGTGTTTGATAATTATGTGCACGGTCGTATGCTTTATCCCAGATTACATGTCCGCCTGAAGACCATACAGTTTTTTTAGGTTTAATGGGAGGGTTGCAATCAAGAACTCTACTGATAGCATTATTAATTACTGATACGCTAACAGTTGCATCATTTGTTGCATGAAACGACCACATTGGTAGTTTTGTTTTTGCAATTACACATGGATTGGTAAGTGTTGCAGGTGCACAAACGGTTGCAATGGCGGCTACTTTATTTGCATTTTTCTCAGATGCGGAGATCCATTTCCATGTTCCTCCACCACCCATTGATAAACCGGTCAAATAAATTCTGCTCTTGTCGATACGTAAATTTTTTTCAGCGTAGTCGATCATTGCATCTACGTAATTGGTTGGCCACATACCATAAGATAATGGACATTGTGGTGATAATACAATGAACGTATGCCATTTTCCATTTACATAAAAACGCATTGGTTCTCCGTTAGCAATATATCTCGGGATCCCAATATTTTTTACTTTGTATAATTCGGTGGTTCCGTTACCGCGTTCGCCAATGCCGTGTAAGAATATAATTACAGGATATTTTGTTGATTTATCACTTGCGTAAGTAGTTGGTTTATATTCATAGAAACCAATCTTCTCGCCACCGTACGAAATGTTTTTAGCAATCTGCTGTGAAAATAAAGAGCACGACAATGCCATGCACGCTAAGAATAGAGTACTTCTCATAGAGCAGTAGTGTTTAAAACGATCAATAAATAATTAAAACACTTTGATCAAACCAAATAGAAGGAGAGAACCAAAGCCTTAATTTTTTGTACGGTGGAGTAGATTGAGCCTTAAACAATCACTATGCCAAATAGCATTTTTGTGAATTTCTTTCTACAATTTGAGTGCTTTTACATTACTAAAAAAGCCCGTAACAGTGTTACAGGCTTTTTTGTTGGGTAGGGTACGGGTTAATTCTTTAAGAACTTCGTCACTTTTTTGTGACCATCAACGCTTACTTCAACATAGTATATTCCACGCTTTAAATGTGATACGTTGATTAGGTGCTGGTAATTTACCTGATTCTTCTCTCCATTATTAGTATGCAATAACATTCCATTCATATTATATATGGCTATCCGCGCTTTTCCTTTGCGGTCACTACTGTATCTGACAGTCATGCTAGAGGTCGCGGGATTAGGATATACGTTCACCTTCTCTTCATATTTTAAGTTAGCATCAGGAACTGAATCTGTATTTTTAGTAGTGTCTTTAGCTGCAGCATATACTGTTAATAATACTTCATCGGTGGCTGTTGCCCCTTTGTCATCTGTTACAGTCAGCAAAAACATATATTCTCCTTCTTTAGCACCGATAATTCCGGGAGTTTTGGTGTTTGCATTAGTAATGGTAATTCCCTCCTCGCCGCTGGTCTGTGTCCATGAATAGCTTACAATTTCTCCATCAGGATCTACCGAATTCAATCCATTTAAACGGATACCCGGATCTGGTAAAGTAATTTTCATATCAACACCTGCATCTGCAACAGGAGCCTGGTTTTCATCAGCTGGTGGCGGATCAACAGGTGGATCAACCGACGGCACTACAACAGGTTTAACTGTAATCATAATAGTATCCGCATCAGTTGCTCCGTCATTATCACGAACAACCAATTTAAATTTATAAATACCTTCTTTTAAACCTGTAATGATTGTTGATTTAGCATTTGCATTCCCAATATTAGAGCCTGAGGGCCCGCTGATATAGCTCCATGTCCATGCTACAATAGTCCCATCGCTATCGGTGGAAGCTGCTGCATTAACGGAAACCGAATTAACTGGTAATGTAATTGTTTTATCAGTACCTGCATTTGCAATGGGTGTTATATTAGGAACAACAGGCGCCGGGTTAACTTTTACAGTAACCTGGTCATCATGAGTCGCACCTTTATTATCGGTAACTTTTAAATTGAACACATATGTTCCTTCAGCCAGGTTGTTTATTTCAGTAACAGAGGCAGATTTACTTACAATAGTAAATTGATCAGGGCCACTGACTTTTGTCCATAAATAAACATCAATAGTGCCATCTGCATCAGAGGATGAACTTCCATCTACAATTACCTTGTTTGTTGGTAATGTAATTGTTTTATCTGCACCTGCTTTCGCCACAGGTGCTACATTAGGAACAACAGGCGCTGGGTTTACCTTTACAGTAAGCTGGTCATCATGAGTCGCACCTTTATTATCGGTAACTTTTAAATTGAACACATACGTTCCTTCAGCCAGGTTGTTTATTTCAGTAACAGAGGCAGATTTACTTACAATAGTAAATTGATCAGGGCCACTTACTTTTGTCCATAAATAAATATCAATAGTACCATCTGCGTCAGAGGATGAACTTCCATTTACAGTTACCTTGTTTGTTGGTAAGGTAATAGTAATATCATTACCTGCTTTTGCAACAGGCGCTACATTAGGAACAACTGGAGTCGGGTTTACCTTTACAGTAAGCTGGTCATCATGAGTTGCGCCTTTATTATCGGTAACTTTTAAATTAAATACATAAGTACCCTCAACTAAATTATTTATTTCGGTAGAAGATCCTGCTTTGTTTACAATAGTAAATTGATTAGGCCCACTGACTTTTGTCCATAAATAAATATCGATAGTGCCGTCTGCATCAGATGATGAACTTCCATCTACAGTTACCTTATTTGTTGGTAATGTAATTGTTTTATCTGCACCTGCTTTCGCTACAGGCGCTACATTAGGAACAACAGGCGCTGGGTTAACTTTTACAGTAAGCTGGTCATCATGAGTTGCACCTTTATTATCTGTAACTTTTAAGTTAAATACATAAGTACCCTCAACCAGATTATTTATTTCGGTAGAAGATCCTGCTTTGTTTACAATAGTAAATTGATTAGGGCCGCTGACTTTTGTCCATAAATAAACATCAATAGTGCCATCTGCATCAGAAGATGAACTTCCATTTACGGTTACCTTGTTTGTCGGTAATGTAATAGTAATATCATTGCCAGCCCTGGCAACGGGAGCCACATTAGGTACAGAAGCTCCACTGGAAACAACTACGGAAATTGTATCTCTTGTAAAACCTGCACGGTTATCAACAACACTTAATTCGTAAACATAGGTGCCCGCAATTGTTAGCCCTGTAATTTCAGTGGAAGAAGTTGGGCCGAAGGCATTTTTAATTACACCTGCATTTGGGCCGGAAATTTTTCTCCATACATATCTTACGATACTTCCATCGGCATCAGTAGAAGAAGCGCCGCTTAAATGGGTAACGGCAGTTCCGGTTGTAATGGCAGTAGTACCGGTAGCTTTTGCTTTTGGTAGTTTATTAGCTGGCAAACTTTTATTCTGTCCGAGAAACCACTCATAAATGTTGATTGTATAATCATATTTATGGTTAGTGTCTTTATATACACGATCCCAAACAACGTGTCCGCCAGTCGGCCATATTGTTTTCAACGGTTTTACTTCGGGGTTAGCTTCGTTGATTCTATCAACCGCCCTGTCGGTACATGAAGCCAGCGCTGTGGCATCATCAGCTGCATGGAACGCCCAGAAAGGTAATTTGGCATCGGCAACATACTGGCCGTTGCTAAAAGTACAAGGGGTACAGATGGTAGCTGTTGCGGCAAGTTTTTTAGGGGCTGCGGCAGAGGTAGAGATATACCTGTTGGATCCGCCGCCACCCATAGAAAGGCCGGTTAAATAAATCCTGTTGGTATCTATACGAAGATTTGCTTTTGCGTATTTGATAAGATCATCAACAAAAGATTGCGGCCACATACCGTAAGATAATGGGCACTGTGGTGATAATACGATAAAAGTCTCAGTTTTACCGTTCCAGGTAGTTTTGGTGTCCCATCCGTCGCGGAGCAATTGAGGGAGACCAATACGTGCAACATTTTTCAGTTCACTTTTACCATTTCCTCTTTCACCAATTCCGTGAAGGAAGATTATGAGCGGGTGTTTAACATTACCCTCAGTTGCGTATCCTTTAGGTTTAAATTCATGGAATCCTAAGTATTCGCCAGTGCTGGCTGTGATTCCTGTTTCGATTTGCTGGGAATATCCGGGATTAGTCCCGGCAGCAATAACAAATAAACACAAAATGGCCCTAAGTACATAGGTACAGTTTCTCATGGGGTTGGATTTTCGGATATTCGGATTTAGATGCTGGTCTCCCAGCTGTCTTAGGGAAAACGACTTTTCATAATTTTCCTTGCGTCAAAAGAACAAAAATTTAGTTGTTTTGTCAAGTATGTGAGCAAAACAAATGTTACTCCGAATTTTAATCTAAGGGTTTACGCTTAACTGATACTTTTAGGAGTATGCACGAATTCTTTTCTTGATGGTTTAAGTCCAACTAAGGCTAGTATATAGATGAAGATGGCCACAGGCAAAAACAACATTGCCTTAATCGTATTAATACTATATAATTTGCGGGGAATAGACAATAACATACTAGTAGCATACCCGATAAATAAAAAAAATCCCCACTTATAAGAAATAATAAATACAATAATAAATAGCAGGAAGAAAATGATACGTGGTGGTACCAGGTTGATAAACAACTTGTTCCAGTAATTCTTTGTTTTGTTATTTACGCGTGTATTAAAAAATAGTTTAAGATGTATTAACTGCGATTCCAGCCAGCGCCTTCTTTGCCGCTTAAATACCTGGTTCTTTGATACTTTTTCATCCAGCACATAGGCATCGTCGAGATATTCTATGGCGATATCAGCTTTCATGATTTCAAAATCCACTTCACGGTCGCAGGCGGGGTTATCAATAATTCCAGGTTTATTATATATCTCTTTTAATTTTTTGAATTGGAAAGCCATACCAGACCCTATTAATGCACAAGAGAATCCCAATACACGTTGTGCTTTTCTGAATAAATGATTATTGATCTCTTCGCTTATAGCATCGAGTGTTGCCAGCGGGGTATTTTTATTTTTAGCTGTACGGTGCCCCTGCACCGCATTAAATCCATGATTAAATGCGGAATTTATTTTTTCTAAGAAACCTGGCTGCATGATATTATCGCCGTCGAGCACCAGTGCAATATCATAATCGTTTTCGTTAATAGTATTCAATAAATAATTAAGCGAGCGTGCTTTTGAACCTCTTTCAAAATTCAGGGGGTACACTGTAACGTCGAGTAGTTTTAGGCTATGAATAGTTTCTTCACTTAAATGATCGGCTGCAATAAATACATCGAAATATGCTGAAGGATAATTGTGATTTGCGGCTGCCGTCGCGGTATTTATAATTACTGCATCCTCATTATAAGATGGGATGCATATAGCAATTCGTTTTTTATTCGCAGCCACTTTATAATTTATCTTTTTTCTGAATTTCCCTGCAATGCTAAAAATAAGCAGGTAAATAATATTAACGGCCAGGTAAATAATAAGAATATAAAATAGTATATGAAGAATTTCTTCCATCATACGGGTGAGCTGCTGGTAGTGCGAAAGTTCCACAATATTCCCTTAAGAAAATATCCAAGCTGCTTATATTCTTTCTTAACAAAATAGAATATCAGGGTTTTGGGAACAACAAAAAATATAAATACCAGTGAGAATATAAAGAACTGGAATAAATTAGAGTTCCTGCGCATATATAATATGCGATTGCGTGTATGGTAGTATACCTTTATAGGATTTTTTTTACCCACGGTAAGTGATTCCTTATGATATATTTCTGCATCGGCAGCGTACCAGATTTTATAATTTGCGCGGGTAATACGTGCCGACCAGTCCCATTCTTCATAATATAAAAAGAACTTCTCAGCAAACATACCTACGTTTTCCAGCACCTCTCTTTTTACCATCATCGCGCATCCATGTGCGCCGGAAGTAATTCTTGATACATCGTATTGCCCATGATCCTCTTCCATCGAACCTATACTGGTTGTTCTGCCGGTATATACATTCATGGGGTTGAACCCGGCATACTGAATAATATTCGGGCGTGAATAATATTTAATCTTCGGGCAGGTAACGCCTATCATACGATCCTTAAAAAAAGGTTCGACGAGTTTCTGTAATATTAATGGAGTTACTTCGGTGTCGTTATTAACTATAAAAATAAATTCCCCTTTCGATTGACGCATACCCCAGTTATTACCACCGGCAAAGCCAAGGTTTTTTTTACTTTTTAATACCCGTGTGTGAGGATAACTGCCTGCAAGAATTGCTTCAGTAGGATCACTGGTGGAAGCCATATCGCAGACCAATATTTCATAAGCGGGATAATCAATGTGCCTGGCAGATTCAAGAAACGCGCAGGTTGCCTCCGTCTGATTATAATTCAGTGTAATTATGGAAACAAAAGGGAGATCTCCCTGCAACATAAGCCCTTCTTTTTATGCAATATAAGTGCAAAAATCAAATCCCCCTGCAGTCGGTAGCGACTCATTTTGAATTGAAACAAAAAGGCACAAAAGAACAGCGGCTCAACCCTGCAATCAATCGTTAAGTGCTTCTTTCGAAATCCCCTTTTTCAAAGGGAAAGGCAGAATATCTTCAATTTAGAGTTATTAACGGTTCCCTTTTTCCCCTTAAAAGGGAGCTTCGCTGAAGGTGAAATGGGGGGATTTATGCATTTGTACGCTGGATTACAGCAGTCGGGGTGTTAATCATGATCCACATATCAAAAAGAAAATTCGATTTTTCTGCATAATTGATATCAAGCCTGAGCCTTTCTTCTGCGGTCATTTTATATTTAGTTTTCCTTTTGATCTGCCACAGACCGGTCATCCCTGCTGGAGCAAGAAAACGTTTCGCCCACTTATCGGTAGTAAGTGACGCTGCTTCATATAATGGAAGAGGGCGGTTGCCAACAAGCGACATATCACCTTTAAATACATTTAATAACTGTGGCAACTCATCCATACTGCATTTCCTTAAAAACGCGCCAAGCTTTGTAATACGAGGATCGTTATCGATCTTAATAAATACCGGCCCGTCGGGATTAAGGGGATTGTAGAGGTTAAGATGCGAAACATCAGAGATCTTTTTGTTTGCCTCAACCTCCATTGTCCTGAATTTGTAAAAACTGAAAATTCTGTATCCTTTTCCAGCTCTTTTGGAAATGTAAAACACGGGTCCTTTCGACTCGATCCTTAATGCAAGCATGATCAGTAAAAAAACAGGACTGAGAACGAGCATTAATAACGATGAGATCAAAATATCGAAGATTCTTTTAGCTATATCTGCCGATGTGTAATTGCTGTTATGTAATTCATTATTCTTCTCCTGGTCCGCTGCAACAGCTTTTTCCTTGATCTTTGTCCAGAAATTAACCTTATTCATTAACCGCTGCCCGCCGAGTTCTTCCAAAGAAATAATATCATCGGCAGCAGGTGTATGCCTAAACTTGTCAAGGTCTGTTTTTGATAAAGATGTTCCTTCAATAAAAAATGGAACATGTTTTAGCTTATCGCTGGCAGAAAGGAAATTTGAAAATGAAACGATCGCTGAATGACCTAATGCAGCTTCAATAATAATTACTGCAGGAGCGGCATTCAAAGTAACGCCTAATCTTTGCATCATTGCACGTGCACGATCAGTATTTTCTGCTGAATAGCCGCCTTCAAAATAATTTACAAGCGTATCTATCATGCCATTTCTTTTGCCAATGTAAAAGAAATCCCGTTTCCTGTTTGCGGAAACTGAGGGAGGCACAGAAAAATGCCTGTAGCTTCTTTGACTTGTTTTGTTATACTGTAAAGTTGTGAGCATGGTTCTTTTTCTTACTAATAAGGTTGTTAATGCTTTCTAAAAGTACAACCGGATTAAATGGTTTGGTAAAGTGATCATCAATTCCTAATTCTTCGCATTTAATTTTCGTAATGGTACTGTCGAGTGATGAAATCACAACCTGTGGTACGTTTCTATATATAATGCTTGTCGATAATTCTTCTACCAATTCCCAATCCTGCATATCAGGTAACTGGGGATCACAGATAATCAGGTCGGGCATATTTCTTTGTGAAAGCCAGTACATTGCCGAGCATCCATCCGGCGCGGTAATAACCTGGTAATCCTTTCCTAAAACGGTCTGGAGGAGAAACCTGATAGCCTTACTGTCATCAATTGCGAGTATCTTCTTTTTCATTTAAAAGAGTTAAACTTAAAAAATCGCAATTTTTCGAAGGAATTATGTATCGGACTGATTAATCCTCATCAGGTATTGGAGTTTGCAATAATAATGCCTTTTTGAAAGGCAGGAAATACAACGTTAATGGTAGATTTTCCGAAGAGGATGTGGAGTAATGATAGGATAGAGATGTAAAATTAATAACTATGGTGGGATATGCAAGTAATTCGTTCTTTAAATTTTTCTTCAGCGCGAAGCCTTGCGCCAGGTTGCCTGCTGGTTCCCTCTAAGATACCGGAAAAACCCGGCAACAACACATAAATTCATGAAAAAGAAGTAAAAAGGCAGTTGAAATATTTTTAATCTGGTAAACCAGCCAATAAACGCCGCAAGATAACACACCACCTGTAACCAGAAAGCCAGGGCATAGAAGTTGCCGGACGTATATATATATAGGTATACTGAAGCAGGGAACAGTAAGATCAGTGAAAGAGGTGACAGGGTCCATCTTAGCACCCTGTGTGATATATACTGGAAAGATAGCACCCTATAGCGGAAAATATTCAACAATCCGGAAAGTTTGCCAATAGCCTGGAAACCGCCTGCGCTGATCCTGGTTTTTCTTTCCTGCTCATCTTTTAAGGAGAGGGAAGCTTTTTCAGTGGCAAAAGCGTTAGGTTCGTACCTCACAACATATCCTTTCATGCAAAGCATTAGCGACTGAATAAAATCTTCTATTATAACACCTTCCAAAGGCTGATACAAGGATGTTCTCATACAAAACAACTCACCGGCAGCGCCAACTACTGAATATAATTTTGAATCAAGCTTCTTCAAAAAAGATTCATATCTCCAGTAGGCGCCTTCGCTGCCAGCTCCATCATTCACTCTCTTCTCTCCGGCCACCCCACCGACTTTCTCATCTTTAAAATGATATATTAAATTAATAAGACTATCTTTATTAAGCAGCGTATTCGCATCCGAGAAAATCACAATTTCAGTTTCAATATTCTTTATGGCCCGGTTTATAGCAGCCAGTTTTCCCTTTCTTTCAGCTTCAAACATGAGTTTTACTGAAGGATGCGCGCTGACGATTTCATTACTTTTGTCAGTTGATCCATCAGTTATAAACAAAATTTGATATTTATCAATTGGATAACTGAGCCCGATAGTGTTCCGGATTTTTGTTTCCAGTATCTCCTCTTCGTTATATGCCGCAACGAGCATGGTAATGGATGGATAATCATCCATTGATTGTATATAACTGGTTGATTTTGAATTACTTTTCTTAAAACTGGTAAGTAACATTAAGAGCAGCGGATAGCCGGCATAAGTGTAAAAAATGATAAAGAGAGCAAGCCAAAATATTATTTCTGCAACCAGGGCCATAAGTTCAACGTAGATAAGAAAAAGAATAATATTGGCCAAATATTTCACTTTACAGAAATTGTTTTTATTTTTGACCCGTTAAAACCCTCCAAGATCCCTTGAACAGACCAAGTGTTTTACTGTCTGTTTCTTTTCCAGTAGTACCCTTTCCAATCTCCTCTCTGATTACTGGTTCAGATTCTATCCTCCGATGATGCCCATTTATGGCTTTTGCCGTAGATGCCCTAACCGTTAATTACTTTTTTATGAAGAGAATTTTACTTCTCGCCGTTGTTTCGCTGGGCCTATTAGGAAAAACTGCCGCCCAGAATGTTTTCGACCCTAACGACCCAACAGTACGCTACAGTTCTAGTGCTGCTTACGGTTCCGCTCAAAAACCTGATACCAATATTGTTGGTTTACAGAAGTGGGTATCTACAAGCACAAATGGCGTGAGTTCCGGTTCCGGATCATTCGCCGCGCTTGCAGGAACTTTTAAAGCGTATTATTTTAATTATTTTGGTGCTAAACTGACCTTCAGGGTAAAATTCCCCAAGAATTTTTCTACTGACCCGGGTACAAAAAAATATCCCATTGGGTTATTTATGCACGGTGCCGGTGAGGTAGCTTGTGCATCCAATGGAGGGATTTATAATAATGAAAAACAATTGGTGCTTGGTGGAAGGGTACATGGACAACGTGCGGAAGATGGTCTTTTCGACGGCTTCCTGGTTTATCCTCAATTGAGATCCAGAGATGCTGGTTGCTGGGGCGAGTGGGGCAGTGGTCCAAATGCCAGTTATAATACAATTCTTGCTTTCATAGATTCTCTTGTAAAATATGTACGAGCCGATAACGACCGTGTATTCGTATACGGTCTTTCCGGTGGTGGTATCGCCTCATGGGAGCTGGCCGAAAACTATCCGCAGCGTATTGCGAAAATAGCGCCTACATCTGCGGCCGGTGTTCCCTTACAGTGGAATAACCTGGTTCATATTCCGATTTGGTTAGCTACCGGTGGTAAGGACGGAAACCCTGATACTGCGATGGCTAAATATACTGAAACAAATATTGTAGGATTGGGTGGAAATATGCGACGTACTATGTACCCCGATCTTGGCCACTCCTGCTGGGACAGGCATTGGGCAGAAGCTGACTTTCTCCCTTTCATGAATGCAACGCATAAGGCGAACCCATTAATATTCTTTAACCGATTTGAATTTTGCCCGGATTCTGTAGTTAATGTGAAAATCGGAATTACAGCAGGGTTTTATGATTATGAATGGCAGAAAGACGGAGTGAATATCGTGACGAGCTATGGAGTAGGTAGTCCTGCCAATAATAATAAAAATACCACTAATCTGAATAGTTCCGTAGTTGGTGCTATTTCAGCAGGGGGTAATGAAATTACTGTTAAAACCTTTGGTACATACCGTGTGCGTTTTAGAAGAATACCCGGTGGCCCATGGTCGGAATACTCAATGCAACCGGCCGTGATTAGTCCAAAAACAATTACACAAACTCCCCCTATCCAGATTGTTGGAACAAACAGTAAAGTAGTTCCAACGCTCGATGGAAATACAAAAACACAATTACAGTTACCTGGTGGATTTTTAAATTACCAATGGGTACGCACATCGGATAATGTAATTGTAAACACTTCACAGATATATGATGCACCAGCTGGAACATATAAGGCGAAATATTCTGAACCTTATGGTTGCGGGACATTATTTTCTGAAGAATTTAAAGTAGTAAACGCAACAGGTACTCCAAAACCTGATGCAGCAAAAAATCTTGCAGTTACCGCGTTATCACAAACTTCTTTACGACTCGACTGGGCAGATAATCCTAATGCAGGAACAAATGAAACGGGTTTTGAAATATACCGTGCTACTAAAGCAGGAGGACCTTACACTTTTGTAAAAATTACCGCACCAAATGTGGTTACCTATAACGATACTGCATTAATTCCAAATACAGATTACTATTATGTAGTTCGCGCAGTGGCAGAAACAGGCGCTTCTGCATCAAGCAACGAAGCGACAGGAAAAACTGAAATAGACAATCAACTCCCAACTGCCCCAACAGAACTTGAATATATAGGAAGTACTTCGACGTCTGTAACATTAAAATGGAAAGCAGCAACTGATAATGTGGGAGTTTCACGTTATGATATTTATGCTAACGGACAGAAATTATACAGCACGCCTAATTTAACATTTATTGTTGCCAACCTTGATAGTTTAACTACTTACGACTTTGTAGTTAAAGCAATTGATAGAGCAGGTAATGCTTCGGTGAACAGTAACCAGGTTTCCGGCTATACCCACCGCCAGGGATTGAATTATAAATACTACCACGGTGCCTACAATAACCTTCCCAATTTTAATACCCTTACTCCTGTTAAAACAGGAATTATGGATACGGTGAATGCAGGTGAGGGTGTAAGAACACAGGATGATAATTTCGCTTTCTTATGGGAGGGATTAATTTATATCCCTGTGGCAGGTACATGGACGTTCGAGACCGCTTCTGATGATGGAAGTAAACTATATATTGATGTACCCTATTCATTTAACGCAGCTGCTCTTGTTAATAATGATGGCGCACATGGTGTGGTATCTCAAACAGGATCAAGATACCTTACTGCAGGTTATCATACGATCGCTATCACGTATGCAGAAGTAGGTGGCGGTGAGGAAATGAATTTATATTGGTCCAATAACGTTGGTTTATCAAGACAAAGAATTCCAAAGAATTTCTTCTCTATCGGGGACCAGGCTAATGCTACCTCAGTAGAAGCTCCTTCTGCTGTTAGCACTATTGCTACCGCCTATAACAAAATTAATATTACGTGGACCGATAACAGTGTAAATGAAACAGGTTTTGAAATTGTGCGGTCAACCACATTAAACGGAACATATAATCCGGTTTTCTCAACTGCTGCTAACGTAGTATCTTATACCGATTCAGGATTAAACGCAGCAACTAAATATTTCTATAAAGTACGCGCGATTGCTTCTGGCGGAGCTTCAGATTTTATTTCTGCAGTTACAGAAGCTAATTACAAATTCAATAATAATTATACTGAAGCAAATGGTGGCGCAACTTTAGCAGCATCAAGTACAGGTTTTAGTACTGACAGAGCTGAAGGTTCACATTCAGTAGAATTCAACAGCACAGATTATATCACACTTGGAAACGGAAGTGCGTTTCCTGCGATCGGGGGTTATGATAAACGTACTGTTGCCTTGTGGATCAAACCAACAGCTACCAACAGTAAAAGAATGATATTCGATATTGGTGGTAGTGATAATGGTTTGGGTTTACGGTTTAATAGTGATGACCTGGTTGCAGGTGTTGCCAGCGGGTCTGTAAGAAGTACAATAACATTGAGCAATTTTACAGGCAATAGTAACTGGTTATCTGGTCAGTGGAATCATGTTGCAGTAGTATATAATGTAAACTCACTGAAATTATTCCTGAATGGTGTTGAAGTGGCTTCTAATAACTCACTTTCGTTTGTGACCATTTCAGGCACTTCTTCAAACGCTTCACGCCTGGGTCGGCCAAGTACAACAAGCAATAGCGCTTCAGTATTTAACGATGGCTCATATGGTAACTATGCAGGTTTAATGGACAATATGTTTATTATACGCGGTGCATTATCTGCAGGAGAAATTGTTCAGTTGAAATCGAATAATGAGTTTCCACAATCTGCTGCAACAACATTAAATGCACCAGCAGCTCCTGCAGTTCCAACAGGTGTTGCAGCGACTGTGATTTCTACAAATACAATTGCACTTAAATTCACTGATGCATCATCTAATGAAACAGGATTTGAGATCTGGAGATCATCGGGCGACAAATCAAATGACAGGAAAATTGCTACTCTGCCTGCAGGTAGTGGTTCGCAAATTACTTATAACGACAGCACACTGTTTGCTAATACTACTTACTACTATAGAGTAAGGGCAACAGGTATTACAGCAAATTCAAATTTTGCCGCTGAAGTAAATGGCAAAACACTTAATACCAAACCAGTAATTGTTAAGGTAAGAGATTTTACCATGAAATATGGTACTACATATACCCTGTCGGTAAGGGCTTCCGATGCAGACGGGGAAGTATTGACATTTACTACACAGAGCCTGCCAGTTTACGCTACTGTGCAAAGCCCTGAAAATGGATTATTTAATATCACCTTTACTCCAACATCAAGGCAAAGAGGAACATTAAATATGAAAGTGTTTGTGGCTGATGGAAATAGTGGAAAGGACACGGCAGCTTTCAGCATTACTGTTGATGATAATGATGTTCCTGTGCTTGCTCCAATTGCTGAGACATTTATTATGAGCGAAGGCGGTATATTAAATTTGCCATTGTCTGGTACAGATAATAACGGTACCACCAGAATGAACTGGACATTTAGTGGCCTGCCTTCTTTTGCCACATTTACAAATAACAATAACGGAACAGGAGCAATAGCCTTTAAACCTGGTTATGCAGCTTCAGGAGAATATGAAGTGGTAGTTTATTTAAACGATGGTTATGGAGCGTGGACGAGCAGCACTACTACAATAACTGTTTTGGATAAGGATCCGGATGAAACTGTGCAATTTGATATCAGAAGCTCAAGCCCAGAGGTTGCAGGATGGAACAGTATTTCAGCTTCTACATTCACTTTGCCGGCCCAGATATTTAATACTAAGGGAAATCCAAGTGATATCACTTTATCACTTGCAAAAACCCCTGCAGTGACTGCACTGACCACTAATGGTTTGCAGACTGGCGCTGGCGTGTTTCCTGATGCAGTAATCAAAGATTCATATACATGGGGTTTCAATGCGGGCAATAATTTATCTGATACATTAATTATCAGGGTTAGCGGACTGGATAGTTCTAAAACCTACGATTTCACTTTCCATTCCGGACTTAATTTAACAGGTACAATAACCTATAAAATAGGAAACGCTACAGCAAGTATTGGTTACCTGAATAATATTAATGGTGTCGTAATTAATAATACTAAAGCCGATGCGGCAGGAGAGATCCTGGTTACTATGATCGGAGATAATGCTACATCGCGTGGCGGTACCTTAAGCGGATTTGTGATCAAGGCTAATTTCGCTGATAACACTGTTCCTGCTAAACCATTAGCACTTGCAGGTGATCACGAAGCTAATTCAGGTGTTAAATTAACATGGACCGATAAGGCATATAATGAAGATGCTTATAACGTTTACCGTGCTATTACTAAAGCAGGACCTTACACATTATTAAATGCCGGGGCTACTAATAAAGACAGCTCGGTTTATTATGATAATACTATTGCTCCTCAAACAACATACTATTATTATGTTGCTGGCGTAAATACTTATGGTGTTGGTATTTCAAGCGATTCAATTAAAATAGTTACTGGCAATAACAGTCCTGTAATAGCTGTAGCGGATAATATTTATCTGAAAACAGGATCCACTACCGAGGTTAACTTCACGGTAACTGATGATCCGGGTGATGTATTAACGGTTTCCCTGCTTGAAAAACCCGGATTTATTACACTTACAAACCTCGGGGGGTCTAATTACAGGATCACGGGTTCTCCAAACACAGATCATATCGGCTGGTTCAATCTTAAACTGAAAGCCGCTGATAATAAGGGCGCTGAAATTATAAAGAATATCGGTGTTACAGTTTCTGATAAGAATACAAGATCTGCATACATTAATTTTGGAAGCGAAGGTAAAACAGCTCCTGCTCCATGGAACAACTGGTTAGGTACAAGAACATCGGGTAATGTTCTTACCGGAATCAGGGACGAAAAAAATACATTGACCACATTCACTGTTACTACTAATACAGCGTGGACAGGTGTATTGAATAATATGGGTCATATGACAGGTAATAACAGTGGTGTTTATCCTGATTCAGTATTACAAAGTGGCCTTACTGATGGTACAGGACCAAAAACAATTACTGTTGGCGGGCTTGATAATACCAAGAGATACAACATCGTAATTGTTGGTAGCATGAACGAAGGACCTCTTGCAACGGCTGAATATATCTCAGGAACAAAAAGAGATACACTTGATGCACGCTATAATACACAACAGACTGCAAACCTTAATGGCCTGACACCTTCTGGTGGACAGATCGCGTTTACCGCAGGAAGAGTTAATGGCGCAGCGGTTAATTATTTGAATGGGTTGGTAATTGAAGAATATGATCCTGCCGCTGTTACAATTCTTAACCCGATTAATCTATATGCTGAACCCAACGATCGTAACAGTATCAATCTGAGCTGGTCAGACAGAACTGCTGATGAAGCTGCGGTGGGCGGTTATGTTTTAGAAAGGGCCACTGATTCATTGTTCACACTGAATAATGTATCTATTGCACTTCCTGCAAATACATCAGTGTACAGGAATACAGGATTGAACCCGAATACCAAATACTGGTACAGAGTTCGGGCTAAATCTGCCAGTGGAATCTTCTCTGATTACAGTAACCGTGCGAAAGCTATCACACCGGCTTCTATTGTGTATGTGAATTTCAACTACACGATGCCGGATGCTGATTATCCCTGGAACAATACATACGCCTCTCCAACGATCGCTGCTACATACGATGGTTTAACGAACCAGTCGGGCGCTGCATCAGGATTGAGCCTGGAATTAATCAGGATATTTAATGGCGAGTTCACCGCAGGTGTTGTTACAGGAAATAACTCAGGTGTGGTTCCTGATAAAGCACTCTCTTCTGATTTCTGGATAGATAAAACACAGTTATCGCAGTTCAGGTTGTCAGGGTTGAACCACACAAGACGTTACCGCATTGGTTTCTTTGGAAGCTCAAGTATTGTCGGATGGTTCAAAGGAAATTATACAGCAACTTATACAATTAACGGACGCACAGTTTATCTGAACTCATGGATGAATAGCAGCAAAGTTGTTTACATTGATAATGTTGTACCTAATGCAGCTGGTGATGTATTACTTGATTTCTCAACAACAAATGAGGCGCTATATGGATTTAACGGTGGTATAATTATCCAGGATTATAATGATCCGGAAAGTATTAATGACCTGATATTGAACAATAGTGTTATTAATATATCAGATCTGGCTGTTGAGAATGCAGATGAACTGGCTACCGTAGCGGAACGTAATGTGGCGGCAGTGAATGGAAGGTTATATCCAAACCCATTCAATGATTTTGTAAACATCGATTTCAATAATACATCTGCCAATAATAATATCAGCGTGGAAGTGTATGATTTATCGGGAAGATTAGGTTACCATAAAACATTTGGTAAATTATCTGCCGGTAGTAATACCCTCAGAATCAGCGGTGCTGATGCGGGTATGAGAACAGGAGTGTATATTATGACGCTGAGCGTGAATGGTAAGCCAATACAGGCTAATAAAGTTGTCAGAACCGGAAAATAAATAAATCAGGGCCAGCATAGGTTACATTAAAGTGATCATTAGCTGGTACAAGTCGTTCGGCCTTTTGGCCGTAACACCTGCGCCAGAAACTTACAACCTGCCCAAGTGTCCCCGTTTCGGCGGGACGACTTGGGCTGATAGCCCAAAATGTATATCTTCCCAAAAAATTGCAGCAAGTGAAACTGAAGGATCTCTTTTACAATCCAGGTGTGAGTTTAGACAAGAGCAGGTACGCATGGATCGATTACGCAAAAGGGTTATGTATTATATTGGTGACCTTCAGGCATGTGCAGGAGGGCCTTCATCCTGCAGGAACCGAATACGCTTACCCTGCACTCAAATTTGCAGATGTCTTTTTCTTTAGTTTCCGTATGCCTTTGTTCTTTATTGTATCGGGAATATTCCTTGGCGGCACTCTGCGGAAAAAAAGTGTAAACGATTATATCACCGGCAGATTCAGAACACTCATATGGCCACTCCTGTTATGGGGCTGCATACAGGTGACCCTTCAACTGATATTTAAAGATTATGTGAACGTTGAAAGGGAACCAATAGATTATCTCAAACTAATCATCGAACCAAGGGAAATAGAACAATTCTGGTACCTCCATACCCTGTTTCTGACAGGGAGCTTTTATGCGCTGATGAAGGTTAAAGCAAAGTTTACAATGCTTCACCAGATACTACTCGGTATATTTCTTTATGCGATAACCGGCGTTTTCCGTTATTATAAAACGCACGAAATTCTCGGCATCACAGAACATATTTTTATTCTTGATGTTTTCTTTTATTATATCTTCTTTGCCGTAGGGGACCTTTTTGGAAAATTCATTCTCGACGATAAGAATTTTAAAATGATGAGTGCAACTAAAACGTTCCTCATCTTCACACCATTATTCCTGGTACTTGAATTATATTTTACTAATATTAATATCAGCCAGAAATGGGACTATTATGTACAGAACCAGATGCCTGCCTTGTTCTTAATTGTTGGATTGGTTGGTGGAGCTTATCTTATCCATTGTTCTTTCCTTTTTCAGAAATGGGGTAAGATGAAATTTATCAGGGTCATTGGTTATCATTCTTTACACATTTATGTCATTCACCTTGCCGTTACGGCTGGTACAAGGATATTTTTCAGACATGTACTTCATTACGATAATTTCTTTGTGTTGTTAGTTATCAGCACTATCTTGGGTATCGGAGTTCCCATTGTAGTAGCGAACGTAACTGAAAGAATGGGTATGTGGTGGCTGTTTACGTTGAAAAATCCGAATGCAGGTAAGAAGCCCGGGTCCAGCACATGGGCCAACCATCCTGGTAAAATTGCTCCCGAAGAACCTGTGTCGGCTATCAATCCCCAGGTAATAGAAAAAAATTAAAGCCTTGTAATGGAGCAAAAACTTCCTTCTGCTAAAACAAAAATATTCTTTCCGAACCTTGATGGACTACGTTTTATATCTTTTTTCGTTGTGTTTGTTTATCATGGCAGCCTTTCAATATTCAGTTATTTAAAGGATTCACAGCCTGCCGTATATGATACGATTGCCTTTTTATTCCGCCACGGGAATTTAGGTGTGAATTTCTTTTTCGTACTGAGCGGCTTTTTAATAACCTATCTGCTTATTAAAGAAAAAGAATTTACGGGAACAATTCATGTTCCTAATTTTTATGTAAGAAGGATTTTAAGGATATGGCCGCTATATTATTTGTGCGTGATAGTTGGATTTATCGGTTTTGTGTTGCTTAAGAAGATGAGCGGGCAACCGGTCGTTGAAAATGCCGATCCCTGGTATTATATATTTTTCGCGGCCAATTTCGATATTATGCATACATGGCCCGAAAAGCCGGATGCGCTATTATTATCGGTGTTATGGTCGGTAGCAGTAGAAGAGCAGTTTTATTTAACATGGCCTTTAATATTAAGAATAGTACCTTTTAAGTATTATCGGTTCGTGTTTCCTGCCATCATGTTGTTCTCTTTAATATTCAGATCGTTTTATACAGGAGATAATGATTACGAATTTGCAGTAAGATATTTCCATACTTTTTCTGTTATAGGAGACATGGCCCTGGGTGGATTATTTGCTTACCTGGTTTCTTATGAAAACAAGTTTAAATCTTTCATGACCAATATCAGCAAACCAATGCTGTTGCTGTTATATGCATTTACGCTGGTGGTCACCTTATTTAAGGACGAGATATTTGTTCCCGGCATACCAGTGATATTTGAAAGAATAGTGATTGCATTCTGTTTTGGGATGATCATTCTTGAACAGAACTATGCAAAACACTCGCTGTTCAAAATGAGTAATTTTAAAATCATAAGTAATCTGGGCATTTATACTTATGGGTTGTACTGCCTGCATTTCCTGGGACTTTATTTCGCAATCAAAGTAATGGATGCCCTACATTTGAATGGGTCGAATACGTGGGTGTCGTTTGCAATGATGTTGCTGGCGCTGATATTATCGATTGGTATCAGCCTGATGTCGTATCACCTGTTCGAGAAATGGTTCCTTAAATTCAAGGATAAGTTTGCATTTATCGTGAAAAAATAACACTGTTATGATTAAATCCGGGACAACTATATCAAGGAGTTCTCTGATCGTCTGGATAATATCATACCTGTTTTTCCTTTCGACCCTTGTTAATAATTTTTCCGCCTCGCACGATTCGATTCATTATCTGAATGATATTGTTAATGGCACTAACCTGTTTCATCAGCATCATTTATTATATCATTTCCTCGCTAATAAATGGTTGTTGTTATGGCAGGGGTTAGCCGCAGATCATTATGTCATAGAATCTTTTACGGCTTTATGGGGTGCGTCTGCACTGACAATGGTCTATCTCTTTTTTAGAAGAAGATTTCATCATTCAGGTATAATATCTGCTTTGGGCACTGCGGTTGTTGCTTTCTCTTACGGCGTCTGGTTCTACAGCGTTAATATCGAAGTATATCTCCCACCTTTATTTTTTATTCTTCTCTGCTTATATATTCTTGCTAAAAAAACGTTCGCTGTAAGCGATGTCTGGAAAATAGCATTATTTCATAGCCTTGCTATTTTATTTCACCAGGTGAATATTCTATTTGCTATTGTTGTTCTATACGGCATTATGAAGAATAAAATGTATTCTTCGCTGCGTGTATATGCTTTAACGGGGATTGTTATTGTTGGGACAATATATTTTATTGCCGGCTGGATCATCGAGGGGCATAATTCTTTTTCTGGATGGATAGAATGGATGCAGGGATACACTGTTGGCCATGATTATTGGCAGCCACCCACTTTAAAAACCCCGTTGCATGTAATAACCGGTTTTGCTCATGCATTTATTGGGGGGCATTTTATTTTTCAGCTTCCCGCCCTTGAACATTATTTACAGAATTCATTTCAATCACATGGGCTAAAAGATGAAATATTCCTATCCGGCAATATCGATCCGTTAATGGCCTGGACACTCACTGTCATTGCTGTTACCCTCGCTGTGTATTTATTGGTATTGATGATTAAATTTTTTCTGCGTTATAAATCAATAAAGGGTCAATATCCAATGATTACCCCTTTATTAATTACGCTATTGGTATATTCTGCATTTTTTTGTTTCTGGATGCCCGAAATATTGGAATTCTGGATATTGCAGATGGTAATTGTGTGGTTATTGCTAATTGGAACTATGCCGATAAAACCTGCGATATATTTTCTGCCTGTTGTTATGTTTGTTGTTAACTATTTCGGAAGTATGCGCTGGTTACAGGACGCAAACAACGATTGGTATTATAATGAAACTAAAAAGATAAATGAACTCGTTTCGCCCGGCGATTTAATAATAGTAGATAACGAATGGATATTGAAAGACTATTTAAGATATTATACAGAAGCAACAATAATTGCTACAGACGAACCTGGTTATAACAAAACAGATACGGATAACTTAGCGACAGAGAAAAGAGCCAGTAACCAAAAAGTGTTTTATTACAAAGATGGCCTAAGTGATTTTGTTAAATAATTCAACAGGATTATCGCAGAATATTATCCGATCGTTTAGTGGTTCAAATAGAAACCCCTCCATCTCCAGCATTTTTAGGTGCAATCGCAGATGATTATAAAAACCGCCGGAGTTAAGGACATATATTTTTTTATCATGGATCTTTAGCTGGTTCCAGGTAAGCATTTCAAAAAACTCATCTAGTGTACCAAAGCCGCCGGGCATTACGATGGCGGCATCGCTCATATCATACATCATTTTTTTGCGGCTGTGCATATCGGTTGTGATGGCCATTTCAGAGAGCCCTTCATGTTGTTGCTCCCATTCCAGCAGTACCTTGGGCATTACTCCCAGCGCCTGGCCATTGTTTGCCAGCACTGCATCAGCCAGCACACCCATCAGGCCTTTTTTACTGCCACCATACACCAGTTTCAGATCGAGGACAGCTATTAGCTTTCCCATTTCTGCTGCATGTTTGGCGAATAACGGATTTTTACCATCGCGGGACCCGCAGAATACGGCTACCGATTTAATGTTCATAAAATACAAGATACAAATTTTATTATCTTGAGCTTCAATATATCCTTATGTCATCAACCCTGCTGTTCTCATTCGTAATTGGTTATTTCCTTGTATTACTGGTAGTAGCCTATTTTACATCGAAGAATTCTAATAACGATTCTTTTTTTATTGGTAACCGTAATTCTAACTGGATGCTCGTGGCATTCGGAATGATCGGTACCTCACTTTCAGGCGTTACGTTTGTTTCCGTTCCGGGAACTGTGGGCTCTACAGGTTTTGCATATTTCCAGGTGGTGTTGGGCAACTTTATCGGGTATATGGTCATTGCATTTATTCTTCTTCCACTATATTATAAATTAAATCTTACTTCAATATATAATTACCTGCGGCAGCGCCTGGGAATCGTATCTTATAAAACAGGAGCATTATTTTTTATTATTTCAAGAACGCTCGGCGCCACAGCAAGATTATACCTTGTAATTAATGTATTGCAGATATTTATTCTGAAAGATATGGGGGTGCCTTTCTGGGTTACCACATTTGTTATCTTATTAATGATATTGTTGTACACTTTTGAAGGCGGGGTAAAAACAATTGTATTTACCGACACTCTCCAAACATCATTTATGTTGCTGGGATTGATCGCTTGCATCTTATATGTGATGAATCATCTTCCTGAAAACCCTGCAGGTGTATTCGGACAAATCACAGAAAGAGGATTAACTAAAATATTCAATACCGATCCTAACAACTCATATTTTTTTATTAAAAGTATTTTAGGTGGAATGTTCATTACTATCGGGATGACCGGCCTCGACCAGGAGATGATGCAGAAAAATATAAGTGTTAAAAATTTAAGGGATTCACAGAAGAACATGATGACCTTCAGTGTGATCATGATTGTTGTCAACTTTCTTTTTTTAATGCTCGGCGGACTGTTGTTTTTATTTGCAGAGAATAATGGAATTAAAGTGGCGAATGATGATCTGTTCCCAACTGTGGCGCTGAATTTTATGCCCACAGCATTGTCTATTGTTTTTATCATCGGGTTGATATCGGCATTGTTCCCGAGCGCAGATGGAGCATTGACCGCACTCACTTCTTCTTATTGCATTGATATATTAGGACTGAAGCGCAATGAAACGCTTGACGAAAAATCAAGAAAAAAGATCCGTCAGCGGGTGCATCTCAGCTTTGCAGTGATATTTTTTCTTGTAGTAATGGGTTTTAAGTGGCTCGATAATAAGTCGATCATTGATGTGATACTTAAAGTGGCAGGATTTACTTATGGTCCGTTGCTTGGTTTGTTTGCTTTTGGCATTTTAACCAAAAAACAGATTAATGATAAACTCTCTATTTATGTGTGTTTAATTGCGCCTGTTCTTATCCTCTTGCTTGATTATTATAACCTGAAAACCTCCCTGTTTGGGGCCTTCAAAATTGGCTATGAGCTCCTTATCTATAATGGGTTGCTTACCTTTGCAGGGTTGTGGCTGATATCAAAAAAAGCACAACCAGGCACTTAGGGCTTTTGAGCAAATGGCTTACCCACCCGTGCCGCTCCGTTGCGTGAGGGTGGTGACACATAAAGAATAAAAAATGGAACTCATTAACTCACTTGTTCAGGCTTATGCCGATAGTTTAACATCTCCCGGTGATGCACTGCAGGAAGAGGTTGCAACTGCCACAGAAACCACTCATTCGCACGCTCATATGATGAGCAGCAAGCATCAGGGTAAATTTTTAGAAATATTTAGCAGTTTGCTCAGACCGCAAAAGATCCTCGAGATTGGCACTTTCACCGGTTATAGCGCTTTGTGCATGGCGAAAGGCCTTCCGGAAACCGGAAAGCTGCACACCATCGAGCTTCGCGAAGAAGATGCCGCTACCGCCCGTGCCAATTTTAACCGATCAAATTACCGCGAGAAGATAATTTTACACATCGGAAATGCGTTAGAAGTTATTCCTCAATTGAATGAAACCTGGGATCTGGTGTTTATCGACGCCGACAAAACCGGATACCTTGAATATTATCGTTTAATATTGCCGATGGTAAGGAAGGGGGGCGTGATACTGGCAGATAATGTGCTGTTTCATGGACAGGTACTGGAGCAGCCTGTTAGTGGTAAAAATGCCAAAGCGATCAGTGAGTTCAACGAGTACGTGAAGAATGATGAAAAGGTAGAACAGGTATTACTTACCATTCGCGACGGTCTGTTAATAATTGTAAAAAAATAAAATATAAGGATCGATGAGAGCTTTTGCTGTAGCATTGTTTATGATGGCCAGTATTATTACCAGGGCACAGCCAGTATCGGATTGTATTGAATACATCAATAAATACAAGTATTTGGCCATAGAAGAAATGAAACGCACCGGCGTTCCGGCTTCTATTACCCTTGCGCAGGGCATCCATGAAACATCTGCAGGTAAAAGCGTACTGGTAAATAAATCGAATAATCACTTTGGTATAAAATGCAAATCGTACTGGACGGGTCAGAAAGTATCTCACGACGATGATGCCCGCGGGGAATGTTTCCGTAAATATGACTCTGCAATTCTTTCCTACCGGGATCATTCCGATTTTTTACGTGCCGGTAAACATTATGCATTTCTTTTTGATTTCGATCCCGAAGATTATAAATCGTGGTGCATTGGTTTAAAGAAAGCCGGCTATGCTACAAATCCGAAATACGCCCCCGTATTAATTAAATTAATTGAAGATTATAACCTGCAGCAATATACACTGATCGCGATGGGTAAACTGTCGCCTTCAGATGAGGTGCTGGCTGCCGGCTATAATAATTATAATAACTTTTCGATAGATATTCCTGTTGTTGATCTAACAAAAGAACCAACTCCTGATGAGCAACCAGCGATCGAAGCAGAAATAATTCCAGTGCCCCCTGTGTCGAATACTGATGATTTTCCCAATGGTGAATTCTTAATTGAAAATACAAGAGTGGTTTATGCGAAACAGGGAACATCTTTACTGGCTATTGCCCGGGAATATGATGTTCCATTACATCGTTTGCTTACTTTCAATGAAATGGAGGGGCAGGATATAGTGTTCAGGGACCAACTGATATTCCTTCAGAAAAAGAAGAAGGCTTCAAGATCAAAAATGTGATTCATGGCCTTTATCAGGGTACACGATAAATTATTTGAACCATACCTTACAGAGGAAGAGATACAAACGCGTGTACGCTTTCTTGCCGAGCAGTTAAATACCGATTACAAGGATAAAAAACCTTTATTTATCGCCATATTAAACGGATCGTTTATTTTTGCTTCAGATCTTTTTAAGAAACTGACTATTGAAGCCGAAATATGTTTTATTAAACTGGCTTCCTATAAAGGTTCAAAATCGACGGGCCATGTGGTTACAGCCATCGGTTTGGACACCGAAGTATTTGGAAGAGAAGTAGTAATTATTGAAGATATAGTAGATACAGGAAAAACACTTACAGAGTTCCTGCCACAATTAGAACATCAACAACCTTCTTCTTTGAAAATTGTGGCATTATTGCATAAGGCCGAGGCGACGATATTTCCCGTACCAATCGATTACCTGGGTTTTACCATACCCGACAAATTTGTGGTGGGCTATGGCCTGGATTATGATGGAGTAGGCAGAAATATTCCTGAAATATTCAAACTCGTTGAGTAAAAAGTTACTTATATTATTTTTATTGTTCGCTAAATCTTTGTCGGCTCAGTATTATATACGGGGTGAAGTAAAAGATGAGCGCAATAACTTATTACCTAATGCAAAAATAATTCTGCATTCTACAGGATATTTATATTCTTCGGGAGGCTCAGGTTCATTCGGAATACTCACTCAGAAAAAAACAGATTCTATTACTGTTAGTTTACAGGGTTATCAGTCCTTATCACTTAATATAGAATCCGGAAGTTACCACTCGCTTATTCTTAAATTAATGCATGGTAATGCAAGCGTGCAGAAAAACAGGCTGTTATCTTTTACCAAAGATCTGCAATTAGAAAAACGCGAACACTGGCTGGCAGTTGGAGAATCTTATAGCTCACTAATAGAAAATGAATTTGTTGAAGCAGATAAATATTCAGAAACAGGGTTTGGTGTAAGAATAGATAAGGCCTCGTATAGCAATGTGCGCAGGTTCCTGAATATGGAGGTGAAAGTTCCATTTGATGCAGTAAGGATTGAAGAGATGCTGAATTATTTTAATTTCGGTTATACCGAACCGAAAGATGATGAATTTTTTTCTTTTGAATCACAATTGAGTGGCTGCCCCTGGAAACCATCAAATCAATTGTTATTTTTAAAATTGTGCGCACGTAAAATAGATACAGCAAGGGTTCCTCCGGCTAACCTGGTGTTTTTAATTGATGTGTCAGGATCAATGGATATGCCTAACAGGCTTCCTTTATTAAAATCCGCATTTAAGTTGCTGGTAAATAATTTACGTGAGCAGGATACTGTATCGATAGTAGTATATGGAAGCACAACAGGCGTGTTTTTAACACCTACGAGTGGTAAAGAAAAAAATAAAATACGTAAAGCGATAGAAGAATTAAATCCCGGTGGGTCAACTCCTGGTGCGTCGGGCATACTATCTGCTTACCGGTTAGCTAAAAGTAAATTTATTGAAGGAGGAAATAACCGGGTAATATTGGCTACCGATGGCGATTTTAATGTGGGACAAAATACCGAAGAGGAGTTGGACCAGTTAATTTCTGCCAATAAAGAACAGGGAATATATCTTACCTGCTTAGGCGTGGGTATGGGTAACTATAAAGATTCAAAACTGGAAATTCTAGCTAAAAAGGGTAATGGTAATTTCGCTTATCTCGACAGTGACGTAGAAGCAGAGAAGGTATTGGTAAAAGAATTGACGCAGACGTTATACACTGTTGCCGATAATACTTCTATTTCGATTGATTTTAATAATAAATCCGTTCATCAATACCGGCTAATTGGATATGATAATAAACTAAAACAACTTACCGATACGATTACTGAAATAGAAGGGGGAGAAGTTGGATCCGGTCATTCAATGCTGGCAATGTTTGAGATTGCCCCCGCAGCGGGCTCTTCTGATAATATTGCCGATGTTAAATTGAATTATCAGTTGCCATTTGATACTACAAGGCGTTCTTCTGATTACGTTATTAAAAATAATTTTATTGAATTTAAAAAGTTGCCTGCGTATTATCGCTTGGCTGCTTCTGTTGCTATGTTTGGTTCTTTATTAAAAGAATCGAAGTATTCAAAAAACATCTCCTGGAACGATGTTATTATTCTTGCCAATGAATCCATTGATAATTCAGACCCTGTTCAGAATGAATTAATCGCTATTATTGATAAGGCAAAGAAGATATATTCAAAGCGTAGAAACAGGAAATAATCACGCAATATTCCCGAAAACCTTATATCCATATTCGTTTTCTCCTTCAACACCTACTTTTGCCATTCTTGCATTCCACTAAAAAACCGGGATGTATTTTAAATCCTATGCAGTTTTTATCGTCCACGATAGCCTTCACTCCTTTTGTTATCCAGTCGATCCCGATTCAATCATCGGTTGGTCATCAGTCATTCATCAATCATTCATCAATCAATCATCGGTTGGTCATCAATCATTCACCAATCAATCATCAGTCTGGAATCGGTGTGCAATCGGCGTGGAATCAGTGTGGAATCGTCCAACTGGTGATTTTAAAAATAATATTGGCTGAGCACAAAAATAGCTGTAACTTATATAATAATTATTAACATATGAAGCCTCTTCTATTCCTCTCGCTGCTAATGCTGCTTGCAGGTTGCCGGAAGTTCTACGATGCTATCAGCCATAACGCTTCAAAAACAAATTGCCGCATCAATACTGTCACGGATTATATTTCAGGATATAGTTCCATTACCCCCCGAACTGCAACGGTTACATATAATTCTGATGGAAATCCCACCCGGATATCTTATGACAGACGCGAAACAGGCTATGGGTGGGCGTTTCTTAAATACGATAAATATCAGAGACTCATCGAATTAAAAGAAGAAAATAATGCGATCAGGAAGTATGTATATAATGATTACGACGCGCAGCCTGTACGTGATACGCTGACGGCGCTTGTGAACCCGGTAACATTTGTTGAATACTTTACCTATGATAATAAAAACCGTATTGTCAAGGTGAAACGCAGGTTTTTGCATAGTGATTATGGTGAAACTTATCCCGATACCGAAACAACCTATTCATATAATACACAGGGAAACCTCGTTGGTTCGTACACATATGATAATAAGGTAAGTGTTTACAGCACCCATCGCGTATGGATGTTTATTTTTCATAATTACAGTGTAAATAATATCGCCCGTGCGGTGAATTATAATAATAAAAACCTTCCGCTGGATTTTACCGGAGTCAGCGCGCCCGGAATGAATTTTTTCGAAGGAACATTTGAAGGGGCTCAGATCAGCTATACGTGTAAATAGCGTGGGTAAAATATTTATAAATCAGGGTAATATCTGGTCGTTTTTGCTTTAGCATTTTGGCTAGTTTTAGTAGCCCCATGCATTAAATTTTGGGTATAAACGATTGTCATTCATTGATTTAATTAAGGATAAACGATTTCTCCGCAGCCGTATTGGCGATATGTCGCAGCTTGCGGGGCTAAAGCGCTACGTATTTGCAGAAGGAAAAGCGAAAGGTATTGAGGCTGTTGACGTTAAAACAGGTTCGGGTTTGCATTTTACTGTATTACCTGGCCGCGGAATGGATCTTGCCTGGGCCGAGTTCAAAGGGATCCCCTTCGGTTATATTTCAAAAACAGGAATTGTTTCACCAGAATATTATGAGGCCACGGGAATGGAGTGGCTGCGCACATTCTTCGCGGGATTGCTGACTACCTGCGGATTATCGAACGTGGGTGGCCCCACAGAGGAAGATCATCCAGTTCTTGGTAAACAACAATTCGGAATACATGGCAGGATTTCCAATATGGCAGCAGATAAGGTTAGTGTAAATGAAGAGTGGAAGGACGATGACTTTATTATGACGGTTTCAGGAAAAATGAGAGAAGCAGTGTTGCATGGAGAAAACCTGAGTTTGAAAAGAACAATAACATCATCTCTTGGCGCAAAATCATTTCATATACATGATATAATTGAAAATGAAGGAACGCAGGAAACACCTGTAATGATACTTTATCATTTTAATATTGGCTACCCACTTCTTGATAAAAACAGTCGCTTTATCTGCAATTCAAATAAAATAACTACTGCAACCAGGGAAGCCGAGGATAATAAAGATCAATACGATAAATGGAGCGAGCCGGTGGCGAATGAGCGCGAGCATTTATTTTTTCATGATCTTAAGACAGATGATAAAGGAATTACCTGCTGTGGAATGGTGAACCCCGATCTGCAATTTGGCGTATATATAAAATATAAAAAAATACAATTGCCAAAGTTTACGCAATGGAAAATGATTGCTGAAAAGGAATATGTGGTGGGGCTGGAACCGGGAAACTGCAATCCTATTGGCCGCACAGAAACACGTAAAAAAGGAACACTTGAAATTTTACAACCGGGGGCCAAAAAGGAAATTGAAATTGAAATAGGAGTGCTGACCACGCAGGAAGAAATAAATGAATTTATAAAAATCACAGGATCACAGAAATGATATCTTTTTTGAATGATGAGGAAATTGCTGAGCTGAGAAATTTTAAAGCTGAAAGAATTAACGGGAATGCTTTGAATAAGATAACCCGTATATCGAATAAGATACGAAAAGATATTTTATCAATGACCATTAACGCAGGTTCGGGTCATGTGGGTGGTTCTATGTCTTCTGCTGATATTTATTTAATGCTATGGTTGTGTGGTAATATTACGCCTGGCAATTTATCTGATGATGAACGCGATAGAATTGTGATCAGCCATGGGCATACATCCCCCGGTTTATATTCTGTGTTGGGTAATTTCGGATTTTTTGATATTAACGAGGCGGTGGAAAAGTTTAGAAAAAAAGAAAGCATTTTCGAGGGGCATCCCAGTATAAATATTCCCGGCGTTGAATGGGGAAGTGGAAGCCTGGGACAGGGATTATCAGTAGGAGCTGGGTTTGCTATGGCTTCAAGATTGCGTTCAATTAATAATCGTGTATTTGTTGTAATGGGAGATGGAGAACAACAAAAGGGGCAGTTAACTGAAGCTGCTGAATTTGCTGCAAAGCATAAACTGGATAATCTTACTGCGGTAGTTGATGTAAATAGGTTACAGGCCTCCGGGGGAACGAGTGAAATTATGCCGAATAATATTTACCAGAAATATGCAGCTGCAGGGTGGGAGGTTGTTACTATTAATGGGCATGATTATAATGATATATATAAAGCGCTGAAGTTTCGTTCGGATAAGCCTGTTGTGATACTCGCCGATACGGTGATGAGTAAAGGGGTTTCGTTTATTGAAAATAATTACGAATATCATGGAAAGATATTGAATAAGCAGCAGTACGAAGATGCTTTGAATGAGTTGGGCGAAACGCCCCATTTTGCCTTCGGCGAAATATCCTCCTTTGAAAAAGAAAGAGAGGCAGCTCCCGAAAATTTTATCAATAAAGGGAAGGCTATTGTATATAGTGTTGATAAACCTGTTGAGTGCAGAACAGCAACTGGTGAGGCGATATATGATATAATTAAAAATAATACAGGAGCGCCGGTTGCAGTAGTTGACTGTGATTTAATGGAGTCGGTTAAAACCTTAAAAGTTTTAAAAGATTTCCCTGCACAGTTTATTGAATGCGGAATACAGGAACACAATGCAGCGACAGTTTCC
>CAYLVR010000008.1:0-39073 GCA_964387165.1 uncultured Chitinophagaceae bacterium | reverse complement strand
ATTAAAGCAAAAAAAATACTTAGTCAGTATAAAATCGAAAAATTACCTGTAATAAACAAATCCGGACAACTGGTTGGACTAATTACTTACAGGGACATATTACAGTTAACAAGCCACCCTGATGCAGTAAAAGATAATTATGGAAGATTATTAGTGGGTGCGGCATTAGGAATTACAAGAGACATGCTGGATCGTGCATCTGCACTTCAACAAATCGGAGTGGATGTAGTGTGCCTGGATAGTGCGCATGGTCATAGCAAAGGAGTAATTGAAGCCTTAAAAGCAGTTAAAAAATCATTTAAGAATTTACAGGTTATTGCTGGAAATATTGGAACAGCAGCAGGGGCGAAAGCATTGGCTGATGCAGGTGCAGATGCAGTGAAAGTAGGTATTGGACCAGGCTCCATTTGTACAACAAGAATTGTAGCAGGCGCAGGAATTCCACAGATTACCGCTATTATGGAAGTGGCTTCTGTGTTGTCAAAAAAGAATATCCCATTAATTGCCGATGGTGGTATTCGCTATACAGGCGATATGGTAAAAGCGCTGGCTGCAGGGGCAAACGTGGTAATGATGGGAAGTGTATTTGCAGGAACAGAAGAGAGCCCCGGTGAAACAATTATTTACGAAGGAAGAAAATTCAAGCAATATAGAGGAATGGGATCGATAGGTGCTATGAGCCAGGGTAGTGGCGACAGGTATTTCCAGGATGTGGAAGAAGATATTAAGAAATTTGTACCGGAAGGAATTGAAGGACGAGTTGCTTTTAAAGGAAATCTTTCTGAAATAGTTTACCAGTATGTTGGAGGATTAAGATCGGGTATGGGATACTGTGGGTCGAAAGACATAAAAACATTGCAAAGGCAATCGCAGTTTATTAAAATATCGAATGCGGGGATCAGGGAAAGTCATGCACATGATATTGAAATTACAAGAGAGGCTCCGAACTACAGCAGATAAAGAAACCGCTCTCCCCCTTTGTAAAAAGGGAGCTTAGGGAAATGCACATAAAGACTAATTGCAGGGGATTTAAAAGAAAAGCATGAAAATAATTGCCTTTATTGTTTTTTTACTTATTGGATTAAATTCATCTGCACAAACAGATTCGTGTAACCTGCAAATCAGTTTAATTACCTGCGGAACAGGAGAAGAATTGTATTCCATATTTGGCCATAGCGCCATACGCGTAAAAGACAGATCTAATGGACGCGATATTATTTTCAATTACGGCACATTTGATTTTGACGATCCCAACTTCTATGCAAAATTCGTGAAAGGAAACTTACTGTATTTCGTATCGATAAATACATTCAACAATTTCCTCTACGAATACCAGTATGAAGGCAGAAGCGTGGTTGAACAAAAACTCAATTTAACCTGCGGGCAAAAGGAAAAGTTATTCAATGATCTGCAGGTGAATGCAATGGAAGAAAATAAATATTATAATTACGATTTTGTTTATGATAATTGTTCTACCCGATTACGCGATATATTAGAAAGCAACGATGCTTCTTTTAATGATTTCCTTCAGGGCAAAGACCCTTCATTTCGCGATATGATTCATGAATGCCTGGAAAATGGCAATCAGCCCTGGATCAAATTTGGAATAGATCTGATTCTTGGTAGTAGATTAGATAAAAAAGCAGGATATTTTTATTCTATGTTCCTGCCCGATTATTTAATGAAAGGATTTGCCGGGGCAACAATAAATAATGAGCATCTTGTTGCTGAAACAAAAACCATTCTTCCTGCTAAAAACTCCTCTCAGCAGTCACGCGGTACGGCCGGTGCCGAAGCCCCCCTTTTTCAAAGGGGAAGTGTAGACATGCCTGCAATAGTTTTTTTTGCCGGATTCATTATTGTTTTGATCTTATCCATTCTTAAATCAAAATGGGCACAATCGGTATTGAATATTTTTGATATTGCTTATTTTCTAATCCTGGGTATATTAGGTTTTTTTATTTTGTTCATGTGGTTCGGCACATCTCATAAACTGGCTCCCGATAATTATAATGTATTATGGGCGATGCCTACTCATCTGCTTATTGCATTTGTAATGCTTCAAAATAAATCATGGGTCAGAAAGTATTTCACCATTGCCGGTTTTATTTACTTTATTTTGATCGTGTCGTGGAATTGGCTGCCCCAGAACATGAATTTAGCATTTCTTCCCCTGGCGATGACCGCAGGCATTCGTTGCTATTTTCGTTCAACTAAAAAATAATTTATGCAGGAAACCATTGTGTTTGTTCATGGATTTGGAGAGGATTCAGGGATCTGGAATAATATTATCCCTGAATTCAATAAAGATTACCGCATAATCGCTCCTGATCTGCCGGGAACCGGCCGTTTAACAGGTACTAATACCGAAGGCACCACGATGGAATCCCTTGCAGAATTTCTTAAACAAACCCTTGATCAGGAGAAGATCGGGCAATGTATAATGATCGGCCACAGCATGGGCGGATATATCACACTGGCCTTCGCAGAAAAATACCCGGAAAAGCTCCTCAAATTCGGCTTATTTCATTCTACTGCCTACGCCGATAACGATGAAAAAAAGGAGGCGCGAAAGAAAAACATGGACTTTATCCGTAAAAATGGCGCGGCGAAATTTATAGAAACATCTGTTCCTAAACTATTTGCGCCGGAAACCGTTGATAAACATCCGGAAAAAGTTAAACAAATGGTGGAGCGCTACCGCAATCTCACTACCGATTCTCTTGTACATTATACAAATGCTATGATGAACAGACCAGATCGTATTCACGTATTCAGCAATTATAAAAAACCTATCCTTTTTATCATGGGTGAACACGATACTGCAGTACCCCTGGAGCAGGGTTTAAAACAGTGCAGTATTCCTGAATTTTCTTATATTTATATAGCTACTCATTCAGGTCATTTAGGAATGTTAGAAGAACCCAGTTTCTGTGTAAATGCTATCAGGGAATTTATTTCAGCGTAACCCACCCCGGCTATTTCGCCTAAAGCGAGATCCACCCATCTATCGAAGGGGTCGGCAGGTTCGCAAAATATGTTTAAGAGGTGTTCATGAAGAGAATCTGCATTTTAATCCTGACCATAGCAGGATGTTCCCTATCATTATCTGCAGCCCATATCAGGGGAGGCGAGTTATTCTATAGATATATCGGTCCGGGCGCCTCACCAAACTCTTCTGAATATGCTATCACATTAAAACTATATATCGATTGCGGACAAAACGACGAAGGCCAGCTTGATGACGAAGTCATTCTCAACAGATTTTATAAATCTGATAATAGACGCTATGGGAATGTAGTTACAGCACGTATGACACGCCAGGAGTTTATTCGTTACGATCCGAATTCAAATCCATGTATTACCAATCCTCCAAACGATGTTTGTTACCGCTTAAGATACTACGAGGTGAGAATGGAATTTCCTGATGATCCCTTTGGGTATATTATTTCCTTCCAGAGATGTTGCCGTATAGAAGGCATTCGTAACATGATCGCTCCCAGCAACGATCACGGCGCCACGTACTCGTGCGAGATTCCCGGTACTGCTTCTTTACCCGATGCGGTGCAGAATTCAAGTCCGGCATTTAATGCAAACGATGCGGTGGCCATTTGTATGGGCTCTGGTTTTGAGTTTGATTTTTCCGCCGTTGATACTGATGGCGATTCTTTATCGTACCAGTTTTGTAATGCTTACACTGGTGGCGGACCCGGCCGCGGGCAGAATTGTTTAACATGCCCTGTTCCTAATCCCGGAGCGCCTCCACCCTATCATTCTATTAATTATAATAGCAGATATTCTGCTGCCAGTCCTTTAGGCCCCGCTGTTACCATAAACAGTTCGACAGGGTTGGTTACCGGAACCGCACCAAATGTTATCGGGCAGTTTGTGGTTACTGCATGTGTTTCTGAGTACAGGCGCGGGGTATTAATTAATACCCACCGGAAAGACATTCATATAAAAGTCTCTGATTGTATACCATTACGCGCATTATTAAATCCCGATTATTCTTATTGTGATGATTTTAATGTAACATTTAAAAATCTGCAGGTAAATCCTACAGGATCTGTTTATACATGGGATTTCGGTGATGGAAGCGCACCACAAACTTCAACAGTTCCCGATGGCACACTACAGCATGTATATGCAGATACCGGAACATACACAGTTAAACTGAAGGTTGAACTTGCAGGACAATGTATTGATCAAACAGAAACCAAAGCAATGGTTTATCCCGGTTTTTTTCCGGGGTTTATATTCGACGGCGGATGTTTATACAGTCCATTTGAATTTACTGATACTACAAAAAGCCGTTACGGTACGGCAGCTTTCTGGCGCTGGAACTTTGGCGATGAAACTACCAATGCCGATACAGCCAGCAAAACACCTACACCATCATACCTGTATAATTCATTAGGATTTAAGGTAGTTGAATTAATTGTTGAATCAGATAAAGGGTGCAGGGATACTGTTCAAAATACTGTTGAAGTAACCGATAAACCACCTATATTTTTATCATTTAAGGATACTTTAATTTGCACCCCGGATAGTTTACAATTACAGGCTGTTGGTAGTGGGGCTTTTGAGTGGACGCCAGGGAATTACAATATATTGGGAAGAACAACAGGCAATCCTATTGTATACCCCCGTGTTTCTACAATTTATACGGTTACAATGACTGATAAAGGATGTTCTTCAACAGAACAGGTTAATGTAAAAGTTGTTGATTTTGTTACGTTATCTCCAATACCTGACACAACTATTTGTTTAACAGATACATTTCAAATAAAAACTTCCAGCGACGGGTTAAAATATATATGGACAGCAACACCAAATGCATATATGGACGATCCAACAGCAAAAACCCCTTTTACCTCTCCATTGTCAAATACAAGATATGATGTAGTGGCAAGAATAGGAAGCTGTGTCGCAATGGATACATTTAATGTATATGCTGTTCCTTATCCTGAAGTTGATGCAGGTCCGGATAAAATTATTTGTTACGACGATACCACAAATATTATTGCTTATACAAATGGGTCGTCATTTAGATGGTTACCCGATTCTGATCTGATTAATAGTAACACACTTGGACCACAGGCACACCCATTATTTACAAAAACGTACACTCTTTTAGGATATGATACACTCGGTTGCCCCAAACCCGGGATAGATCGTATGGTCGTAATTGTCAGGCCCGAGATCCATGCGTTTGCAGGAAATGATACAGCTATTGTAACCGGTCAGCCACTACAATTGAACGGATCGGGTGCTGAATTTTATTCATGGTCACCTGAATCAGGACTTAGCCTGACATCTGTAAAAGATCCGATAGCAGAAATCAATAGGAACATCACCTATATCTTGCGCGCCTTTACCTCGGAAGGATGTTTTGACCTTGACACCATTAACATCCAGGTCTTCCAGACAATGCCCGATATTTTTGTTCCAAATGCTTTTGTGCCACTGGGCCGTAATAACGAATTGAGACCTAAGGCAGTAGGAATTTCCTCGCTGGATTATTTTAGAGTATTTAATCGCTGGGGACAGATGGTTTACCAGACTTCCGAGTTAAATAAAGGATGGGATGGCCGTGTAAACGGTGTTTTACAAAATAACGAAACCTATGTTTGGATGACCAGCGGGACTGATTATACCGGCAAAAAAGTAGTCAAACGCGGCACTGCCGTGCTTATAAGATAGTTGGGCCTGTTGCCCCACATGAAATGGGTGTCTGTATCCTGATACATAAAACCATTCTGCGGCGCGGGCCCGGATCGTTGTTCCTAACTCAAAACGAGCCACTGCCTAGAAAACTCCCTTTTTTTCCTTACATTTAAACCCATTAATCCGTCATCTGATAATCCGTTGAAGATCATGCTGCATTCAAGGCTCAAAAAAATATTAGTTAACTTATTTCTGTTGTTTTTTTTCTCGAAGATTTCGCTGGCACAATCAGATGTGATCAGGCAGCAGAGTTGCGATACCAACCCATACCAGTTATTAGTGGATAGTTTAAAGAAGCTGTATGCCGAAGAGGGCTATTCTGTTTTACGCGAAGCATCGATGACCATGGAAAGTGAGTATGAGATGCCCATCGTATTACCGATGACGGCCGGCGCAGGGTACCAGTTTGTTTTTATTGGCGACCCTACTTCACGTTTGTATGAAGTGCGCATGTACGACTACACCGAAAAACAGGTAGTTTACAAAAAAAATATGTGGGGAGATGTTGACGGAAATATCATTTCATTTAATTACATCCCGCAGTCAACCGAATACCACATGATAAAACCCGTACAGGTAAATAAAAATAAAAAGAAAATGTGCGGGTATGTAATGCTGCTAAAAAAGAATTGAGCAGTGAAGTTTCGAAAAAAGACCTGAGAAAGAGAGCACTTTTAATATGCCCACTTTACTAATGTAGCTCCCCAGGTAAAACCGCCTCCAAAAGCAGCAAGCACTATATTATCACCTTTTTTCAATTTGCTTTCCCATTCCCATAAACATAATGGGATAGTGCCACCTGTTGTATTGCCGTATCTTTCAATATTCAGCATTACTTTTTCAGCAGGCAAACCCATGCGGTTAGCAGTAGCATCAATAATTCTTTTGTTGGCCTGGTGAGGAACCAGCCATGCAATGTCATCGCCTGTTAAATTATTTTTTTCTAATAATTCCGCGCTTACATCAGCCATCCCCTTAACAGCAAATTTGAAAACTGTAGGTCCTTCCTGGTAAATAAAATGTTCGCGTGCAGTTACTGATTCTAAAGACGGGGGTTTAAGAGATCCGCCCGCTTTCATGTGAAGATGTGCAGCTCCACTGCCATCCACCCTTAAAATACTATCCAGGATTCCGTAACCTTCAAAATTGGGTTCCAGTAAAATGGCGCCGGCCCCATCTCCAAATAAAACACAGGTAGTACGATCGCTATAATCAACTATTGCACTCATTTTATCTGCACCAACCACTACTACCTTTTTATAACGTCCGCTTTCTATATACATGGCAGCAGTAGTTACACCAAATAAAAAGCCTGAACATGCTGCTTCAAGGTCGTAACTCCAGGCGTTTACGGCACCTATCTTATGACAAATAATATTTCCTGTTGCAGGGAACAACATATCAGGAGTAACAGTGCAACAAATCAAACAATCTATTTCGGATGGGTCGATGCCTCTTTTTTTACAAAGCTCAAGCACGGCCGGGGCAGCCATATCAGATGTACCTTTTCCTTCACCTCTCAATATTCTTCTTTCAATAACGCCGGTTCTTGTTCGAATCCATTCGTCATTTGTATCAACCATTTTTTCTAAGTCAGCGTTCGTCAGTTTGTCTTCGGGTACAAAGCCACCTACCGCAGTAATAGCAGCCGTAATTTTTTGAGTCATTCTATTGGATGTAATTATAAGGGAGCAAAAATAAGAAACTTTAATTCATAACTCACTCGGGCTATCTGTCTTGTGTTATTTTGCCCAAAGGCGGATAAACCACCTGAGGCAGGTATGCCTTTAAACATTATTTTTGCGGCCATGATCGCTTTCCTAAGAGGCAATTTTATTAAGAAGACACCAGCATCAGTAATTGTTGATGTAAACGGAGTGGGGTATGAGCTCCATATCAGCCTTAATACCTATTCAAGTATCGTCAACCAGGAAAGCGGGCAATTATTCACTTATTTCCACGTCCGGGAGGACGCACAGGTGCTTTTTGGCTTCGCCGAAGAATCAGAAAAAGAATTATTTATCCAGTTAATCAGTGTTTCCGGTGTTGGCGCTTCAACTGCGCGTATGATACTGAGCTCATTGAAACCCTCCGAATTGGTCAGGGTGATCACTCAATCCAATACCAAACAACTCGAAAGTGTAAAAGGGATCGGAAAAAAGACTGCGGAACGAATAATTCTGGAATTAAAAGATAAGCTGGCAAAAACGGCTGTTTCCGATATAAATAATTATGGTTCAACGAACAATACAATTGATAATGATGCGTTAAATGCTCTCGTTGCACTCGGGATTGCCCGGTCTTTTGCGGAACAGGCCATATCCCGTGTGCGAAAATCTAATCCGGAAATCCAGAAAATTGAAGACATCATTAAGTTGTCCCTTAAAAACATTTAAGCCTATTAGAGCATATCTCTACTTAAAATTCGTTTGTAATCCAATTGATCCGGAAACTAACTATTTTCCTGAGAGGAGCTGCCATCTCACTGCTTATTGCACTTATTCTGCATACCGGGGCATCGTATGCCCAGGCACAACGCACAGACAGCCTGGCAGCTGTACAGGGTGTTGACACGCTCAAATATCCTATTACCGACAGACGGGGGGACAGGTTTTCGGAAACCAACCGCCATCCTATCGATCTTCACGCTCCTTCCAATGTTATCGATTCGGTTGAATACGACCCTAAGACCAATCAATATTATATAGTTGAAAAAATAGGCAGCTTTTATTACCGCAAGCCAACATATCTCACCTTTGATGAATTTCTTGCCCTCCGCAGTCGCGACCAGGAAAAAGAATATTTCAGCCAACGCCGTAATGTACTTTCTGACCTGAACTATAAACTTCCTCGTAACGAACTATCGATTACCGACAATCTTTTTAACCGAATCTTCGGAACAGGGAAAATCGAAATAAAACCCCAGGGAGATATCAACCTGATAGCCGGCTATCAGGGGCAAAATATTAAGAACCCTGCCCTACCCGAACGTGCCCGTAAAAACGGCGGGTTCGATTTCGATATGAACGCCAACCTGAGTGTTGTTGGTAATATTGGCAGCAAACTTAAACTGCCCATTAGTTATAACACTCTCGCCAATTTTGATTTCGAAAACCAGCTGAAACTTGATTATACAGGTACAGATGACGAGATCATTAAAAGAATTGAGGCGGGTAATGTTTCTTATACATCGAAGGGCTCTTTAATTCCCGGTGCTCAATCTTTGTTTGGTATCAAAACCCAGTTGCAGTTTGGAAGATTATTTGTTACCGGCGTATTGGCTAACCAACGCGCACAAAGACAATCAATCGGTGCGCAGGGAGGATCAACAAATACGCACTTTGAATTTAAAGCAAATGATTACGAAGAGAATCGCCACTTTTTATTAAGCCAGTATTTCCACGACAATTATAACAAAGCCATGAGCCAGTTACCTGTCGTGAATTCACAGGTACAGATATTAAGAATAGAAGTTTGGGTAACAAACAGGAACGGATCAACAACAGAAACAAGGGATGTCGTTGGTTTGATGGATCTCGGTGAAGCAAATCCGTACCGCGCCGGAAACCCTAATGTTGCCGCTTATAAACCGCAGCCATTCGGATTGCCTGATAATGATGTGACATTTTTATATAGAAATATAGTTAATGATCCTACAAGTAGAAATTCTTCTTCTATTACCTCTAAATTATCCGGGTTAGGATTACGCGCCGTTCAGGATTTTGAAAAGACATTCGCAAGACAATTAAACTCCTCTGAATTTTATTACAATCCGCAGGTTGGATTTATTTCATTAAATCAACCATTACAACCCGATGAAGTTTTAGCTGTCGCATTCCAGTATAGCTATAACGGAAAAATATATAAAATAGGTGAATTCTCTCAGGATGTTCCTCCCGATACCACTTCATTACAAGGGGGCACACAAAAAGTATTGTTCTTAAAATTATTAAAAGCTACTTCACAAAGAACCACGCTTCCACTATGGAATTTAATGATGAAAAACGTGTATTCATTAAAATCGAACGACGGGTCTTATGTTTCAAGCATCCAGCCAGGCGATTTCAAACTGAATATATTATATGAAGAACCCAGCTTGGGACAGAAAAGATTTTTACCTGAAGAAACGCCAAAAAGCTCAACACCTTTAATATCATTATTAAATTTAGATAGATTAAATGCGCGGAACGATCCAATGCCTGACGGCGTATTTGATTATATAGAAGGATTTACAGTTCGATCGGACCAGGCAAGAATTATATTTCCATTGCTTGAACCCTTCGGAAGGGATCTTGACAGCGTCGCATTTGAAGGCGCATCACAGGATATGAAAGACAAATACGTTTATTATCCTCTATATGATACCATAAAAGAAATAGCAAAAACTTTTTCGAATCTTGACAGGTATATCATCAGTGGTACCGCAAAGGGACAATCAACTTCCGAAATTCAATTAGGCGCATTTAATGTACCGCCAGGATCAGTTAATGTTTCTGCTGGTGGACAGATGCTCATTGAAAATGTGGATTATATTATCGATTATAATTTAGGTACAGTTAAAATACTTAACCAGGGATTAATTAGTTCCGGGGTTCCTGTAAATGTGCAATTTGAAAACAACGCAGGTTTTGGTATTCAGCAGAGGAATTTCCTGGGATTGCGCCTTGATTACCTGGCAAAACAAAATGCACGTGAAGAATTAACGATCGGTGCATCGATGGTCAAATTAGGTGAGCGTCCGTTCTTTACAAAAACAGGATATAACGAAGATCCGATAAATAATGCCATGTATGGTGTTGATTTCAGTTACCGTACAGAAATGCCGCGATTAACAAGATGGCTCGATAAATTGCCTTTTTATAATGCCACCGAAATGAGTACCATTTCTGCCTATGGTGAGGGCGCGGTATTAAAACCCGGCCACCCCAAGCAAATTGGTAAGGGCGCAAGCGGTTTAATATTTATAGATGATTTTGAAGGAACAAGAAACGCTATTGATTTACGATTCCCGTTAGTGAGCTGGGGATTGGCGTCCACACCTGCCGGTAACGGTTTATTCCCTGAAGCAGAAATGATAGATTCATTACAATATGGATTTAACCGCGCCAAATTAGCATGGTACAATATTGAGCCAGTATTACAGGATAGAAGAAATTCAAATAACCCCATTGATGATGATTTAATTAATAATCCAAGTGTGCGCCAGGTGAAGGTGACAGAAATATACCCTAATCGTACACCAGATTTCGGACAGGCGCAATTAGTGACATTCGATATGGCTTATTATCCTACCGATATTGGCCCGTATAATTTTGATGCGCGACCAGGCAGCGTAACTGCAGAGGGTAAATTATTAAACCCCAAAACAAGGTGGGGAGGTATTATGCGTGGCCTCGACCAGGTGGATTTTGAAACAGGGAATGTTGAATTTATTGAATTCTGGATGCAGGATCCGTTCCTTACTAATCCGACAAGCTCTGGTGGACAATTATATTTCAACCTCGGCAATGTTTCAGAAGATATATTAAAAGACGGCAAACGTTTTTTTGAAAATGGTATAAGCGGCGCAACTACTACTGCTATAGAAGATTCATCAACCATTTGGGGTAAAGTTCCCGCGAATCCAATACAGGTTACACAGGCATTCAGTAATGATCCCGCAGACAGGCCATTGCAGGATGCAGGTTTCGACGGGTTAGATGATGCAGCAGAGCAAAGAAAATTCCAGTCATATTTAAACGATCTTGCTGCAACATTTGGCACCAGTTCTCCCATTTATCAGAACGCATTAAATGATCCATCGCACGACAACTTTAAAAATTATCGTGATGCAGTATATTCAAACAGAGATGGTATTTTAGAAAGGTACAAACAGATCAATAACCCACAGGGCAACTCTCCGGTAGCTGGTGGTGGCGACCAGTTTGTAAGTGCATTTACATTATATCCCGACCAGGAAGAATTTAATCGCGATAATACATTAAATGAATTGGAAGAATACTTCCAGTATAAAGTTGAATTAAAACCAACGGACCTTGATGAAGTTGGTCAGAATTTTATTACCGACGTAAGATCATTTACGCCAAGTGGTGGTATCCCCGAAAAATGGTATCTATTCAGGATCCCAATTGCACAATACGAGCAGAAAGTTGGTGATATCCCGGATTTTAAATCTATCCGTTTCGTGAGAATGTTCCTGTCAGGATTTGAGGACTCAGTAGTGCTGCGTTTTGCTAAATTAGAATTGGTTCGTAACCAGTGGAGAAGATTTAATTATGAGCTGGATACAACCGGCCAGTATAAATTAATCCCTGCTAATAGTCCCACTACATTTAACCAATTGGCAGTTAATATTGAAGAAAACAACTCGCGTGCTCCTATTCCTTATAAAACCCCACCAAACGTAATTCGTCAGCAACAATTAAGTAATAACAACGTAAATATTTTATTAAACGAGCAATCACTAAGTATGCAGACGTGCAACCTCGCTCAGAACGAAGTACGTGGCGTATTTAAAACACTGAATCTTGATCTGCGGCAGTATGGCAAATTAATGATGTACACCCATATTGAATCAGGGGGTGCATTTGATGACATACAGGATGATGACATGTACACAGTTATCCGTTTGGGTAATGATATGATTAATAATTTTTACGAGATAAGAATTCCGTTGAAGAGAACAGTGTGGGGTGCAACATCAGATGCAGACATCTGGCCGGTATCGAACGACCTTGACCTTAGTCTGCAACGATTAATTGATTTAAAGATCCAAAGAAATAATTCCACCCCCGTAAGCCAGTATTTCAAACAATTGGATGCAGATGGTAAAGAATACGCGATTTTAGGCAATCCGAATTTAGGTGAAGTAAGAGTGTTTTTCTTAGGTGTGGAGAACAGAAGAAGAACAACAGCCTGTACAGAAGTATGGTTTAATGAATTAAGATTAGGCGAACTGGATGAAACAGGCGGATGGGCCGCATTGGGAAGAGTAGATATTAAATTATCCGACCTCGGCACATTGTATATTTCAGGAAGCGCAAGAAGCGCAGGATTTGGAACCATTGAACAAAGAGTGAATGAACGCTCTCGTGAGAATTTTACCCAGTTTGATGTGGCAACCAATCTTGAATTAGGAAAGTTATTGCCTGAAAAAGCCGGGATGTCGATACCCGTATATGCAAGTATTTCGCAAACTATTACCGCTCCTGAATACGATCCTTATGATCTGGATATTAAATTAAATGATAAACTTAATGGATCGGACCCCGCAGCGCGTGATTCTATTCGCGACCAGGCGATAGATGTGCGCACTATCAAAACAGTAAATTTTACCAATGTCAAAAAAAATAACACCAGCGGTAAACCTGCTAAACTATGGAGTGTTGAAAATATAGACGTGAGTTATTCGTATTATAAAGAAGAACAGCATAATCCTCTAATTGAAAATAATGAAGTAACAAGGCACCGTGCAGGATTAGGATACAACTACACTTCTACTCCAAAATATATTGAACCGTTAAAAAGAGGAATTAAATCAAAATCGCAATGGCTCGGAATATTGAAGGATATTAATTTTAATCCGTTGCCCGGATTATTAGGATTCAGAGCCGACGTGAACCGGCAGTTTGGAGCATATCGCCCCAGAAATATCGGCGGACCAAAAGGAGGATTACCTGAGACGTACGACAAATACTTCACATTCGATCGTGCATACAATCTCCGATGGGATCTCACCCGTTCGTTAAATATTGATTTTACTGCAATGAACAGAGCATGGGTAGATGAGGATTCCGGTCGCCTGGATGATGCTGAGAAGAAAAGAGTTTGGGATAATTTCCTGAAAGGCGGAAGAACGATCTCATATAATCAAACGGCAAATGCGTCTTATGTACTGCCTACTGCCAAAGTTCCTGCACTGGACTGGACAAATGTAAGAGTGAACTATATCGCTTCATTTAACTGGCTCGCAGCTTCTTTAATAGCAAGGAATTTAGGTAATACATTATCTAATGAGCAGCAGAAAAATGCTACCGCTGAATTTGATTTTACAAAATTATATAGCAAGTCGAGATTTTTACGTGCCCTGGAAGAAGATGCGCCTGCCGCTGATACAAAGGATACCACGGCAAAGAAAAAAGGAAAACGTGATGCATCAGAGCCACTGGTGTTGAGCGGAGGTGTCAAATTTATTGGAAGAATTCTCACCTCACTTAAAAGGGTAAGCATTAATTATAACGAAAGTGCAACGGCCAGTATTTATGGTTACACTGATAGCACAAGAATATTGGGCATGAATTTCAGGTCGGGTGCACCTGGACTAGGATTTATATTTGGCAACCAACCCGATACAGGGTTTATCAATAAACTGTCAGGCAAAGGATTAATTACCGGTGATCCAAATTTCAACTATCAAAACAGGCAGGATTTTAACCAGAGGTTTACTTTACAGGCGCAGTTTGTGCCAGTGCGTGACCTGACCATTGATTTAACAATGGATAAGACGTTTGGAAAAATGTACAGTGAATTGTATAAAGACACTACACTAAATGGATACAGCGGAAATTTCTCCAGGTTAAACCCATTTACCGAAGGTAGTTTCAGCGTGAGTTATATATCTTTCCAGACATTATTCTCCAAATTAAATCCTAACGAAGTTTCTGAAACGTTTATCAATTTCCAGAATTACAGGCAATTAATTTCAGAACGATTAAGCAAGGCAAATCCTTATTCCGGCGGAGCTCAGAACATTGATGGCTATTATTTGGGATATGGAAGATATTCACAGGAAGTGTTGTTGCCAGCCTTTTTAGCAGCATATACCAAAAAAGATCCAAACAGCATTTCAGTAGGGAAAAATAATAACCCGAATATTAAATCTAATCCTTTTTCAGGAATTCTTCCTAAACCAAACTGGAGGTTAACTTACAATGGTTTGACAAGAATTCCGGGGATGGAGAAAATATTCTCCAGCTTTACTATTACACACGGATATAATAGTATGCTTAGTATGAACCATTTTGAATCGGCATTATTATTCCGGGATCCGTTCGCATTTAATTATCCGGAATTCATTGATACGCTTACCGGCAATTTTATTCCTTATTTCCTGGTCCCAAATATTTCTATCAGTGAGCAATTTGCACCGTTGATCGACCTGGATATGCAGTTTACTAATCAGTTAAATGCTCGTTTCGAATTTAAAAAATCCAGGACTTTAAGTTTAAGTTTAATCGATTTCCAGTTAAGCGAGTCACGTTCAACAGAGTTTACAGTTGGCGGGGGATTCAGAAAACGCGGAGCATTTAATTTCATTAAGTTCCGCGGTAAATCTTTGGAGAACGATGCAGCATTTCGATTAGATCTCGGATTCCGGGACGATGCCACCGCCAACTCGCGACTGGATCAATTACAGGCGCTTCCCACTGCCGGACAAAGAGTGATAACTATTAACCCATCGATAGATTACGTAATCAGCAACCGCGTTAATATCAAACTCTATTTTGAACAACGCCGCGTAGAGCCAAAAATATCCACCTCGCCTCCTATTACCAACACCCGGGCAGGGGTGCAGATAAGATTGGCGCTTACACAATAATTTGCTGCTGTCCCCAAACTTATCGTCAGGCCTTTACTTCGGTTTTCCTCCGACGGCAGCTAAAATATTTACTCCTTAATTTTCCTGATTTCTTTTTTCTTCAACATTTTAAAATGAACAGGTATTCGTTTTTCAGGCACATCATCTTTTAAAACGGGTAATTGATTTAGTTGGTCCAGGACATCTAACCCCGAAACAACCTCTCCGAAAACAGTGTATCGGTAATCAAGGAAAGGAGCGCCACCCTCTGTTTTATAAACACTCCTTTGCCATTCCGGAATTTTTCGTTGGCCTTTAAAAGTTTTTTGTTCGATACTGTCCATTTGTTTGTCATTCCAGGTTTTGCCAGTCACAAAATAGAATTGGGTAGAGAAAGAAGATCGAGTTGAATTACCGTCGTGCCCCATGGCAATAACGCCTTTTTTATGGAAAAGAGAATCGTTAAATTCTGGTTGTATCCAATGTTGAAACGAATTAAGTTTCGTAATGTCCAAATAGCTGGAATCAGCATCTCCTCCCTGAATAACAAAATCTTTTACGATCCGGTCGATCGTCAGTTTGTTTAAATAGCCGGATTTTACTAAGTGAAGGAAATTATCTCGATGACGCGGGGTTTCATTAAACAACCTGATTACAACATTACCGGATGGCAAGGATAGCTCAATATATTGTTCTGAAGCTTTTTGAGCAGATGCAAAGCATGTTAATACAAGGAAAAGAAAACATAATATTTGCCACTTAGGTTTCATGCTGGTTGGTTGAATAAATGCATCACCCATAAAGAACTGGCATTAAGTTACACCTTATTCGCCAAAATCAACAGACTTGGTCACGCATTCGTTATCGACAACTATTGTGCCGTTGACGTGTTGAATACCGCAAGAGGTGTTGAATTTATATTTACCGTATTTAATATTTTTAAACGTATAGCCGGTTGTTTGAGCACACGAAGCCGTGGAAGTGGTAATACTCGTTTTGGCAATAGCACCCTCCCAGCTTTTAGTCAGGTCTTCCGTTTGAAGAAAAACCTGGACGTTGTCGCAATCAGGTGTTTTTGTGAGGTAGAAGGTCACGTCGCCAATAAATACGTAATACTCTTCCTCCTCCTCTTCCTGGTCGTCTTTATCTTTTGAGCAGGATAACATTGAAAACATAAGCGCTGTGATACCTAAAAGAAATAACTTTTTCATGATGATCATTTAAATTGTTGGCATTGTTGGTACAATGTTATATCGTACAATTGTGTTAAATGTCATCATTTTAGTATATAAAAATGATACAACCCATAGGCTTAGAGGCTGGCAGGGTCAAAATGCAACACCTTTATTGACGATTAGCTCAATACTTTCAAGGTTTTTGATATTTTCCAGCGGATTGAACCCAAGCAGCAATAAATCGGCGCGTTTCCCTTCTATTATGCTACCAAATTCATTTTCTTTGCCTATAGCTTTTGCGCCATTTATCGTAGAAGCCTGTAATATCTGCCAGTTAGTTAATCCTGCTTTTGATATCGCTTCCAATTCTGCTCTATAAGATGACACATGTTGGGTACCGATATTTCCCGCATCCGTGCCTACAGCAATAATAACACCTGCGTCCGCTAGCTTCTTCAAATTAGTCGCCCGGATAAAATCTTCACGCGCAGAACGTTCAGCATTGCGTTCTACATATTCTTTATATCGTCTTGCAAGTGCAGAATCTCCGTTTTTAATATCGAATAAGGAATTCAATGGAACAGGGTCTGCATATTTTCGATCAGCATCAGTAATAATATAAGTTCCTCCGAACACTTTATCATAATTACCTGCGACAACTAATGTTGGAGAAATCACCACTTTATGAGAACGTAATAGTTCAACAAATTCATCAGTAATTAATTCATCGTCCACCCCATGCACCAGGAAATCGGCACCTGCTTCAACAGATAATTGCGCAGCTATTCTTTCTGTAGCATGTACGGCTACACGCATTTTCTTTTTATGCGCCTCATCAATAGCAGCTTTTATCAATGGCAGATAAGCACGCGCAACACTGTCTTTATTTTGACCATTAACAATAAACCATATCTTGATCAGATCTGGTTTAAATCGTAATTGCAGGTTTACAAAACGTTGCGCATCTATCCGGTTCCTTATTAAATTAAATGGCTCATCATCCCCCAGATCATTATACACATCAGGCTTCCAGGTAGTAAGCAAAGGACCAGCCATATAAATCGCAGGGGCATACTCCTTATTTAAAAACGTATCTCGTTGGCGAAGGAAGTGTTCAGATGCCCCTACATCAATTACAGTAGTAATTCCCGCAGCTATATACCTGCGAAGAAAATTCTCCATATTCTGGTGCACCCAATCTAATTCCTGGCTGTATGGCTTCCTGTGTCGAAGATCAATAGCATCCGGCCTCGTATATATCCCACCGCTTTGAAAAAAATGAACATGAGCATCTACAAGACCAGGCATTAAAAACTTATCCTTTCCTTCTATTATTTTCGTAGGCGCAAACACTTTTAACCGGCGCCCAATTTGTTTAATAATTCCTTTATCTACCATCACATCCTGCCTTGGTATAATCTTTTGTGAATCCACATCAATGATAGATACATTTCTGATCACGATTTGCGCATCCAGGCAAACAGGCATCAGGGCCATAATTATTACCAAACAATATCTCGAAACTACAAGAGGTTGCATATAAATGTTCAATTAATATAATATTTCTTTTAATCCTTTTGCAGGTAAAACGCGTCTGCCTGAGCGGTTGGAGTAATAACCAGCTCATTAATACATACACTGGCAGGAGTGCTTGCACAATAATAAGTAGCATCCGCGATATCTTCTGCGTATAAAGGAATATATCCTTCATAAACAGATTTCGCTTCAGTTTTATTTCCTTTAAATCTTACAATTGAGAATTCTGTATCTGCCGCCCCGGGATGGATAACTGTTACTTTTATTTTATGCCTGAGCATATCAATTCGCATAGCTTGTGAAATAGCAGCTACGGCATGTTTGGTGGAACAATAAACATTTCCTTTTTCGTACACATTCTTCCCTGCAATAGAGCCAATATTAATAATATGACCTTTTTTAGTATTAATCATGAATGGAATAACGGCCCTTGACACATACAATAATCCTTTAAGATTAGTATCGATCATTGTTTCCCAGTCATCCATATCGGCCTCATCAAAATAATCTTTTCCAAGAGCAAGCCCCGCATTATTTACCAGTACATCTATTTGTTGCCAGTCTGCAGGTATTTCTTTTAATTTTTTATTTACCGTATTTTTATCACGTACATCGAAGTTGAGGGATAATACTTTTACGTTGTATGTATTTTCAAGCTCTTTTTTTACCTGTTGCAACAATTCATTTCTCCTGCCAGTAATAATTACGTCATACCCTTCTTTTGCAAATTTTTCGGTAATAGCTTTTCCAAATCCTGATGTCGCTCCTGTAATTAAAGCAATGGGCATTATAATTTTTTATATCGAAGGTAAGAGAAAGTCCCGCTATTTAGATGCCGCTCTTCGAGGCCGGATTGTTTCGTAAACCTGCCTGCCGATCTTATTTGTATATACCGCACCGTTAAACTCCTTCACCCATCTAACACCGGTAATCGCATTAGTAAGAAATACTTCATCTGCATTTTCAAGATCTGCCAGTTCGCAAATCCTTTCCTGTACAGGATTATTCGTCATAATATGTTTACGCATTACTCCTGCCACACAACCTTCCGATAAAGGGGGAGTATATATGTTCCCATCCTTCGTCCAGAAAATATTGGCAATAGTGGCATCACATATTCTCGTATGAGTATTGAGTACTGCACAGTCATTCCATTTGTTTTCTTTAGCATGGATGGCGGCCATTGCATACAACAAATAATTATTTGATTTAATATTGGCGAAGGAATCGCAGGGTTTCATGCCTTTATCATATAACCCGATCACTAAACCATCCTCATTAAACTCCTGTTTGTTTTTTTCCAGCGGCCATACCTGGATAACGAACCCTCCGCCTGTACCCTCCAGGTCGTACAGTCCACCATCGCCCCTGATGATCATCAATCTCACCCTTGCAGCGTCTCTGATATTGTTTTTTTCGACCGTTGATTGTACCTGTTGTTGTAACCAGGATTTTGTTACCGGTGCAGGAAGATTGATCTTAAGCACGGCAAGACCATTAAACAATCTCTCAAAATGGAGATCACAGAGCTTGATTTCTCCATTTTCATACCTCATAGTTTCGAAAAGGCCATCCCCATAACGCAAACCCCGGTTGCCCGCCGTGACCACGGCCATGTTTTCTTTAATAAACCGGGCATTAAAATTCAGCCACCTATGCATTTTTATTAATATTGCGCATGATTAAATATCTGTTGTACGGCACTATTGGCGTTTTATTCCTTGTTTCCTGCACAAATAAAACGCCCAATCAATCTCCATCCCCTGCAAAAAGCACCGGCAAATTCAATTTCGGCGTACTCAGGTACGATTCCATGGCGCTTGAATACAGGCTCGACTCCATACATAACCGCGGACTTGTACTGCAATTCTGCACTAAAGAAGCGGGCGACAATAATACCGCTTTTCAATTAATATCTTACGCTTACGATACACTCAACGATCATAATAATAGCTGGATGCCGGATACACTGGCTATAATCTCCGATTCAATTCCTAAAAACTTCAACTCAAAGGCCACGATCGGTAATAATGAAGCAACACGTGAAATTTTGCTCAATACAGTGAGAGATGAAAAAGGGAACAGGTTCAGTTACGATTATGTTGAATTCACCCCCGTTTTGGAAGGCGTATTTAACCACGTAGTATATATGCTGAAAGCAGTAAAAAACGGGAAAGAAACAGAGAAAGGGCTGAGACAAATGACCTCGCCAATGCCCCCAACAAGAAACTGGAATTAATTACCCGGCAGATAAAACATCTGCGAGGTATTAATATTTAATTTATTGATCGCACTGTGTATCTGGATAAACTTACGGATAGCTTCTCTTCCTTTTTCTCCAAGATCGAGTGTAAAATCGTTTACATATAAACCAATATGCTGCCGCATAACGTCTTCCGACATTTCCTGTGCATTTGTTTTAATAAAATCACTTAGCTGACCTTCCTGGGCGTAGGAATATTCAATACTTTTTTTAATCAATCTCTCTGTTTTTGCAACAATATTTGCAGGCAAAGATCTTTTGGCAACAATCCCACCAAGCGGTACGGGAAACCCTGTTTCTTCTTCCCAGAAACTACCAAGATCGGTTTGTTTTACTAATCCTTTATCCTGGTAAGTGAACCTGTTTTCGTGAATGATTACTCCTAGTTTAGTTGCCTGTATATTATCAAGAGAACCCTTATTGCTTAACACAAAATCCTCTATTTCATCGTATCTTAAAAACACTTTGTTATGCGCATCCGGATAGGCTAAAGAAAATAACACATTTGCCGTAGTATTTTTCCCAGGTATTGATATAGTGCATTGTTTAACTGCTGGGGACGGTAAAGGAAACGAAGAAATCAACAATGGGCCAACACCCATGCCCAACGCGCTACCTGAATTAAGCACTACATATTTATCTAATAATAATGGCAGAGTGCCATAGCTGATCTTGGTAACATCAATCATATTATCAATAGCCAACTCATTGAGAGTTTGTACATCCTCCATCTGCACATCAAACTCCAGTCCTTCCGTATCTATTTTTTTATTAACGAGTGCATCGAAAATAAATGTATCGTTTGGGCAGGGAGAAAATCCTAATGATAATTTCATAATTCAGTGATTATTCTTTTTAATTCATTATTCAAATTAACAATAGCCTCTTTCATCTTCCATTTATTTTTATTTCTTTCCCCGCAGCAATTCGAGATAGCTCGTAATTGTATAAAAGAAATATTTTCCTGGAGGCATACATAATGCAGGGCGGCTCCTTCCATTGATTCGATATCGGAGTCGTATTTATTCCTGATCCTCTCCGCTTCAATCATATCTGAGCTTACCCGGTTAACGGTTGCGCCTTTAAGAAAAGGCAATCCGAATTTTTCCCATCTGCCTGATCCTGGATTAATCAGCCTTTTATTAGCAAAGGGAGACTCATTTAAACCGGCCAGTCCCAGGTCAAAAATATCCAACAGTTCTTCATTCTCTACAGCCCCAAGATCAGCAAACACTTCTTCCTTAACAAAGGCGACAGTTCCAGGTTCCAGGTGCTCTTTAAAGCCTCCTGCTATACCTGCCTGAATAACCAGGTCTGGGCGATCTTTCAGGATATACCTGGTCAGTGAATGCGCTGTGGCTGTACTTCCAACGCCTGTAACTAACACGTTTACAGTAGATAAGCCTGTTTTAAGCCACTCTGTAGTGATATTAATTTCATTTTCTGTTGCAGCGACCAAAACCAATTTCATGACTGCAAGTTAAATCCTGTTTTGCGAACCAAAATTTCCCCATTCTTCCTCTTTTCAAAAGGTGAAAGTTTTGCCCCTGACGAAACAAGGGATTTATTCAAAGGGGGAATTAGTAACTTTGCAAAAATTTTACTGACTTTCATGGTTTACCTTACCCGCCAGGAGCATTTTAACGCGGCACACAAGCTTTACAACCCTTCATGGAGCAAGGAAAAGAATGAGCAGATGTTCGGCAAGTGCGCCAATGAGAACTGGCATGGACATAATTACGACCTTTACGTCACCGTAAAGGGCAATCCCGATCCCGATACCGGCTTTTTATTCGATGTAAAACAACTGAGTAGGATCATCAGGGAACAGGTAATCGAAAAACTCGATCATAAAAACCTTAACATGGACGTAATATTCATGAAAGGCAAAATGTGCTCCACAGAAAACCTCACAATAGGAATATGGAACGAATTAAAACCATTTATTCCTGCGGGTGTTGAATTGCATTGTATTAAATTATATGAAACACCCAGAATTTATATTGAATATTTTGGGGAGTAAAAATTAATCATCTTGTCGAAAAAAGTAGCAGTATTCAGGAAGGAACATTTTAACGCAGCTCACCGGTTATTTAATTCTTCGTGGAGCATGGAAAAAAACAACGAAGTATTCGGCAAATGCAATAATCCTAATTTTCACGGGCATAATTATGAGATCATCGTAAAATTAGTGGGGGAGCCTGATCCTGAAACAGGGTATGTAATGGATATGAAAGTGCTGAGTAATATTATCCGTGAACATGTTATTTCCCGCTTCGATCATAAAAATCTTAACCTGGATACAAAATATTTTAAAAATATTAATCCAACAGCTGAAAATATTTGTATAACTATTTACGAGATACTGCGTGAACAAATCGATAACCGGTTAAGCATGCAGGTGCGTTTATACGAAACCGAAAGAAATTTTGTAGAGTACCCGGCTTCGCCCGCCTGAGCTTCGTCCGACGTCATAGGCTTAGCCAACGGCTGTCGGCGTAGGTGGATAAATAAATTAAACTTCTATGGCATATAAAAAAACAGAACATTATGATGAGTCAGTTACCTCTGGCCTGATCACTCATTATAGCAAAGCGTTAGAATTGCTCGGAGAAGAACCGAACCGTGAAGGATTGATAAAAACACCCGAACGAATGGCCAAAGCCATGCAATACCTTACGCAGGGGTATCATTTGAACGCAATTGATATTCTCAACTCGGCCAAATTCAATGAGCACATCAGCGAAATGATCGTTGTAAAAGATATTGAGCTGTACAGTATGTGCGAACATCACATGCTGCCATTTTTTGGGAAGGCGCATGTGGCTTATATTCCAAATGGGTGGATAACCGGATTGAGCAAAATCGCCCGCGTGGTGGATGTGTTTGCCCGGAGGCTTCAGGTTCAGGAAAGGCTCACTACCCAGATACTCGATGCCTTAAAAGATACCCTGCAGCCCCTCGGTGTAGCCGTTGTGATCGAAGCCTCCCATTTATGTATGATGATGCGTGGGGTGCAGAAACAAAATTCAGTTACCACCACTTCCGCATTTTGGGGAGAATTTGAAAAAAATGAAACTCGTAGCGAATTCACTAAACTAATATCTTCGCGATTACATTAACCATCTATTATCTATGAATGAGGCTTTCGTATTTCCCGGCCAGGGTTCCCAATTTTCGGGCATGGGAAAAGAACTTTATGAGAACAACGCATTTGCCAAAAAACTATTTGAACAGGCTAATGAGATACTCGGTTTCCGTATTTCTGATATCATGTTTACAGGAACCGATGAAGACCTGAAGCAAACAAATGTTACGCAACCCGCCGTATTTCTTCATTCTGTCATAGGCTATAAATGTGCCGACCAGGCAAAACCTGATATGGTTGCAGGGCATTCCCTGGGGGAATTTTCTGCCTTGGTGGCCAATGGCACTCTTTCTTTTGAGGATGGGCTGCACCTTGTTTTTATTCGTGCTCAGGCGATGCAGAAAGCCTGCGAACTAACTCCATCCACAATGGCTGCTATACTAGGCCTGGCAGATGAAAAAGTAGAAGAAATATGCGCTTCCATTACCGATGAGGTGGTGGTGCCTGCTAATTATAACTGCCCGGGCCAGATAGTAATAAGCGGATCCCTTAAAGGCGTAGAAATAGCCTGTGAGAAATTAAAAGCTGCGGGAGCAAAAAGAGCATTGAAATTGCCTGTTGGGGGCGCCTTTCACTCTCCTTTAATGGAACCCGCAAGAAAAGAACTGGAAGCCGCAATAGAAAAAACAACATTTTATCAGCCTTCCTGCCATATTTACCAGAACGTGGTGGCGAAAGCAGTTTTTAACCATGAAGAAATTAAAAAGAACCTGGTTGATCAATTGACCGGGCCTGTTAAATGGACACAAACTATTCAATCGATGATTGCCGATGGTGCAAAAAAATTTATTGAAGTCGGCCCAGGCAAGGTATTGCAGGGATTAATTAATAAAATCAGTAAAGAAGCAGAGACTGCGGGGGTTTAAAATATTATTTCACCGCCCCGTTAAAGTTTTTATTCAGCTTCCTGTTTATATTTTTAATATCGCCAAGATTGGCATTAATTGAAGGGAGCATTGGCGTAAATCCAAATGATCCTGTACGTATATGCGAAAGCGTTGCAGCAAGAGCAGTTTCATCGGTACTTCCCCAATCCTTATCTAATCCGTCAGTCACTTCTTTATCCACAGCCATCCCTTCAAAATAATTTCCTTCTCCCAAACCATTTACACTTTTAAACGAAACAGGAAATATTAACCAATCACTTACCGGTATTCCAAAAAAACCAACAGGTTTCCCGTAAGTAGTTTCACCAACCAGCTTTACATTCATATAAGGCTTTAAATTATTGATCAGCAATTCACTTGCAGAAGCCGTATTATCACTAACAATAAAATAAACATTATTAACATCCAGAGAGCCACGTTTCTGAAACATAGTTGTTTCATTTTCCAATGAATGTTTATCATTAAACTGTTCCGTCATCATAATACTACCGTTCACGGAAGGTTTAACGAGATAGTTAGCAAGCGTTTGCTGCAGACTAACATAACCTCCGCCATTATATCGTAAATCGACAATTACATCCGTAACATTTTCATCAACAAAACGTTGAAAAACAGGTCCAAAAGAATTAGTCACCGCTTCAACATCACCTAAAAAAGAATTACACACAAGGTAGCCTGTTTTTTTACCTGCATCGGAATACACAGTATCTAGGTAAAGAGGTTGCTCCTGGTAGGTTGCTGCAGTTAATGTAATATCGCGGGTTTCGCCGCCGGGTAATTCAAATGTAAAAGCAGTATTGGTTGATTCATATATTTTATCAACTATAAAATCGGAATTATTAGCAACAATATTCGTATTTCCTTCAATTTTTGTTATCCTCCACCCCCTTCTTATTCCCGCAAGTCCGGCAGGTGATTCTTTCTCAACCGCTCTCACTCTTAAATCACCATCACTTAGAAAAAATGCATTGAGGCCAAAATTGGTGGCTTCACCTGCACTGATTTTATCCCACTCCGCTTTTTTTATAGCAAAACTGTAATGATCCACAGGTTTGGTAAACCCCGCCTCGTTGCTGTATTGGCGGATGGCATTCATTATTTCTTCCAGGCCACCATAAGCTTTAGCGTTGAAACTTTCAGGGATCTGGCTGTACCATAAATAAACGTTCCGGGTTTCTTCAAGAGCATTGTTTTTAATACGGTCGCTGATTTCATTTTTATCGCCACTATCTTTTTTGCACGAAGCGGTGAAAGAGAGCACAGCCACAACCACCCATATATATCTGTTTGCCATATAACCCGTATTTAAGCTTTACAAGTATAATCATTATATACGGCTCTTAGTCGACCTTTGTTGTAAATTGCAGCTTCCCGCTGGTCCAAAAATTTGTTAAATCCCCTTTGTAAAAAAGAGTGGCGTGAAACACCGGAGGACTTGAGCGGGGCCCATTAAAAACAATCTATGCAAAACGAGCTTAGACGCCAGCAGGCACTTGAGTATCATTCAAAAGGACGACCAGGAAAGATAGAGGTTATACCTACAAAAGACGCTAAAACGCAGCGCGACCTCTCTCTGGCTTATTCACCGGGAGTAGCAGAGCCTTGTTTGGAAATTGAAAAAAATCCTGAAACCGTTTATAAATACACAGCTAAAGGTAACCTGGTCGCCGTGATCAGTAACGGCACCGCAGTACTCGGTTTAGGAGATATTGGGCCTGAAGCTTCCAAACCTGTGATGGAAGGAAAAGGAGTGCTATTTAAAATATTCGCAGACATAGATGTATTCGATATAGAAATAAATGAAAGGGACCCCGAAAAATTTGTGCAGATAGTAAAAGCGCTGGAACCCACTTTCGGAGGAATTAATTTAGAAGATATTAAGGCACCTGAATGTTTTTATATTGAAAAGAAATTAAGGGAGGTATTGAAGATCCCTGTAATGCACGACGATCAGCACGGAACAGCGATCATCAGCGCAGCAGCATTAATTAATGCGCTTGAATTACAAAAGAAAAAAATTGATAAAGTAAAATTCGTAGTGAACGGCGCCGGCGCAGCAGCCATGGCATGCGTAAGATTATACATTTCTCTTGGTGCTAAAGATTCTAATTTCACCATGTTCGACAGAAAGGGATGTATTTATAAAAACCGTCCTGCTCTTGAAGGTGATAAAGTTGAATTTGCTACCGCAAATAAAGACTGCACTCTTGAAGAAGCATTAAAAGATGCAGACGTATTTATTGGATTAAGTGTAGGAAATGTTTTATCGAAAGAAATGGTGAAAAGCATGGCAAAACGCCCAATCGTTTTTGCCATGTCTAATCCTGATCCTGAAATTAAATATGAGGATGCACTTGATGTAAGAGAGGATGTTATTATGGCCACAGGAAGAAGCGATTATCCTAACCAGGTCAATAATGTATTGGGGTTCCCCTTTATTTTCCGTGGCGCGCTCGATGTGCGCGCAACAATTATTAATGAAGAAATGAAACTGGCAGCGGTGCATGCATTGGCAGAACTCGCCCGCACTCCTGTTCCTGATATTGTTAATATAGCTTACAATACCAGCAATATTGTTTTTGGGCCATCGTATATTATTCCCAAACCACTCGATCCGCGTTTATTATCAACTATCGCCCCTGCCGTTGCAAAAGCAGCAATAGCTTCGGGCGTGGCACAGTCGAATATTACTAACTGGAACGATTATGCGATCGAATTAAATAAACGTCTCGGGCTGGATAACCAGATCATTCGTGTGTTAGGAAACAAAGCAAGAAGGGATCCACGCAGAATTGTTTTTGCAGAGGCCGATAATATTAAAATATTAAAGGCCGCACAAATTGTTTTTGATGATGGTATCGCCTACCCCATACTGCTGGGCAATGAAAATAAAATAAGGGCTATGGCCGAAGAGCATGGTATTGATCTTGAAGGATTGCCCATCATTGATCCCCAGGCAGAAAAAAATGAAGAGAAAAGAAAGGAATACGCAGATTTGTTTTTTGCAAAACGCAACCGGAGAGGATTTAATAAATATGAATCGTATAAGGTAATTAAGGATCGCAATCATTATGGAAGTATGATGGTGGAAACAGGTGAAGCAGATGCTATGATATCGGGGCTAACAAAAAATTATCCTGATACCATTCGTCCCGCAATACAGATTATTGGCGTAGAGCCGGGAGTGAAAAAAATTGCGGGCATGTATTTACTGCTTACTAAAAAAGGACCGCTGTTTCTTGCTGATACAACCGTTAATTTTAATCCTACTGCCCAGGAACTGGCAGAAATCACATTAATGGTGGCTCAGGAAGTAAGGTATTTTAGCCTGGTTCCAAAAATAGCGATGCTGAGTTATTCTAATTTTGGAAGCAGCAATTCACCAGAAGCAAGACTTGTTGCAGAGGCGAGAAATATTGTGAAGAAAAAGGATCCGACACTGATTATAGATGGAGAGATGCAGGCTAATATGGCATTTAACAGGGACCTGCTAAATGAAAATTACCCATTCAGCGAACTGGCGGATCACGATGTGAACACACTAATATTCCCTAATCTTGCGGCTGGCAATGTCGCTTATAATTTATTAAAAGAAGTAGGCGGGGCAGATGCCATCGGACCAATACTACTTGGATTAAAAAAACCAGTACACGTATTGCAGTTGGGAAGTTCTGTAAGAAGCATTGTGAATATGGCTATGGTAGCAGTGATAGATGCCCAGCAGAAATCAAAAAAATCTCCTGCCGAAGAGATTAAACGTTCTTCTTTTTGGAAAAGAATGAAAAAACCACCATTAGCCCAGTAAGACCGACAACACTCTCCATCAGGAGAAAACCGGTTTGGTGCGCAGCGTGGTGCCGGCAGAGAAGTGCACAGAGATAAGTATGCGGCGCGGACAGGTAGGTTAATTTAAATTATATTGTATCTTGAATTCCTTATATGAACTTTTTTACTGAATTCGGGCGCTATTTATTATTAATGAAAGGAATGTTTTCCAAACCGGAAAACGGTAAAATGTACTGGAAGGAATTCATGCACCAGTGCAGTGAAATTGGCCTGGGTTCTTTAGGAATTGTCGTGATCATTTCTTTTTTCATGGGAGCCGTGTCTGCACTGCAGACGGCATACCAGCTCACCAGCCCTGTTATCCCAAAATCTACTATCGCCCAGATCGTTCGGGATACTGTAATTCTTGAATTTGCCCCCACACTGGTTTGTATAGTTCTTGCCGGCGTTGTGGGAAGTAAAATTGCAAGCGAACTCGGAAATATGCGCGTAAGCGAACAGATCGATGCGCTCGAGATAATGGGTATTAATACAAAAACGTACCTGGTATTACCCAAAATATTAGCAGCTCTGACAATGATACCGATGTTAATCGTCATATCAATGGGATTGGGAGTATGGGGCGGAAGAGTTGCAGGGGTTGCTTCTGGAATTCTTTCACCTAATGTATATGATCGTGGATTACTGGAAAATTTTGTTCCTTACAACGTATTTTTTGCACTGGTGAAAGGATACACTTTTTCATTTTTGATTTCAAGTATTCCTGCATTTTATGGCTACCATGTGTCTGGTGGCGCACTTGAAATTGGTCGTGCAAGCACAAAAGCAGTAGTGGTAAGTTGCGTGGCAATATTAACCGCTGATTATTTATTAGCAGCCTTGTTATTACAATGATAGAAGTAAAAAATGTAAGAAAATCGTTTAACGGTAACATTATTCTACAGGATGTTACAGTAACCATGGAGGCAGGGAAATGTAATTTAATTATCGGCGCCAGTGGTAGTGGTAAAACTGTTTTTATGAAATGCCTTGTCGGGTTATTTCAACCCGACAGCGGTGCAATATTGTACAACGGGCAACCATTTACCGCAATGTCCGTCGCCGAAAAAAAAGAAATAAGAAAACAGATAGGAATGCTGTTTCAGGGATCGGCGTTATTCGACAGTTTAACTGTTGAAAAAAATGTAATGTTCCCTTTAAATATGTTCACCAAAGATTCGACGGCTGAAAAATTAAAAAGAGTGAATGAAGTGCTTGAGCGTGTTAATCTTGTTGGCGCCAATAAAAAATATCCTGCCGAATTAAGCGGTGGCATGAAAAAAAGAGTGGGTATCGCGAGGGCTATAGTACTTAATCCAAAATATCTTTTTTGTGATGAACCCAATTCGGGACTTGATCCTCAAACATCACTTCTTATTGATAAACTGATACAGGAAATTACCGAAGAATATAAAATTACAACTGTTGTGAATACACACGACATGAACAGCGTAATGGAAATCGGTGATCATATTATTTATATGCATAAGGGACTAAAAGAGTGGGAAGGAACCCGTAAACAGATTATCTTCAGTAAAAATGAGCGTCTTAATGAATTTATTTTTGCCTCTGAATTTTTAAAAGATGCGAAAGATATGCGTATGCTCGAAGCCACCGGTAAAATTGATAATGACCGCAATAGCGGGTAGTCTCTAAAAAATACAACCCTCCCTGTTAATTATGTTGCCCCGGATTGGCAAATTGATACACTACGTTTTTTCCCTATTTTTGCGGCTCAAAATTCTTACATGAGCATTCTTGTTAATAAAAATTCGAAAATACTCGTACAGGGCTTTACAGGAACGGAAGGAACTTTTCACGCAACACAGATGATTGAATACGACACACAGGTTGTTGGCGGTGTAACCCCAGGAAAGGGAGGTGCAAAACACCTTGACAAACCCGTTTTTAACACTGTTGAAGACGCTTTGAAATCTACCGGTGCCAACGTATCGATTATTTTCGTTCCGCCTGCATTTGCAGCTGATGCTATCATGGAGGCTACCGACGCAGGTATCGAACTGGTGGTTTGTATTACGGAAGGTATTCCGGTTCAGGATATGATAAGGGCCAAAAACTATTTACAGGGGACTAAAACAAGACTGATAGGCCCTAACTGCCCTGGCATTATCACCTCTGAAGAGTGTAAAGTTGGTATCATGCCGGGCTTTATCTTTAAAAAGGGCCGCATAGGCATCGTTTCAAAATCAGGAACCCTCACTTACGAAGCAACCGACCAGGTAGTGAAAGCAGGTTTGGGTGTTTCTACCGCGATAGGTATTGGCGGTGACCCCATCATCGGCACAACCACTAAAGAAGCCCTGGAAATGTTTATTAACGATCCGGAAACTGATGGCGTGGTGGTAATCGGCGAGATCGGCGGTGGAATGGAAGCCGAAGCAGCAAGATGGTATAAGAATAATGCTAAAAAACCCGTCGTGGGTTTCATTGCCGGTCAAACAGCTCCTCCGGGAAGAAGAATGGGCCATGCCGGAGCGATTGTAGGTGGAGCAGATGATACTGCAGAGGCTAAAATGAAGATCATGCAGGAGTGCGGCATTACAGTAGTAAGCAGTCCTGCAGATATCGGCAAGATGATGGCTGAAGTACTCAAAAAGAAATAATAATATTTTCATAAAGTGAAAGAGCGCGGGTATCGTACCTGCGCTTTTTTTATGGAATTACTTTTATCCACGCATCAAAGCATTAACTTTAGTTTCAATCCTTTGATATGAATTATAAACAGGCATTACTATCATTAAGTTTTTTCTTTTTCATCTTCGCAATATCGGCCCAACAGAAAATGGATAATTATGATAAGTCGTGGGAAAAAATAGATACCCTGATCCAAAAATCAGGATTGGTTAAATCTGCGCTAACTGAAGTAAATAATATCTATACCAAGGCTAAAAAAGAAAACAATGAGCCCCAGGTAATAAAAGCATTGATATATAAAATGTCGCTTGCAGAAGGATTATCAGAACAAAGTAATTATGAAAATATCGAACTGCTTGAAAAAGAAATATCAGCCTCTAAGGAGCCTGTAAAAGCTATATTGAACAGCATTGCCGCAGGTTATTACTGGAACTATCTGCAAAATAACCGTTGGAGATTTTACAATCGCACCAATACAGTTAATTTCAAAAAGGAGGACATGGCAACATGGACCGTCGATGATATAAATGAAAAGATATCCTCTTTATTCCTGGCATCTTTAAATAGTACAGATACCCTTAAAAAAACAACGCTATCTCCTTTCGATGCAATAATCATTAAAGGAAATGCACGCTACCTCCGCCCTACCCTATACGATCTGCTCGCGCATCGCGCGTTGGATTATTTTAAAACAGATGAGAGGGGAATAAATAAACCTGCCTATGCTTTCGAAATCAGCGAAGCTGAAGCATTCGGAAGCGCCCCTGTTTTTGTAAAATATAGTTTTAAAACAAGGGATAGCTCATCTCTTCATTATAAGGCCATTAAAATATTCCAGGATCTCCTTGCATTTCATTCGCAGGACCCTGTTCAGGATGCTTTTATTGATGTAAATATTGAAAGAATTAAATTCTCTAAAAACTATAGCACACATCCTGATAAAGAAGAATTATACAAAACCGCACTGGAGCAGATGATTAAAAGGTTTGAGTATAATTCAACTGTAACACAGGCTACTTATTTACTTGCAGAATGGTATGCGGCCAAGGCACGGAATTACGATCCGATAATGGACACTGCCAATAGGTATGCTTATTTAAAGGCGCTTGAACTATGCGAAAAAACCTCAAATATTTCTGGTAAACCCGAAGGAAAAATCAACTGTGCCAATCTGGAGAATGATATCCGCAGAAAAGAATTAAGCCTTGAAACAGAAAAAATAAACAGCATTGGAATGCCTTTTCGCGTGTTAGTGAATTACAGGAATTTCACTACGGCCTATTTCAGAATAATAAAACTGGATAAATCCATTAAAGACAAAATAGGGCGTAATAGCTGGGATGAAAAATTCTGGCAACAAGTGACAAGTTTGCCGTCGCTAACCACGTTTAAAAATAATTTTCCCGACACAGAAGATCATCAGAAGCATAGAATTGAAATAAAGATCGATGGATTGCCATCCGGCGAATATGCCATACTAGCCAGCACTAATAGCGATTTCGAAACAAAATTAAACGTCCTGGCATTGCAGTATTTATATGTTTCAGATATCGCTTATGTGGAAAATGACGAAAAGTATTATGTGGTAAACAGGAATACAGGTGTGGCACTGCCCGGCGCAGTTGTTCAATTATGGAAACAGCAGTATGATTACAATAAGAAAAAAAATGTACTCAGAAAACAGGAGTCATACAAGACAGACAATAATGGTTTTTTTAGCTTGTCGAAACGAGATGACCGAACACAAAACCGAAACTATCTCCTTGATATAAACTATAACAACGACAGGCTGTTTACAGATGATAATTATTATCATTATTTTACTTCAGATTATACAGAAACAGATCCTAATAACGATCAGACGTTCTTGTTCACCGACCGCTCCATCTATCGCCCGGGGCAAACGGTTTATTTTAAAGGGATTGTTGTAACGCATAAAACAAAAACCAGTCCTCCAACCATCGTTACTAAAAGGAAATCAATAATAAAGCTATACGACGAAAATGAGGAAGCAATAGATTCTGTGGAAGTAATCACAAATGATTTCGGATCGTACCACGCCAAATTTACTTTGCCTACAGATCTGTTAAACGGTTATTTCAGAATAGAAGATGATGAAAATGAAAATTCAGTAAACATAAGTGTTGAAGAGTATAAACGTCCCAGGTTTTTTGTTGAAATACCCAAACCTTCAGGTACTTATAAAATAGATGATACTATTAGCATTGAAGCCGTCGCCAAGTCTTATGCAGGAAATAATATTAATGGTGCAAATGTTAGCTTCCGCGTCGTAAGAAGAACTATCATGCCCATGTGGGGCTACGGAGATTATATGCCAAGGATATGGCTGCCATCAAGAGGTAGCTCCGTTGAAATAACAAATGGAACCGGTATAACAGATGAAAACGGTAAAATTATTATCCGTTTTAAAGCACTTGCTGATAAATCTGTTGACAAAAAATACAATCCTGTATTTTATTATGAAGTAAGTGCGGACGTTACGGACCTTAATGGAGAAACAAGAAGCGCAAACAATTCTGTTGCAGTGGGTTTCCAGGCGATTAAACTCCAATTAGAAGTTCCCGCAAAAATGCAGGCAGACAGTTTAAAACAAATAAAGCTGTCAAGCGTAAACATGAATGACATATTTGAAAAAACACAGGCAAATATTTCTATTCACAAATTAACAGCGCCAGTTAAAAAATTCCGAAATCGCTATTGGAAAGAGCCTGATCAGTTCATTATGAGCAGGGAAGAATATTACAAACTATTCCCTTACGATATTTATTCCGATGAAAATGATATTACTAAATGGAAAAAAGAAAAGAAAGTATTTGAAAAAACAGTTACCACAGCGCCAGATACTTCATTCAAATTAGCAGGTACAAAATTCCAGGCCGGATGGTATATTATAGAAGTTGTTACAAAGGATAAATATAATGAAGAGGTAAAAGAAATAAGATATGTAGAATTAACCGATCCTAAAACAGAGACACCGGCTAATTATGCAGACAGGAAAGAATTGCCTGCAAGCAGGTTCTATGTAAAAAATAACAGGATATATATAGATAGAATAGACATTAAGACCCCGGAATCAACAAAGGATCTGGAGATTACTTACACAACCTTCCGTAACAAAACGCTACCAGGATCAAATGAAAAATGGAAAATAAAGATCAGTGGATATAAGGGAGAAAAAGCTGCGACTGAATTATTAACGGCTATGTACGACGCGTCACTGGATCAGTTTAAACCACATTCATGGACCGTACCAAAGTTATGGGGAACAGGAATCAATACTTCGCAATGGAGCCAGGCGAATAATTTTATGGCTGTAACTTCTCAGGGACAAAATTTTGATCGTGAATATATTGTTGGTGAACCAAAAGAATATGACAGGCTAAATGCCCCTGAATTGAGGAGAAACATAATGGTGAGAGGAGTTAGCAGTATGGCACAACCTCAGGCTATGAAAGAAAAGAATATTTCCGACGCAATTGCAGCCGCTGCTCCGGGATTACAATATAATGGTGCCGAAAATGAATCGCTGGCAGATACTTTGGCTCAACCCACATCCGGATCTTCGATCCAACCCCGCACAAACTTAAACGAAACTGCATTTTTCTTCCCTGATCTTCATACAGATTCAGCGGGAAATATTGAATTTTCCTTCACTTCTCCTGAAGCATTAACCGAATGGAAATGGATGTTACTGGCTCACACCAAAGAATTAGCTTTTGGTTCCGGGCAGAAATCCATGATCACACAAAAGGAATTAATGGTTCAGCCCAATGCTCCCAGGTTCTTACGTGAAGGTGATAAAATAGATTTCAGCGCTAAAATTGCCAACCTGACCCAATCATCAATATCAGGTGATGCGCAACTAATTTTAATTGATCCGATCACCGGAAACGAGGTAAATGAACTATTTAAAATTAATTCATCTAAACAATCATTTACAGCACCTGCAGGTCAAAGCACACCTGTAAACTTCAGTATAACCATTCCCGGTAATTATACCAATCCGGTAACCTGGAGAATCATCGCGCAATCAAAAAATCTCAGCGATGGAGAAGAGTCAGTTCTTCCTGTTATCAGCAACAGGATGTTGGTTACAGAAACAATGTCATTACCAGTAAAAGGAAATGCAACAAAAACATTCAGCTTCAGCAAATTACTGAAAAGTGGCAGCAGCGAAACACTTAAACAACATGCACTAACTGTTGAGTACACATCAAACCCTGCATGGTACGCCATCCAGGCACTCCCCTATTTAACCGAAGGCACAAAAGAAAATGCGGAGGAAGTTTTTAACCGTTATTATGCAAATGCAATCGCTTCTAAGATCGCCAACACCTCTCCCGCATTTAAAGAAATTATCCAGAAATGGAACACAACAGATACTTCGGCGCTTTTAAGCAATCTTCAAAAAAACGAAGAGCTTAAATCACTTGTGCTTCAGGAAACCCCCTGGGTATTGGAAGCCAAAACAGAGGCACAGCAAAAAAAGAATATTGCCCTGTTATTTGAATTTTACAGGATGTCGCTCGGGTTAAGTAACGCTTTAAATAAACTCCAGCAAATGCAGGCACCCAGTGGCGGATTTGTATGGAACCCAGGTGGCCGCGAAGATCGTTACATGACACAATATATTTTATCAGGCATTGGTCATCTAAAACAGCTTGGCGCCCTCCCAAAAAACGACAAACTCAATCTTTTAATTAAAGCAGGCGTTAGTTACCTGGATCAGCAAATCAAAAAAGATTACGAAGATTTAAAGAAGAATAATAAAAAACTTCCAACAGGATTGATTTATGACCTGCCGGTACAGTATTTATACATGCGCAGCTTCTTCACCGATATCGGCGTTCCAGGCGATGTATTTACTGCGTACAATTATTATCGCGACCAGTCTAAACAGGCATGGGTTAAACACAACTCCTATTTAAGAGCCATGATCGCTATGTCTCTTTTCAGAACGGGAGACATATTAAATGCAAAAAAAATAATGGCCGCATTAAAAGAATCTTCAATAAACAATCCGGAATTAGGAATGTACTGGAAAGATATGGGGGGCGGTTATTACTGGCATCAGGCGCCCATCGAATCTCAGTCTGTATTAATTGAAGCATTTTCAGAAATATTAAAAGACAATTCTGCTGTTGATGATATGAAAACATGGCTCCTGAAAAACAAACAAACCAACAACTGGAAAACAACACGCTCAACAGCTGATGCCTGCTATGCATTATTATTACAGGGTAGCGACTGGACAGTAAAAGAACCCATAATTAAAATAGACCTGGGTGATAAATTTATTTTATCAACACAACAAGGTCCTGAAGCAGGAACCGGGTACTTTAGAACACGCATGAATGCAGAAGAAATAAAACCTTCGATGGGAAATATCAAAGTATCAGTTTCCAATAATAATCCATCAGCATCATCATGGGGGGGAGTTTACTGGCAATATTTTGAAGACCTGGATAAAATAACAGATGCTGCCACTCCGCTGCAGCTCAGTAAAAAATTATTCATCGAGAAAAATACTGATCGCGGACCAGTATTGCAACCACTTGATAATAACAACGCACTGCAGGTGGGCGATAAAGTAAAGGTCAGAATAGAATTACGTGTAGACAGAGACATGGAATATGTTCATATGAAAGACATGCGCGCATCGTGCATGGAACCTGTAAATGTGTTGAGTGGATACAAATGGCAGGGAGGACTTGGGTATTATGAAACAACAAAAGATGCTTCCACTAATTTCTTCTTTGATCAATTAAGAAAAGGAACCTATGTTTTTGAATACTCATTATTTGTTTCACATACCGGCACATTCAGTAATGGTATCACTACTATCCAATGTATATATGCACCTGAATTTACAAGTCATAGTGAAGGAGTTAAAGTGAACGTTGTTAAAAAATGATCAATACAGAATTCCTGGTACTCGGTCAGGGCATCAGCGGAACGTTTTTATCGTGGTATCTGCATAAAAATAAAAGGTCATTTATCGTTATCGATAATAATGATCCAGTTGTTGCATCCCGCGTAGCAGCGGGGATAATCAATCCTGTTACCGGTAGAAGAATTGTTCAAACCTGGATGATAGATACCCTTCTCCCTTATGCACTCGATGCATATACTCAACTGGGCAGCGAGCTTAATATAAGAGCTATCTCTCAAAAAAATATTATCGACTTCTTTCCTTCCCCGCAAATGCTAATCGCATTCACGGAGAGATGTAAGGAAGATCCCAAATATTTATCCATGCCTGCCAATCCACCTTCGACTACCGAAGCCTTCGATCAATACTTTAATTATGATTTCGGATATGGTGAAATAAATCCATCTTATACAGTTAATCTTGCCGCTATCCTTCCCGCATGGAGAACCGAACTAAAAAAAAGTAATCAATTATTAGAAGAAGAATTCAATATCAGCCATCTCGCAATAAACAAAAACAATATCAGCTATAATAATATCATTGCAGATAAGATAATATTCTGCGATGGGGCAGCATGCGCGGCAAATCCATACTTCAAGAATATCCCCTTCGCCGCGAATAAGGGACAGGCATTAATCATCCGAAATACAGAAATTCCTAAAGATAATATATTCAAAAAAGGATTAACCATTGTTCCATTAAAAGACGATTTCTTTTGGGTGGGATCGTCTTATGAATGGGATTTTACTGATACCAATCCCTCACCGGATTTTCTCGATAAAACCACTGCTCAATTAAAACACTGGATCAAATCATCGTTTACTGTAGAAGCTCAGTTAGCCACCCTCCGTCCTGCCACCCTTGAAAGAAGGCCCTTTGTTGGATTACACCCCGCCCACCCCCAAATCGGTATATTAAATGGAATGGGAACGAAAGGTTGTTCCCTCGCTCCCTGGTTCGCTAATCAGCTTGTAAATAACCTGGTTAATAATGAAACTATTCTTCCCGAAGCAAATGTGAACAGGTTCAGACGAATCTTAAGCAGCTAACTTCCTATTTAGGAAAACTGCCATCGGATCCTGCTTTAATAATTTTGACATTGCATCGTACAACTCGGGTAATTCATGTTTCATCCTTACCGGATTTTCAAAAAACACTTCCACACTTACCGCCCAGAATTCATGATAATTTGTACCTGCATAATCACCTAATAGTGTTTTTGTACCTTCCTGTATAGCATTATATATCGGCCTTGCCACTTTCGAGAAATTCTTAAACTCTTTTTTGAAATGTTTATCCTCTTCAGTTTGCGTAATAAAATTAACATACGCCAGGGCATGCCCCATTTCATGTAATCCAACATTACAATTAGGTGTTAATCCCTTTACTCCTTTTAGAAAATTATCCCATGATAAATATATCCCGCTATGATCCACATGACCCTGGAACGGTCTCGAATAAAATCCATAATGATAATCATCTCTCAATACATAAATATCCCTGAAATAATTGAGTTGGTATTTTTCAAGCCCCAGTGTTAACTGTACTGAAATGGCGCTGACAAGAATTGGCATTTCCTGGCTCTCGGGAACTTCAATGTAATGGAACTTTTTCGATTTCTTAAATAAATAAGTTCTGAATAAGAACTTCCTTTGTTCGGCAAGTGCGAGCCTGTTATAATATCTGAAATGTTTTGAAATAACTGAATGATAAAAAATTTCGTGCGACAGGAATTTTTTGTATTGTCGTCTTTCATTCATTCTTTCAATCCATTCTCTTGCAGGTGTCTGAAGAATGATCATTCCTACAATGATTAAGAAAAGTAGAATAATTTCCATGAGGGTCCCTTTTTCGTTGTGAATCTTGGTTCATGGTATCCCACGGGTGCTGGATTGAAAAAATGATTTTTCAGGAGAGTGGAGAAATAAAACTGGCGGATTAGTAATTCCAAAATAGAAATAAAATTTGGTAAAAGGAAGTGTTCGCCCCTAAAAATAAAGGCTCCACCTTTTTCAAAGGGGGAGGTTTTGCGCAGCAAAACAGGGGATTTTTGGTGTACATTTGCCGCTCTCCGGCCTAAGTTATTGGCCTATAGGAAGTAACGTTAAAACAGCTTTTTAAAAATGTACAGAACACATACCTGTGGCGAGTTAAGAATATCGCATGTGGGGCAGCAAGTGACCCTTGCCGGATGGATCCAGAGCATACGCAAGTTTGGCAGCATCACCTTTACTGATCTTCGCGACAGGTACGGCATCACCCAACTGGTTATAGGAGAAGAACTGAACCAGCAGGCTGGGGCTGAGCTGCCCGACACAAACACGTCG
>CAYLVR010000007.1:2348-41378 GCA_964387165.1 uncultured Chitinophagaceae bacterium | reverse complement strand
TAACAATTACACATAATGCCGCACTTTTGCAACATCATTCGTCCAATTCTGCTCATTTCTGCCCCTCTCTTGCCCACCTAGCGAGCGCCAGTGAAAACTGGGCACTCAATACCAACTGCAACGCAACGAGGCCCCAGAGGCCCTGCTGGTAGCTCAGGATCATCCACAGGCCGGAATTCACCAACGCGACCACCCAGCCTTGCCAGAGCCGATTTGCGATCATCTGCATTTGGATGATCGTGAGCACAGAAACAATCCAATCCACAGCGCGTACCTTCAGCGCAAGAGTCAACGGGGGTTGAGCAAACGGCGAACTATCCAGGATCTTTGGAGAGTTCAAAAGCGGGTAACTGTTCGGCGATCCCTAACAGTTCAACTCTTCGAATTATTCGAACAGTTCAGGAGCGATTCACCGACCAAGCATGCGGCAAATAAAGAGCGTGATCGAGTCGCGCAGCTTGGCAACGTGCTGCCACTTCGGGTCGAACTGCCAGCTATAAGCGTCGCTGGCGATCTCTGATTGATTGAGAGTTGCGGACATCGTCTTGATGGTCCTTGGTGGCCACTGATACTCCAGTGGTGAGAGGCCCGGCACTGCCGAGACATGTAACCGGCCTGCCTGGCCCCGTGTGTCATGCGGTGACAAACGAATATTATCACACCGAAAAGGCTTGTCAACAACATTTTATGCACACATCAAAGATTGGCGAAAAGGCACTGTACACCACAAGATATTGTGATTGCGAAAACCAAGACCGGACGATACATTACATACATGATCGGACTTGCACAACGCCCGAGAGGAATTGGGCAAAATAATCTGCCAACGCTACGGCGTCGGCGAGAGTGGATTGAAAAATGAAAAAAGCTAAACACGGTGGCCCCCGACCCAACTCTGGCAGACCCAAAAAAGAGGGGGATTTATTGATCACCACCGCCGTGAGGTTACCCCCTGACATGGCAGAGTACGCGCGGGAGCAAGGAGTGTCTCAGCTCATTCGCTCCCTGATTGAGCGATCCCGGGGATTCCGGGAGTGGAAAAAAAGTTTGGAAAAAAAGTAGAATCATCTTGGTTTTATGATTGCAAAAACCAAGACTGTACGATATATTAAATACATGGCAAGCGAGGATCATTCAGCAAAAGGGCAGGCAATGTACCACGGATCACGAAACAGCGAGTTGAGCTTTTTTCCAGCGATCTGCTTTACCTCTTGCTCTCACTCTGCTGCCTCTTATGGATCTCACCTGCACGCAGTCGAGATCGACGAAACAGCCCTCTCGATTCGCACGATCGAGATGAGCGAAGAGGAGCTGCGGGACGCGATTGACAATCAGGAGTGGCCCTGCGACCGGCAGTCGGAGATCGATACACACATTGCCGCGGGATACGACGCTGTGCGTTACAGCGACGTCGATGAGTGTGGGCAATCTCACGATTGCCTGCGAATCCTGACAGCAGCAGCGTTTGCCGCCGCTGTGTCGATTGATGAGTAAGTTTTTCCGCGGCTATGGCCGCGGCCCCATTGAGTTTTTTTGAACCCACCAGCCGGACAGGCTGGCCCATCCGAAAGGAAGAAGCGATGAATAACTACTGCATTATTCCATCAGCAGATACTACCCATGAGACCGCCGAGGACTGGTGGGATGGCTACGGCTGGCACCTGTCCACTGAAGAATCGGGGGACATCACCCTGCAAGCGGTGGGCTACGATCTCCTGGACAGCCCAGAGGCCGCGATTGCGGCCTTGCAACAAAAACACCCAAGATTGGGGGAAGACGAGGCGGAGGCCATCGTAGAGATGGCCTTCAAAATCAAAGAAGCAGCAGAGGCTATTGAGTCCCTGCTAAAGCAGGCCGTGGAAGCGTACACATCAGGCGATTTGGTCGCCGTGATCCAGTCGCTGGATAAGTGCCGATCCCTGGAGAGCCAGCACGGGGACTCCCCAGCAACCAAGTCGCTGCAGGAGCAACTCCTGCTTGAGGATGAGGACGAAGAATGAAGCGACCAAAGCCAGTATCGTACCGACTGTCCAATCAGCAGAGGAAAAAGCTGCTGATCCGCGGGACAGCGATCAGGATTGCTCTGCCGGTCCCCCCGTATGATTACGGGGATCCTCTGGAGTGGGCAAGGTCGGTCCTGCCCGAGGATGTTGTTCCGCTGGCCAGAGAGGCCAGCGAACAGGAACTCTATGTCTCGGCGATTCGTTCGCCTGGGGACACCCTGACCCAGCATCTGGGGCATATCATACACGAGATGCTGGAGACCAGTCCTGTGCTGGTCCAGGTCGTGATTGCCATCGTTGTGGACCTGGTCCCGGTGAGTGTCCGGGGTCGGGACCAGAAAATCCAGTGGCCCCACAAGGTCCTGTTCCTGGGGCAACTCCTGCCCTACAGTGAGGATCAGGAGTCCGACGACTGAGTATTCCATTCGCAGCCGCCAGTTCTTTCCCGATCTGGCGGCTGCAAAAACAGTAACAGTGATCGCAACAATCGCTATTCACACGCCCCCGGATTCAATGGGGCCGTCCATTTTTAGGACGGAAGACCAGAATAAATTCAGTCTATTAAAAAGGGTAGTAAAAATGACAAATCTCCAAAAACTGGCCGCATATATCATTGAGCATCGGGGTGATTTTGATATGGCTACGATGGCCTCTTGCGTTATAGGACAAATGCCAAACGTATTTCCGGACTGGTCATTTGTTGGCGATTATCCTTGTCTTACTACACTAAGATATCAGGGAAATAAAGTTAAAATCATGGATATCGCTAATTTTCTAAACCTTTCTTACCAGTGGGTGAGTTGTCACCTTGTGGACGAAAACACCATGATGAGCAATAAAGAAGCAATTAAGTTTTTGCGTTCCTGTTTATAGCTTCGGATTAGACCAGTTTTTATCATAAGGCTTCAATGGGGCCGTCCATTTTTAGGACGGAAGACACGAAAAATGAAGCATCGCTATTCACACGCCCCCGCAAGGGGCACAGAAAAGAAAGAAAAGATTATGCAGATTTACATCAAAAACAATAAGTATTCGGCGATTCGCTGCATGATTTCCCGCATCGTTGATGCGGATTCTGTTGTCGATGAACTCGGCAACAAAGAGCATGTGGGATATGTGTACTACCGCCCCACCAGCACAGGCCGTAGGGTCTGGTCAGGGAGCAACTCCTGGGACCTCTACTATGTAGAGGTCGAAAACCCCGCCTATATGGCGGTGGAGCATGAGGCCGACCAGGAGGCCGATTTCCCAGGCGTTTGCCTGGGGAACTACGGCGGGAGGGACATTGGCTTTCGGGTCGAGAGGATTCTGGATCCGAAAATTCAACTCCCCAACGGGGAGTGGTTGCCCCCGGCGACAAAAGAGGCTCGTGGGATTTTATTCACGGGAGTCTATCCAGAGTCTATTGACCAGGTGCAACAGATCTACGATTTTCTTCCATTTCACCAACCGGGAGGAGAAGGTTCGAGCCTAGAGTGTCCCGATGCTGAGCTTGGCTATCTGCGAGAGTGGACCTCGCAGTTTGCCAAGGATTGCCCAGCAGATTTTCGGTCGGCAGTCGGACAACTCAAGAATCATCAGGCTGGAGGCAACCTGATGGAACTGAGATTGGAAGGGCTGAAGGAATTGTATCTGTCCTGCCGGCTCGTCCATTACGATTTGAACGAGCTGGCTTACGATCCCTACATCCACACCGATCCGACTCAGGCCCTCCAATTTGCCGGGTCCGCAAGCAACGCTTGCACTCCTCTCGCAGACAATGTACAGTAGAGGAGTCGCAAAACATTCCGCACTTCGGTGCGGCCCCATTGAAGCAGCGACTCGCTCTTAGAGCGACTTTCCGCAGCTCTCTGGAGTTGCGGCCCCATTAAGACGAAGCCCGGTTCACGCCGGGCTTTTTTCGTTGGTTGACTTTGCCTGGTCTGTTTGGTCCACTGGTGTTTTTTGATCACGACACCAGAAAGGGCCTCCCATGGCGTTCACAATCAACTGCCCCAAGTGCCAGACGGCTTTGAAAGCCGCTCCCGAATACGTCGGCAAACGCGCGAATTGCCGGAAGTGCGGAGAGAAGTTTGTTATCGAACAGCCTGTCTCCAGCACCTCCACAGAAGCTATTCGTCTCCCTGTTACCCCTCCACTGACTGGGGGCCTGCAAGAGACATTGAAAACGTGGTGGCCTGTTGCTCTGGTTGTTACTGGTGCCGCAGCGATGGGTTTTTACGCCGGCCGAGAGCACTACAAGTACCAGCTTTCCCGGGACGTCAAGAGCGTTGTTGAGAAATTTCAGCAAACAATTGCCCAAGAAAAACCACAAGCAGCTTCTGCGTCGGCTCCAGTGGCGAAGGTCACGAGAATCAATATCGGAGACACCTATCACGGGCCGAGCTACTCGATCTCGTTGGACTCCGCGATGATTAGTAAGACGTTGCTTCGCGGCCTGGGACGCAGTCAGAAGATGTCTGATAACGAGTTGCTAAACCTGTTTTTTTCTGTGGCCAATACAGACGAGCGGAAGGTTCTGCGGATTTCCAGTGACTTCATTCACCGTACTGCCTTCCGCCTGGAAGATGATGCCGGAAATCAAATTCGGGGCGTTTCGTTCGGCTTTGCTTCGCGGCCCGAAGGGAGTTTGCAACCTGCGGACGACATCAATCCAGGAACTTCTGTGGCACATGTGGAAGCGTTTTCGGTGCCACTTCCCAAAACAAAACAGATTACATTAACGCTGAATTTAGGCTATTTCAACGATAGTGGTATGCTGGAAATAGTAATTCCGGCCAGTGAAATCGAAGATTTCCAGAAGGAATCATGACTCTCTGTTCCGATACGGAAACATCTGATTCAACCACTCTTGCCGCTGCTGACAACCGCAGTCTTTGCCAGTGACTGCTGAGATTTTATCAACAACCGTTTTGATACCCGTCGCCTGCGTGATTTTGGCGATGGTGTCGCCGAGGCCTTTTGATTTTTGCTTTCCTAGATCCTTCTGGAATGCCTCGAAGTAACCCGGCTCGTTGCGGCACTGGCGGTGCCGGGTTTCGCTCATCTTTCGCTGATGGGTTTTGCAGTAGCCTGCAAGGGGGCATTGGCAGTTTGTCATGGCTTATTCACTTTGCCTCGACGGTGAGAGTTTCCGGCCACACGCAGGACTTATCGTAATAAAAAAAATTACAGTAATGATTGTCGCAGAAATCAAGTGTGTATTCCCTACAAGATCCCAGGGTTTCAAGTTCAAAAACTTTGTTGTAGTTTACCAATACGCCGCTTATGCCAGTGCACACATCATCAAGGGAATTACACGTGCTTATCTGCAGTTCAACAACAATTTTACTTGGATCTCCCTGCCAGGTGGCGTGCCCCTTCGATATCTTGAACGTAAAATGCAAGGCTGGAAGAAGTCCAGTCACCGGGTATTCTTCACAGAATGGTTCCCAGACTTCTTTGTATCTCCAATAGCAAGAAGTCTCTATTGAATGCTCATGTTTCAATATCTTTACACCTGAAACTTTATTGCTGGCGCAAATTTCGCTGCATTGATCTTGCCGAAACGGAGGCATAATCCTTTCAGGCCACTCCACTGTTGCTGTGTAGTTTTCCATTGCCGGGATCACGACCTCCCATTGCTTGGGGAGGTATTGCCCAGGGCAAAGGAAACAGTCTCCCCTGAGGACAGTAGGATTCTTGCAGCATGCCATTATGGTCCCCACGGAATAATATAAGGTGTTCCCTGATCAAGACTGTTTCCTTCGATCGTTAATTCCTTGATTCGTCTCGGAAAATTGAGATTGCCGATAGCGAATGCAACGGAATTTATTGGTCCGCCTCTAATCGTGCAGATCAAATTCCCATTATGCTTCATAATCGATTCGGCATTAAATTTTGAAGTTATCCCAGACAGAGATTCATTGTAATTGATATCCACTTCCGTGGACTGCTCTTCAAAATCATCCTCAACAGGAGCTAAAACTTTAATGCCAAGTGTAAAGCCCCCGGAACTGGGAAAACCGCCGTCAGGAAACACCAACAAGTGCCACCAGTCGGGACACTCGCAGTCCGGACTGCCACCTGATCCGGCAACATTCCGCTGCTTCACCGGATGCCGTCGGCGTCTCTCCGAGCTGGTCCACCAGGCATACATCTCCCGCAGTTTGCGGGCATCTTCTGCGCTGAGAATCAGACCACTCATATCAGGTATCCAGAATCGAAAGTTCTGTCATGTCAACGACGGGAATCGTGTCAAAATCACGGAACACCACGTTGTCTGACGTGGGGTTTGCCAGAATCCCACCAGCGCCATTCAATGGGACTGGTGAGACTGCATCCTGTCCATCGACTTGGATCCGTTTCAGTTCTCCGTCATCCTTGTAATACAGGTCTTCGTCCAGCCGGGAATCTTTCCAGCCGTCTTCTCTGATGTGTAGCCGATAAGACATCTCGCAATACACAATCCCATTTTCTTCCTGCGGTTCGCCATATCCCGCGAATTTGAATAACACTGTTTCCTCTGCATAGGTCCGTGGTATCGCAATCGCCAGAGGGCGGACTGTGACAGGATTAGCATTCAGTTTGTTGTTATATAATTCAGGCCAGTTAACCCAGGACACAATGTTTTGCCGGACATGAATAATGCAATCACTGGCGGGAATGTAGGCTGGTTCTGGGAATTTTGTCCCCGCGGAAGTGCAGATGCCTTTGTTGTCGCGATCTTTGTCGGTCGCTCTTTCGTATTCCAGGAATTCCATCCACCGCCGTGGACGTCGATCGAGCGGGTTCTGCTGTTGGCTGCGTTCCTTTTGCTCCTGACTCAGAGGCTTGGTGCTGTAATCCGCAGTGACTGTGTAGAGGAACCCGCTGTTGTCATCTTTCACATGCATGCGTCTGCATGAGGCAAACATGTTGTAAGGATGTGGCTGCAGGAAAAATGGCAGAGTTCCGGCATTCTGCAGATCGGTGATATAAGGGTAAACATTCTCGTTCTTCAGCGAGAGTTTAATTTCCCAGGTTCGCTGAAAATCGGCTCCCACCAGAGCCTCGGCACTGCCTGTTCGGCCTTGCTTTTCTACACAATAAATGAGTGACATGATCAGCCCCCTAATCCACCGAGATTCAGCGTTTTTATCCCCTCCGGGACCGACGTTTTTGTTACCAGCTCATCCAGCAGAGAATTCGTCTTCTGTTGTTCTTGCAACTGCTTTTTCTCAATATCTTTTTGGTTCCGGCCATGCTCGCTGTTGACGGCTCGAAAGAACTCGGCGGAGTGCCTCATCAAGGACCGCGGGCCTGCTGTTTTCTCTTCTTTTTTCACCTGCTTCTCTGCGTCAAGCCCGAGTTTCAGGGAAATTGTCGAACCTTTTCCCAGATTGGTGATGATGTTGTTGAAACTGGCTGCCAGTCCCTGCGGGAGTTTTTCAACACTTTCGCCAATAATGTCCCGAAATCGGTCTGCCGCTTCTTTCCCTTCTTGTTCTGCCTCGGAGATTACATGTGCGTACCGATTGGTAAAATCTTGCGACCACCAATCCTGATTAAAAACATCTTTGGATTTTTGCCATTGCTCTTCTGACAAGAGGTTTAGATCTTTTTTAATCTCAGCGAGTGTGTCTATTATTCCCAGCGAAGAGCCTGTCAGGAATTCCGACACTTTATCAGCGGCCCAGGCAAGCTCCTCGAAAAACCCCATGATGTCACTGATTCCTTTGGTTATGGCGCTCTGGACGCCATACCAGGCAGAACTGATCATCTGAAATACATCCATAAACAACCCGAATGATTCTAGCCAACCATCCGTCTGTGACTTGACGGAATGGATCCCCTCAGCGCTGCCGCTCAGCCAGTCGGTGAAGTACCCCGAAACAACCTGAATAGCAGGTGCCAGCGAAACAGTCAGGTGATTTGTCAAGCCTTCTGTTGACACACTCAGCATTCGCATGGCCTCATCTGCCGCAGCTACTTTGGCGACTTCGATTTCGTCCAGCGCAATGCCGAGTTTTTTCGCTTCTTCCATCATCCCCTGAATGCCATCCTTGCCGAGGGCCAGCGTGTTGAGCAAAGCGGCCCCATCACTGTCGAACAACTTGAACGCGAGGCGTAATTTATCCGACTGGTTGGGGATGCCTTTCATGGCCTCTGAGATTCGCAGAAACTGCTGATCCGGAGATAACGCGACCAGTTCCTTAGCCGACAGATTGAGTTGATCCAGCGCCGTAGCCGCCGGGCCGCCTCCCTGAGCCGCTTCTGAGATCCGACGATTCATTCGCCGGATACCCAGATCGAGATTGCTGGTGGCCACACCTGTCGCTTCAGCGGCATGTCTCAGGCCGCCCAACTTGTCGGTTGCGATGCCGAGCATGCTGGCTGTGTCTTTCAGCTTACTGATTTCGGCCATGCGGTTCGTGATCATGCCGCTGATCCGGCCAGCAACAATTCCAGCAAAGGCTGCTTTGACGATCGTGCCTGCTCGCGCCAATCCGGAAATGGTCCCCTGCAGTTTTTTGATCTGCCTTTCCGTTCGCTCAATATCTTTATTGATTTTTGAATAGGCTGTTTTCTGGTTATTCTCGAACACGCGAGTGCTGTTTCCCGCAGCCTTCAGCCCGGAGTTCCACTGGCTGCTGTTGATTTTCAGTTGGGCTGTGATATCACCGATTGTTGCCATGTCACATCCTCACCGCTCCAATGGCAGCCGCCACACGGGCCGCTGTGATTTCTGGGGATTCCTTGGGCGCTTCTTCCTCGGGCTGATCCTGATACAGAAATGACTCCGGAGAAGCCTCCACGCCGAAGTGGGCACAGAGCACCGATAGCATAAAAGCAAACCGGGCATCGGCCCGATCCTCGCCATAGCCTTCAATGCGAGCAAAAGCCCGCAGTTCCTCCAGTTGTTCCCAGCTCAACTCATCGAGAAACTGATCCACGTCGGCTCGACCACATTGCAGGGCCAGCTTTATGTCGCCGCGGCGACTGGGCTGGCTTCGGAGTTTTTTTCCAGACTCTCCACATCGACATCAGAAAACCCGGACAGCTCTTGAATAGCATTGAAAATCTTTTCAACCGCCTTGGCAGGTTGAGCCGACAGGGCGGGGATATCCGCTTCGGAAAACATCAGGTTTCCAGAATCGTCCACGACAGATTGGACTAACAGCTTTTCTCGCACGAGCACAACTTTTTTCGGGTCACTTTTCCCCTTGGTTTGGAGGCTCGACTCAAAGCGTGATCGCTCCGACGTGGTCAGGGCGCGGATGCGGACCACACCGCCGAACTCTTCCACATGGATATCGCGGGTTTCACGGGGACGGGATTGCAGGATTTGAGATTTTGTCAACATGGTTCGATTGCCAATTCGTAATCAATAGATAATGGGATAACAAAAGACGAATGCAGAAGACGATTACTCTTCGTCTTCCTCTTCTCCGCTGTCCGGGGTGGCGATTTCAATGCCTGCTGTGCCGAGGTCCATGCCAGCAGGAATGCGCTTGCCTGGTTCCCCGTCGCCATCGAACTTGACTTTGCCGGTGGACATGCCACGGTCCACTTTTTCGTAGTTGAGAATGCGGCGGGTCAGCTCATTATCTGAAGGGTTGCCACTGGCTTCTTGGCACTCCTTATCAACAGGTTCGGCCACGCCGACAAGGACCAACATCCACGCCTGTGGGTCAGAAATTTCCGCCCCTTTTTCCAGCCAGATGTCGCGGGGAATGCGATAGGGGCGCTGTTGCTGAATCGCTGTGAGTCGATCCAATTCGTTGTACTCAGGATTAGCGACCTGCATTGGTCGCAAAAGTTTACAGATCATGACGAGCCTCTGAGATTAAAAATAAAATGTGTGGTGACGCGATTCCGAATCGCTATCAGGCGGCGACTGGCCAGACTGGCAAATCAGCAAGATCCATGCTGAACGGTGCTTTCAGGCCATCCCCCAGTGCTACGCCAACTCCCAGTCCTACACCGCAACTGGTGTAGGTAATCTCTGCCGTTGCAGAGGCTGCCAGTATGATCTTGCCTGCATTGTTCGCTGGAGAGGCAAGTAATGCCGAGAACGCCAGGTGAGTTGCATTGGCAGGATCATAAAACAGTTCCCCGCTGATGCCCCCAATTGCCGTCCTCCCGGTTCCTGCTTGCAGAATGCCAGCCGATGCGTTGCCGAGATGGTCCGCATCGTGGATCTCGTTTTTATCCTCCGCTTTGGTGATGCTGATCACCTGAGCGATCGACGTGAGAACGGAACTGATCGTCATCTGGATGACGGTCCCTTTGGTTTTGATAATTGCCATTGTTGGTATCCTTAATCCTCTTCAGGGATAATGGGAGGGGGTTGGCCGGGAGAATGTTGAACCTGAACTTCCAGACGATAAAACTGCACCACCTGATCACTGTTTTCACCGAGGGCGAGGCAATCATCCTCTTCGTCAATCAGCATGGTGGCTTCCACGGTGCGGGTAACGCGGCCCTTTGCATCGGTGATGGATTCGCCCTCTATCGACTCCAGTTCTTCTACAATCCCGCAGCCAATCTGTTCGGCGGTGTCGCTGTCTTTGGCGTAGGCCGTGAGATACAGGTGATCGAACACCAGGGAATCGTCGAAGCCGCCAAGATGCTGGTTGCGATCCTTCCGTTCCATGTTCACGACCACACAGGGAAGATTGCTCTGCCCCTGGGGAATGTGATTCGGAAACACGCGACCGTCTGCCAGGTCTGCGACGGCCTCAAATGTTTTCAGTCGCTTGATCAGCGGCCCTTTAATGCTGGCTGTCATTTCAAGAATTCCCGGTCAAGGGCCTGTCTGGCTTTGTCGATCATTTTGGATTCCACCGTTCCCAGCGATGCCGAGACAGCAGGAGGCACGAAACTATTACGCGGCATCTTGCCTCGATTGGCTCCTTTCGGGCTTTTCCTCTGTTTGGTCCCGAGGGCAACAAGGTGTCCGTGATGTGCCCATTTCTCTTTGTTCTTTTTTTTCTTGGCGACGTTAATTCCTGCCACCGCCTCCATGAGATCACTGCGTTTCTTTTTTTTGAATCGCTTCCCGATGGATTTTTTCAACACGCCTTTGTGTTTGGGGGCACGCTTGCGAATCTCGACAACCATAACTTGCAGCCCCGCATTGATGGCTGCACGGGCAATCTTCTTTCCTGTTTTTTCTTCCAGGACTTCCAGTTGATCGTCGATTTTCTCGATCCCAGTCAGTTGCATCATTCGATCAAAACTCCTGTGATCAGCATCACCTGATTCCGCATTTCCAGATTTCTGATGGTGTCAATCTCATACACCAGGCCTCTGTGCTTCAGGCGATTGATAGGCTGGATGCCCGCCGTGATGGCATCACAACCAAATTCAAACTCCACTGCGGTGGTGGCAATCTGCTGATCCATGTTTGTTTTTTCAGCAGAGCTTTGCGGGCTGACTCTGGCCCAGCGAGTGGCCACATCCTCCCAGTTGGCATCATCCGAGGTATCCACTTCCCCGTGGCCCGTGGCCGCCGCATCGGCTTTGATGCGCTGGATCGTGACCCGCTCTGTTCGGCGATGTGCCCGGCGTTCATGACACTTCATCAGATGCCCCAGCAGTATGGATTCAACAGGTTTTCAATGGTCGGTTTCAGTTCCTCCTCACAGCCGTAAAACAGGCCCTCCACTTTCAGTTTGATGGCCGCTTTGATCAATTCCGGAACCTGACTGGCAGTTCCGTATCCAGCCACAAAGGTGATCGCCACAGTGTTCTCCCGTGGAGCCACCGCAGGCAGACCGGGCAGACACACCTCTGCCGGTTCCCGGTGAGCCAGCAGGTAATAACCCGCGGGCAGTGTCTGCTCTGCCCCCTCTGGATCGAGATAAGAAACTGCACTGACTGACTGCACGGGGCATTTCCGGAGAGGCACATTGTTCTCCGGTTTGCTCAGGTGCAGCCGCCAGGTGGCGGTCAGAAATTGACGACGGGTGTAACGCTGGGCGTAGTCCACTGCCGCGACAGCAAACGCGGTAATATCACTGTTGCGTTCGTCCCCGTCGACTTTCAGATGGCATTTGAGTTCTGTCAGGCTGACCACATCTCCCACCGGGGGAGTGACCAGTTCAAACTCGCTTGCGATTCCGTTTGTGGCTGCCAATTTTCTGACCTTCCGCTTCACTTTCGGGTTCTTTGGCGATCCCCCGACGAATCAGCACATTGGCTGCTCCGTCGGGAAATTGCCTGACAGCCCCAATCGGAACTGTCCGCCAGGCTCTGACAAATTTGATCTGCATGGTTACACCCGCAGAACCGCAGCGGCCCCCCGATCAGCAGCTGTCCGGGGAGCCACGCCTGCTCCTTTGCGGGTCAGGATCGCAAAAGCATGCACCCAGGCCCCTGTGGAACCGTTGCCAACAGTGGCAACCAACTTCAGGTATCGTTTGAGGCAACGGGTGTCGATATCAAACAAGTAAAATTTGTTGTCATCCGTCGCCGACGGAAGGGAAGAGGTTGCACCGGTCTCTGGCAAGGCCGATGTGCCATACACCAGGCCGGGAATATCGGTGTAGGTGTCAACATCCCCGTTATCATCGGAGTGCTGTACCTTGAGTGCCGTCAGAGCGATGTCTGTTGTGCCGACATACACCGCAATGGTGCAATGATCAAATTCCCGCATGTCGATGGCGGCTGTGGTGACAGCAGCGTCATCGACAATCGCCTCAGCAAATTTGATCGGGACCAGTTTTTGAGCTTGAGTCGGAATCATGATTCCCCCTGTAATGGGTCGAGTGTGCGCAGTGATCAGTCAACTTCAGATAGTCATAAGGCAGCAGCATTAAGCCGCAGGAGTTTGCAGCATAATCATCGGCCCGGCAGGTTCGTTGACGTCGTCAGAGCCTCGCTGGTGGACGTTCAGGCCAAACCGCTGAGTCCCCTTGATGGCGATTTCGTCCGTCAGGAAGTGGACTTCGCTGCTGGCTTCAATGGACATGCCTGCCCGGTCGGCAAAGGTCGCCGCCAGCGACATATCGCCGAGGTAAACCAGACCCTTCTCGCTGGCCTGATTGGCCAGAGTGGTGTTCATGACCGGCACAAACACCACTGGAATTCCGAGAAATGTCCGCTGGGGAGCGGTCGCCAGATTGGTGTCCTGGTTGCCACCGGCAGCATCGAGCAGGCGAGCCATCGACGCCCAGTACCCTTTTTTGCTGATGTACCACTTGGCGTTGGCTTCAGCGTATTCCGGCAGCATGCCCGCCATTGACTCAAAGTCGGCCAGGTCCAGATCTGCAAACTTGAGATTGCCAGCGATGGCAGTGTAGATACTGCTGGTTTTCAGGGCGTTTTTCAGGCCGATCATCTTGCCGTACTGGCTGGTCCCGTCACCGTTGAAACCGCACTCATCTTCTTTTTTGGCAAACGCCCAGGCCACATCCCGAGCCACCTGATCGGCCACAGAAATAATAGTGTCCACAGACAGCTCTTTAGACATCCGGGCCAGCGCCATCAGCTTGCGGCAAACCAGTTCGATCTGCTCCCACTTGCTGACAGACTCCGTCCCGGTCCCGGTTTCCTGCACAAAGAATGCTTCCATTCCGCCGATAGGACGGGTCAGTTGGGCCACGTCTGAAGACATGGGGTGCCGGTAAGCCTCCCGGCGGAACACACCGTACTCTTCCCGCAACTGCACGATGGAGATTTCCATCGGTGTCGGGATCAGGTAGCCGCCGAGTTGGTTATCGGTGGTGACCATTCCGGCGTAATGCTTGGTATCAACGCCGTGCTTCTCACACCACTTGGCGGCTTCCTCGCTTTTGCCGAGGGTGGCCATCAGCCATTGCCCGGACAGGTAAGCGTCTGCCTCGGCGGTGGGGCCAGAGAACGCCTTCAACTGGCCATGACGTTTCGCCAGAGCAGGCACCACCACAGTGGACTCACTGGCTTTGCCAGTCGTGACAGTGCCCGGATCGTTGGAATGATCTTCATCGCCGCTGAATGCGTGCAGCTTCTGGAAGCGGGCCAGTTCCGTTTTCAGATGAGGAATGTCTTTATCAACAATCTGATCAATAGCGGCTGACTCTTCGGCGGTCAGGTCTCGCTTTTCCGATTCCGACAGCTTGACGTAAGCCTGGGCTTCCTGTTTTTTCTTGGCGATCTCTTTTTTCAGAGACTGGATTTTTTCGCCGAACATAGTAATTCCCCTGTAAAGCCGGGGAACCACGCATAAAAAAAGCGGCACGTTCCCCATGAGGTTGGAAAAAGTGTGCCGCTAACTAGTTGCACGGGATTAAATTGTTGGTCGCATCCTATGCGATGTTTCGATTATGTCAAGAGCTTTATTTTCGCCAGTGTCCGCCGCGTGAAAAGTTTTTCCTCTTCGGGGTCTTCCTCTTCCTCGCTGTCATCAGCAGCGGCCTGTCGGGAAGTGTTGATGATCTCGGTGGCCCAGCCCGCATCTAATGTTTCCTGAGCCGTCAGATAGGTTCCGTCTTCTCCCTCTACCCCATTCAGCAGAGCCTCAATCTCTTCGCGGGAGAGTGAGGATTTCCGTTCATAGAGATCCAGGATTTTGTTTGAGGTTTTGTCCAGATGGTCCGCCGCCGCCCGCAATTCAACAGCATTCCCCATGACATAAGACCAGGGTTGATGCACCATGAATTCCGCGTTGTCAGAAATCGTTCGCTTGTCTCCGACCAGGGCAATGATGGTGGCTGCTGAGGCAGCAATCGAGTTGACGTGTGTTGTCACCTCTTTCGGCCAGTCTGCCAGCAGATTATGAATAGCAATCGCCTCATACACATAACCGCCCACACTGTTGATCACGACTCGTAGCGGCTGGGATTCGTCCAGCTCTTGCAGAGCCTCGTTAACAATGGCAGCAGAAATTCCGATCCAGTCATCAATCACACCGCTGATGTGCAGCGTGTTTGTCTCTTTGGCGAAAGTCTTTCCTTTGGTTCGCTCCACCTTGACATGTTTGGCGTACAACTGGCGGAGTGAGTGCTGGGGGTTTCGCAGTTCAGGCAGCTTGATTCTTGGCATTGTCTCGATCCTGTAGAATAAGAGTTAATAAGGCTTCCATTCTGTGGGCCAGCAACTTTTGAGTTTTGGTGTCAATTAACTCTTGCAATTCCTGGCCAGTCTTCGCGTTTCCCGCAAGTTCCAGCCATGCACAGCAGGAGCCTTTGCAATACAACGCCACGCTTGTTTCCTGGCAGCCCATTTCGCAGACGGTAGCCGCGACTGTTTTATGGAACCTGGAATAAAAGTCCTCGACCGATTCACAGAAGTTTTTGGCGGTTTTGGCTTTCTCTTTCACCCGATTGATTTCCAGTTTGATCAGGGGTTTGATCGCAGAACGAATGATGCGGGAGATTTCTTCTTTGGCTTTCTGCTCCTCATCATTATTATCATCGCTGGTCTTGTCTTCAGACGATTTTCCCATGTTGAGCGGAACCAAAAACTCATCCAGTCCGTCTACCCGATTCAGGTTCTCTTTTTGTCGGACCTCATTTCGCGACACCCAGCCGTTAGTCACGCCGATGGCGTAAGACTCATATCTGGATTTTGTGTTGCCTCGCAACAGTGCTGCGGTGTTGAACTCCATATAATGGGATTCCTCTTCTTTTTCCTTATCGCTCAGCAGTTTGTCTCCACATTCTTCTTGCCAGACACACAGCCAGAACATCAGCGAAGTGTTGAGATAATCGCTGTTCTGTTCTTCGATATTGCTGAAGGTGGCTCGGGATAGGTCACCAACCTTATGAGGCGGCAGGTTGAACCAACTAGCCACTTCCGATCGATTGAATTGCCGGGATTCCAGAAACTGGGAATCCTTGTTACTCATCGACATTGGTGTGAACTCCATTCCTCCGTAGAGGACGGCGACATCGTGTTCATTGTCGCCGGAGTTGAGCTTTTTCCAGTCGGCTTTGGTCTGTGCCATCTGCTCATTGGTCGGGCGCGGGCCGGGAACTTTCAGGATTCCCTGTGGTGTGGCGTAGTTGCCGAAATAGGTAGCTCCGTGGCGTTCAGCAGCTTTGGCCAAGCCGAATGATTCCCGGGCCATCGATACCACAGAGTATCCTTGTAGTCCATCAAACCCGAGTCCACGCAAGTGGAGCACGTCCTGGGCTTTGATTACCTTGAATTTCCGATAACCTTCGGGGCCGATCTGGGTTTCGTAGGTCAGGTTGCCCCGTTCGTCCACCACGGGCCGAGTGAGATGTGGCAGCAGCGGATACATAGCAATGGGATTACCCATTACATCCCGCTGAATATGGGCATAAGCATTCCCCCAAAGCAGTACATGTGACTGCAATGTCATCTTGAATTGCAAGGCTGTCATGAACCGATTAGGGCGACGCTTCAGCAACTGGTACACCGAGTGTTTTGTTGCTCGATCTCTGTTCCCGTTCTGGTCACGCTCATAGGTGATCAGCGGCAACTGTGCCACTCCCCCGGCGATAACATTGACAGCTTGCCAGACGGACGAAATCGTCAAAGACGTGAAAGCGTCGATGCGCACTTTGGACGCGGTTTTGTCCGTCCCGAACAGTTGCACCAGAGTGGTTGTGGTGTTGGTGATCTGGTTCATAATTCTTTTCAGGGCACTCATATCAGAATCAATCCTCCGGATGTTTGACCTTCTTTAGTCATAGCCCTGGCCCGCGACATCACGGCCACCACAACTCCATCAATCTTTTTCAGGCTGTCTTTTCCACCTGGCTTCAGCGGCTTGTAATTCCCATTGACATCCGGCTTAATCGTGGCGTTTTGAAACATCCAGGCCGCGAGCGGATCGCCGTTGTGAATGACATTGCCATCAATCACAGCGGTTTCAAATTGTTTGGTTGGCTCATTCAGCGCCTTGATTCCCTGAGGGAAGTTCACGCGGGGGATGCCGGTGGCCTGCTCAATCTGTTCGCCCTGATTGTTCGTGACCCCCTCGGTGATCTCCTGGGTCGTCTGCTCTGCGTTCCAGTCATCGTAAGCGAGTTCGATGATCCGGAACTGTTGTGCCAGTTCTCTCACCTTGGCCCGGATGTAGCCGTAATGAATGCGTGCCCCTTCGGTCAGTTCGAGGCTGCACCGAGGGTCTTTCAGCCACTGGTGAATCGGGATCTTGTCTGCCAGATTGCGGGCCGTCTCCTCCGGGAGCCAATACCACCACAGGTAACGATGCCTGCCGTCTCCCTCCGGGAAGCACAGACAGAACGACGTGAAGTCACAGACGGAAGAAAGGTCCAGAGCCGAGTAACATTCCCGGCCCTGCATCTCTTCGGCGGTGAATTCCTGCATTCCCTTCCGCCAGTATTCCGGTTTCAGCCAGGGAGATGCGGAGTTCTGCCAGACGTTCAGGCGGTACATCTTGAAATCCAACAGCCCTGAAGCAGTGGTCTTGCTCCGATTGTAGTCAGCGAGGTACTCAACAGCGTCGATCGTGTGGCCCCAGGCAGGATTGGCAATCATGCCGTACTTAATCGGATCGGCTGCCAGATCCTCATCTGTCAACTCTTGTGGAGCAGCGTGCATGGCGACCATCAGAGAATCATCTTCAATAGTTCCAGCTGCAACCTGTACGGCATAGTCAAATCGCTCTTTACCGTAACTGTCAGGATCGTTGCCAGCTGTCGAGAACTCGGCCAAGACAGGTTCCGCTCGGCTAATTCCCATCCGGTCAACCCGCTTCATTAACCCCCGATCGACAACGTGCGTTTCGTCAACCATCGCCGAACCATTCAGCCCCTCTTTCGACTTCTGGTTATTGGCTCCCGCTGAGCTCATAGGCTGTAACATTGACCGCGTTGGCAGATGCTCAACTCGCATTTCAACGCGGTTCAGTTTACATTCATCCATTAACTCAGGAGATGCTTGCACCATTTCAAAGACATGCTTAGCGGCATTGTCTCTGACCTGTTTGGCATCCTTGGATAAGAGGAAGACCTTTTGACCCTGCTCCCCGTCTCCACACTCCAGATACAGACCCCAGGCTGACATGGTCGGTGTCTTCTTGTTCTTTTTGGCCACCCAAACGGACGCATAACGAAAGCGTCGGACAGGACGTTCCCACTTCACCGAATGGCGTTGCCATCCAAACATTCTAATCGTGGCTTCGTATTGCCAGTCACAGGGCTGGCCAGCTTTGCGGCGGGCGATGTAGTGTTCAGCTCTCTGGAAAGCCAGTCGCTCATCGAACTCATCAGGGATATCCCATTGATCCAAGGTATCAGCATGGGCACCACGCAGCCGCATCGGTTCCCCGGCATGCTCTCCCTCGTAAAGTCGACAGTAGCGTTCAATCCACCAGACGGCATAGCCACCAATGCCGGGATCAAACCAACAGCCGTTGCGGACTGCCAGCTTGTCTGACTCGTCAATGATCCAATCTTGAGTAAGTGCTTCAAAGTTCATCGTCGGGGCCGTGATGCAACAGTTCGTTTGGTTTCTTCTTGCTTGGTGTCGATCTCAATTCTGGTTCGTCTCGTCATCCCCAGCAGACTGATGTATTCCTTGATGGTTCGCTTCGCGTTGGCCAACACATTGAACGCCGGGTTCGTGTAACAACCTTTTTCTCCCTGCAGTGTGTATCCGAATTCATCCAACTCTTTCTGTGCCGCCTCCGCCTGATCATAAGCCTGACACAATTGCTCCAGGGCTTGCCGGTCAATACTGTCAACCAGTTTCATCTTGACCAACTCGCCGCCGATCTCTCGCCATTTCCGTTTGCCGGTAGCTTTCAGCGATGCCGGTGGAGCCGGAAGTTTTTCCATTGTCCCGGCTCTCACCACTTTTTTTTGTGGCCCTCTGGCTCCCATTTCAAAATCCTCCCGCGGGATACCCCACCCCGTCAAAACTCCGCAAAAAAATCTTCCTGAGGGGCGTGTGGTCTGGAGGCAAAAATCGGCAGAAATCCGTGGCCCCCTCCCCCTCGTCGCCCCCCCTGGTCGCTCATCGACCAGTTCGCTGGTCCTGATGCGTCTTGACCGCATGATGCCTGCGACAAAGCGACTGGAGGTTACTCCAGTCGAGCCGCAGGGGATCATCCACACCATCAAACGGAACAATATGATCGACCTCATCCATTGGCACAGTTAATCCCTCCTGAAGACAGTGAGCACAGAGCGGGTGGGCAGTTGCGTAGGCTGCTCTGAGTTTTTGCCAGTCGGTGTTGTAGCCTCGGTTGTGGGCAGAGCCTCTATCGTGTAGCCCACACTGCGGCTGATGATAATGTGGTTTGCTTGGCATGATCAGTTTGGATAAGTGATATCTTTGCGGACAGCCAGATTCCCGGCTTCCACTGTCCACACGGCCCCAGAGTCCAAAGTCAACTGAAGATCGTATTCATAATCTCCCACCATCACGTCGGTGTCCTCGCTCTCCAGTGGCACAACGATCTTGGCAGGGTCATCGCCATTGCCATTATCGGCAATCCAATCGCTGACATTGTCTGTGTTGGCGACCGCAATCACGGCGGGGCCTGTCATCGCTTTGGCTGTGAACTTGATGGCGACAAGGCCATCAATCTGTTCCGGTGTCAGATTCCATTTCCCATCGTCCACGAACTGCAAGGGGCGTTCGTCCAGCAGATAATCATCAGCCCGCATGATCTCCCGCTTCTGGGAATAAACTGTGAAGAAGGCTTGACGCACATTCCCCCCACTACTGACACCAGAACCAGCCTGAGTCCCCGTTTTCCATGCCGCGTCTCCTCGATCCCGGATCGCCTCCAGAGAATCATCAGCCGGATCATAGTCACCAGCAATATCGCTCGGCTTGTCTGCCCCCTTGCTCATGATCGCTGTCAACGCTCCCAGCACGGTGTTAATCCCTGTGCCCGTCCACGCTCCCAGCCTCGCCAGAATCGTGTCTTGTTTGGCCTCTGTGGCCAGCCCGCTCAAGTCAATCGCCTGCGTATCAAGATAGATATCATCTGCAGTGGACTGCACATCGCCAATCGCCTCAAGAATTTCCTCCTGCATAGCGTAGGTGGCATCACCACCGCCTCCGCCCCCGGAACCCGCTGGTCCCTCTTCCAGGGCTTTCTCCGTGAAGCGATTGCCACTGGAATCCTCAATCATCTCATCCAGCTTATCAGTCACATCCTTGATCGCCCCTGCCGTGATGCTTGTTGCCAGACCTGTCTGCACACTGGTAATCGCCCCTGCCGTCAGGCCCATGTTGTCGCCAGTCGCTGCTGGTGACGCTGGTAAATTGTCGGTCTTGGACTTGATCGCTGCCAGGTCGCTCAAGTCAATTGCCTGCGTATCGATGTAGATGTCATCTGCAGTGGACTGCACAGCAGCGATGTCAGCTGAAATACTGGCTCCTGCCGGTGAGCCGAGCTTATTGAGCTGAGCCGTGCTGAGAGTCGCCACCATGTTAATCCGGAACCGCCGAGGCAATGCGGCGGGCGGGGACACAATCACGGTGGCATACCCCGTAAAATCGAGATCCGTGGCCGTCAACGGAACCGACAACACCTTGTTGCCATTATCAATAATCGCAGGAGTTGAGGCACTGGTATTGTAAGCTGTTGCTGCGGTCCCCGCCTGCCCATCGCGTTGGATGACAATGTCTGACTGAGCCAGCGACATCGCCGACAGAAACTCTGTGGGGTTCGTCGCATCGAGCCAGACAGCAGACAGATGAGCCGCTGTGTTTGTCAGCAATTCGGTCACACCGCTCATTGAGATTGGCCTCTCACAAATGCGTCAATAAACTGTTTTTGCTGCCAGAGGTGATCCCGAAAAGCGAAAGCATCGTCCTCGGTCGCTGCATAATCTTGCAACACGGTCCAGCAGTCTTGTATCCCGCGACTGTCGTTATAACTGCCCGACGCAGTTTTTTGACATCGGCCAAATAGAAACTCTTCCGAATCTTCGGCTGCCAGCGTAGCGTTTCTAGTGATTGTTGTGTACAGAGTTCTGCTAAAAAGACCAATGAACCTGGCAACAATATTGCCTGCGGAAATATCTTGCCGAACGACAATCACCAGTGGCTCGATCCACGCCCCGACTAATAGTTCGTCAAAATACACGCTTGACAACACACCTTTTACTTCAAGTACCATCCTCGTTCGCCAGTTTCCTGTTTTTAATACTCCAGCAGACAGAGCCTGTGCCGGGGCCGCACCTCTACGCATGGCACAACTAAAATATAATTGAGTGGATTCATCATTTATAGTTGAGTCGTTATCGTGCCAACATATAAACGCCAAAGTCCAATCGTTATCATCCGGTCGCAGGTCTGGATCTGTAGACGACAATGATTCTGTGGCCGAGTAATCAAAATAAGCAGCCGGCCCAATAAAGGCCCGCCCATCTTTGGGATGCTGGATTTGCACGGTGTTGTTGTCGGTGAGCTCGCCGGACCCAGCGATTGACTTGGCGACCGGGGCCAGCGTGCTACCGATGCGGTCAGTGATTTTCCAGCTTGCAGCCCTGTGCTCTCGTAGATACTCAGGGCAAGGGTCCCACATAGTTGATACCTCTGGAGCACCCTGAATTCCACGGCCTAGTTCCAGCCAATCTCTTTCGATTTCCAGCAAAATCCCATCGAAAATTCGGAAGTCATCCAGCATCCCACCGAGATAATTATAGGACCCTGATATATCAATATAGCCGAGGCTCAGGTATCCCAGATTCGCTTCGCTCAGTTCCGGATAATCAGCTTCATTTTTTGATGCAATAATATTTCCATCAATCATGATCTCCATTTTTTGATCGGCATTTCCGCCACTATATAAAGTGATAAAAACCCACTTTTCATAATGACCGGTAAAATCTCCAACCAGTCTGCCTGTAGTCAGGCTTCCATAGGTCCAGACAATCTCTTGATTGCTATTAATATGGCAATCAAACCGTGGCACGGAATTGGAGCCATCAAAACCAAATAACTGATGAGTCTCGGGGACCATGCTGTCAACCCAAACCCACATGGAAATCGTCACTGGGCCTTCGCTGTCCCACAGCAAATCGGTCGTGAGCTTGTCCCCAGTTCCATCAAAAAAGTAGCACCGCTTGCCCTCGCTGGTGACATACGGCGTAAAGCCGTGATGAGTGCCCTCATAACCGCCAACAAGGCTATCCGTCGTCTCTTCCAGTGATGGACACCAGACGGCTTTTTCTTTGCCCAGGAACACGTATGACATTAAAGATTCCCTTTTGTGTGATCTGATTTCAATGTGTGTCCGGGCCTGTTTCTGTTCGACTTGCTGCTCAGGAGCCTCTCTAATCCAGAGATGCCACAGACAAATCACGTTCAACAAAAACAGAAATAGCCGCGAAGTGACCAGCCGTGCGAACAACCTCATGATTATTCAGTCACCTCCTGCGAGTCCACCAACGGAGCCTCGACGTCATACACCAACTCGCCACTGAAAACAGTCCCCGGCGGGCACTGCCGGCGGTATTCTTCCAGCGTCCTGAGATAGTTCTCCCGCAGCCGTCGCCACCCACACGGATTGAAATAGGATAGAATCACCGCCAACATATATCACCCAATTACTGATGTAATCAAAAACCCATCCACAGCGTGCTCAGGAACCCTGAATTCCCGGTACCTCCCGCCGCTACTATCGAGATACCAGACCCGATACGACCCGCCAAGCAACACTGCAGCAGATGCCACGCCGTTACTGTCAGCGACGATTACTCTCACATCGTCGCCTGACGCAATGCCGCCGAAAGTCGTTGGTGTCACCTGGGCAATCCGGACCTCGGCCCCAGCCAGTACATTGCCAGCCGCGTCGTAGCACTGAATCTGTGCGTTGATCCACGGCGCGTCAACAGGAGTGGGGACAATCTGCGTCATTGAGTAGGCAGCATCTGTTTCGCCGCTCACAACCAGTGACGTGGCGTCAAACACGTACCCAATGCGTGTGACACCAACAGACCATGTGCCATCGTCGAGAGTAAATGCCACCTCACCCGCCGCGTCAGTCAATTTCACTTGCGATTGCACGCCGAGTGTCACACGGACACGGGCGCCATCAACCGGATTTTCGCCGTCATCAACGGTGATCGTGACCGTGTTGGCTCCGTCGATTTCGCCTCCACCACCTCCGCCAGACGGAGCTTGTGACAATGCTTTTTCCGTAAACTGATCGCCCCCATCGTCTTCGATCATGCCATCCAGCTTGTCCGTCACAGCCTTGATCGCCGTCGTATCCGCAGCATTCGACGGCGTGACAGTAGCAGGCACAATCTGTACCGTCACTCCAATCACCACGCCATCATCGCACGTTCCGCCGATCGCTAGCGAAGACACACCAGAGATCACAGCAGCGGCTGGCAGATCAAGACGATAGACCTCGCTGCCAATGTTGACGACACCGCCGGCGGAATAGGCAGAATCAACGTCGCCCAGATCGCTCAATACTAGATTAGTCTTTACGCCGCGTGCACGCTGATACCACAGATTAAGGCCAGCGGCCAAGGCGTCATCTTTTGCCGTGCCGTCAGTGCCGACGATGGCGAGATAGACCGAGGGGCTGGCGGTGTCTTGCGTGATTTGCTGGGTCATACGAGGCCCCCCTGGAGCAGGCGACGGCGTCGGAGCAGGAGGCCGCCTTGTGGAGCGAATGCGGCCTCATAGTGGGCCTCGATTCTCTCGACCGGCAAGACGTAATCGTACATGGCCACCTCAGCAATGTCAGCATTTATATATCGCCGCGATTGTTCCGCACCTATATATAGATTCGTTTCCGTTATAGGCGTTATTCTGCCTGTTGTACTCGTGCTGCCTACTACAGTAGAATTTTTATACGCCACTACATTACCACTAGGGAAAAACACAGCTGTGTAGTATGTCCACACCTCCATCGACAGCGGAATGGTGTCAATATTGGTTGCTAGAGTATTACCGTCATAATACCCGCTAATAATACTGTTGGTTCCTGCATTTCTAAGTATCCGATAAGAGCAGCGTAGCGGAGAATCCTGGACCCCTCTCGCAATTACTGACCCATTTTCGCCCGGTGTCGCTAGCCATCGTACCCACAGCTCTATCGTTAACACTTGGATGTCCATCCAGGCGTTATGTTCAATAACTCCGTATTGGGTAGTACCATCAAATCGCGAGGCAGTAGACCCCGGAAAAGGGCCAGCAACAGTAGCCGGGGCGTTGACAAGTGTGCCATGCCGGCTATTTCCGGATGTGTCACTCAATGTCGCGCCCATACGCCAATATGCAAGTGGATTATCAGCCAACACCACAGATGAGTAACTCATCACTCACCCTCCCACGCCGACTCTGCTGCCTGCGTGATCTCCACAGGAGTGGACCCTGTCTCAAGAGCCATCGCCGCCGCTCCGATGGCCTCGTTGGCCCGTTCAACAATCGCGTTGTACGCCGCCTTGCGATCGACCTGTTCCATCGCCTCCGCTCGCTGATCAGCGAAATCCTCTTCTATTAATTCCGCAAACGGCAGTCCGCCGCCAAGCTCCAGCACGGCTGTCATCTGCTCAGCAGTCAGCAAATCAGGCACCAAGCTGGCAAGCCCCGCGTAAAACACCGGTCCCCAGGTCGGCTTATTACTGTCAATGATCGTCTGCCGCAAATCGTCGAGGGCGTCAATCAACAGATCAATCACCGGCGACTCAACAGCCGCCAGAGGGCCACTCCAGCCGTTGCGACCACGGACCAGAATCTGCGTCTGCCGCAAATATTCTCGCAACTGCCACAGTTCGATCGGCCGAGCCGTCAGCGTCCGAAGTACTCCGATAATCTCTGTGTCAGAGCCGGTCAACCCGAGTTGTTGAGCTTTTGCGTAGGCGTTCATATTTGCCCCACTTCTGTGCCCGGCCAACTGCCACCGGAGCCATTGATTTCCAGTTTGGTTTCGATGCGGGTGACACGGTTGTCGAGATTCCCAAACAAGCCAAACAGCTTTTCCGTAATGCCACGGAACCACGTTTCCTGTTTTTCGCTCTGCTCTTTGACGGCAAGGATTTCCTCTTTACTGGACTTCTCGATTTTTGCCAGAGCAGCTTGAATCGCCACGAGACTCTCCCGTAACGAGGTGAGTTCCCGCACGATGTACGATGATGTTTTCACGATGGTGATAATCAACGAAATCACACATGTGACGATCGTAATTGTTGTTCCCAGTTCCATCTGTTGTTCTTTCTCGGCTGTTTACGAAACGACTCAATACCGCTACGCAGGCACAAAACCTCAGCGTTTAATTCTTAACCGCTTCGCAAAAATCACCTCGCCATAGCCGATGCTCTCTGGGAGAATCTCAGACTCGGGGACAGGGAATTTGTCTGGGATTTTCTGCACATACAGGCGAACGCCAGCACGGGCACACACCGCCTGACACCGCAGCAACTGGGGCAAATCATTCCCCCGGCTGAGCAGGATCACGGCGGGCTGTCGGCCCGTCTCAATGGCATACAGCAACGCCTGTCCTACGGATTCTTTCCACTTGTGAGACCATTCCACCTCAATGGCTTCGCAGCAGGTGAGGATATCGACCCGCGAACCGCAATAGGTCCGCACTTCACAGACGGTCAAAGGATCCAACCCCGCCTGGGTGGCAATCCATTTCGACCAGTCGGTTTCCCGCATATCGCCCGGGCTTTCGATGGCTGTCGTATCAAATCCGCTTTGCAGGTTGTATCCCGCCGCTTGCCCAATCCACTGAGCCTGAGACAGATTTTCGCATAAACCAAAAACAGCGATTGTCGCCACCAGCAGCAGATGTTTCATGTTTCGGTCTCCGTTGCCATTAAATCAACCAGTATCCTCTCCACTCTCTGCCCTTAGCTCTCTGCTCTTACGCCGGAACCGGGTTCGAGGTTTCCCCTTTGATGTTCGGCGAATCCGTTGGACCCAGCGGTTCCTGGCTGGGGAGCACCTGGGCGATATCGACGCGGTTGGCGTCGCCGAGGTACATGTTGATGAAGCCCAGAATTTCCTGATACGCTCCATACACCCGCATCGAATCCTGGTGCGTGAGGAACCGGGTGCGGTCGCGGGAGTTGAGTCGGGTCCAGTTCACGATGGCCCGGTCGATGGCTCCCAGCAGCAGCATCCCTTTGGATTTCACAAACTGTGGATTGAGCTGGCTGGTCAGCGGAATGTCAGGATCGGTTCCGTCCAGCGAGTAAACCAGATCAATCAAACCGCCGCTGCTGTCCTGAATGTCATCGCCGCCGAACGGGTTTTCACCGATTTCGATGACTCCACTCGGATTGATCGCTTTGAGGATCTTGTCTCCCAGCGGCAGTTTGTCGGGATTATGTGTGACGTGCCGTCGCATTTTGTCAGCGGCACACAGCAGTTGTTTCATGTGATCCCGAGTCGGATCATCGGTGCCGCCCCGGCTGGCAAATTCATCGTTCGCAATCAACTCGGTCCGCATCTGAATCAGCGGTTCCAGCCCCGCCATGATGTGCAGATTCCGAAACTGCGTGATTGCCCGCCGGAATTGTTCTTTCCCTTCAGCCATGATTCAACGTCCTTTTAAGGAGTTTTAATCGGAGCGATCTGGTCCACCTTCTCAGTGATCCGGTTTTTCAGATTGCGTACAAAAGACCGCTCGGCTTCGGAGTCCGAAGTATCGAGCACAAATTTCACTTCATCGTCGAACAGCATTCCGACAAGCGCATCAAGTGCCGCCACACGTCCTTCGCGTTGCCGGAGCGAACGTAACTGATCCGCCTCATCCAGGTAGCGGGGAAACGGAGCGTGGCAGTTTGCCACATCCTCCTTGCCGCACTGGCTTGCGACGGAACGCAATTCTGAACAGCAGCTCGCCGGCCCTGCATGTTTGCTTGCGTTGGAATGCAATTCTGTCAGTTGCTGAATCTGCTGTTCATATCGCTGCCGCTCCTGATCCGAGAGATTGACCACTTTTTCAATCCCCCGTTCCCGGACAGGTTCCACGGTTTGTTTTTGCTCAGTTTTCCTGCGTTTCAATCGACTCTGCACCAATCGCCCCACCACTGGAATCGCAATCCCCACCGGCCCCGCCACTGCGCCTCCCAGAGCCGCCCAGCCCCAGTTCGATAGATTTTCGATGCCCCAGTTTTTCAGGGAGTTTTCTGCAGGATCGGGATTTTCCACGGGGATAACCGGGACCGGAGTCTCTACAGCAGGCTCTTTCGGAGCTGCCGACTGAGCAGGAGCTTTCAAATTTTCCAGCTCTTTTTTTAATGCGTTCAACTCGTCTTCAAATTTCTTTGAATCGTCCGGAATCAACAGCTTCGGCGGTTCTGCCGGAGCTTGCATGCGAGTGGAAATTCCCCACTGATCGAGCAAAGTCACAGCTGTGGAGGCAGGCGTGAAGAACGTCACACTGGACCGGGCCATCGTGGGGCTGTTGATGCCGGTCACAATCCCGGCCACCTGATTCTGATAAACGACCGGAGCACCGGAAACGCCCTGAGTCACCGGACGATCGAGCGTATCTCCGAACGCCTGGTGCATAATGCGACGGAGTGACAACCGCCGCCACAGCCATTTCGGTTCCGCTGGCCAGTACGCATCGACAGACAACGCCACCCCTTGAAGCAAATTGCCCCGATACAACGGCATACTCGGCACTCCGGCAAAATTGCCGGTCACCACAATCACACCGAAATCCTGAGAGTCTGTGAACACTGAGCGAAACTCCGCTGCATCGTGCCACGTCCCAACCGCCCAGACTTTGACTTTCCGGCCTTTGTCAATGTTGTGACCCGCCGTCGCCACAATCATCTGCTGATTATCCGCGTGAATGATCACGCCGTTCCCAAAGCCCGCCTTGTAAACACAGGCCCCGTTCTGACAATAGGGATTTTCTGCCCCAACCATCACCACAGGTTCGTGCTGTCCGAACGAAACCGCAGGGAACAGCAGAATCAGTAGTAAAGCCAAAATTCTCATCGCCCCGCCTCCTGATCCAGAGCCGTCCGGATCGCCACCCGGTAGCCGATCAGGTGATGATCCAGAATCTTGCCCGCCGCCCAGCGGAATGGTCGTTTCAGGAAACCAGCCAGCCGGTCACAGCCAATCAACAGGGGATGCGGACGATGCCACAAAACTCCCTGGGTGGTGATGTAATGACAGTGGCCACTGTGGCGATAACCACGATAAGTGAATGGCACCCGCGGGACACCATCATTGGCATGCACCCAGCGCTCATGCGGCACCAGAAAGTGAGAAATCGCCGCAAAATCGCCACAGCCAATCCGCGGAGCACCGAACGTGACCACGAACAGGATCCGATTGCGAATCTCACCGTGCAACAGCGCAGCCGCCAACACCGCCGCCGCTCCGCCGAGGGAATGTCCGGTAAAAATCACCGCTTTGCCGGGGCACTCGTCGAGCCGATCCCGAATGAATCCCAACGGCAATTGGGCGTAACTCAAAAATCCCCGATGCACCCGGGAGGTGAGAAACGGCCCCTGCGTCATACTCAACTTGGCGTTCGTCAGCACGTCCTCGTAAGTCGTGCCGCGGTAAGCCACAATGATTCGATCGACCTGCTCAATCACTACCCCTTGCGATTTCGCGACATCAAACGGAAACACATGCAGACATTCCAATCCCGAAGCCCGCACCGTCTCTTCGTCGGGCACCTGATAGGCCAATTGACTGGCAATCGCACATTCCAGAGCAGTCTGCAATTCCATGATTCGGCCCCACCTGGAAACGTAAACGCGATTCGGTTCAAACCAACGAGATAATTACTCTGTTACTCCGGGATTTCAAGACCGGAATGATTGCTATCATTGCGATGTATCAGATTGATACACTTTATAGCCCGATAGAGTGTCATTCTGGATACCCCGAGAGATTTGGCGATGTCTTTTTTTGATTGTCCAGCGGCCATCATGGATTTGATGCGGTATTCCAACCACTCTTTTTGAGTCATTTCTTCTGTGATCATAATTCCCTCACTCAATAGTTAATTCGATGCGCGGGCCATTCCCGTCATCCCAGCGTTTGCTGACCGAACCATCACAAACAAAGATTTTCACGGTCTGGAGTCTCCGTCTATTCAGCGGTCAGAATGGGATATCGTCGCCGCATTGATCGCAGATGTTTGTGTATCTCCATTTTCGCCACCATCGGCGCTTACCGCACTCATCACAGCACCTTGTCCAATTTGGGCGTGATGTGAGAATTTTCTGAATCCGGCGAACGTGCCAGAGAATGCGAGTCAATGGATACCTGCGAGACCGCTCCAGATCCCAGATGCTTATCCGGTCCATGAGTTCAGGGCAATAAAGCAGGGCCAGCCACAAGCAGCACTCAGTAGCTAATCCGGCTGGTGTGTCGTGATTGACTCGCCCTTTAATATCCACTCGCCCAGGCTGCAACGTCGTTGATCCATCTGGGCAGTGGAACTCGTAATTCCCAATCTGCCAGCGTTGGAGACGGACCCAATGACGAGCGAACACCCCAGACCCTCCGCACTTGTAGCACCCGCCTTGCTCGTACAATCCGCCCGTTCCGTCGCAGCTCCAACAATATCGAGTGATCTCTTGGATATGGTGTCCGCTGAAACGCCCATATCGCTGCAAGATTGGCTCTTTAATCTTGAGGTAAAACAGGTGTTTCACGCTGCTGGGAGGATTGCCATTTGCCTTAGACAGCAGCCAGAGCACTGGACGCATTCGCCACGGCAGCGGCTTGTCGAATAACAATAATTGCTGATTCAATTTTACTCCTCTGCTACTGTTTGGTGAATAAGGGGCTGAATAGATCAGCCCCAACGAGTTGATTTATGAACCAGGATTAACCGCAGCCCGAACCGCTGCGTCTTTCGCCTCCAGTAGCTTACGCAAAGCAACTGTCCGTTCTGGGCCTGATGGCACCTGCATAACCAAAGAGCAAGCCGCGTCGTAAAACACGCTGCTTACAGCTTGCAGATGCCCCGGCAGATGCCCAAATTCGAACCATTTCATCATTCGCTCTTCTTCCATTTCCATCGCATTCTCCTCAAGAGTAAAAAAGTGTGAATAGCCGATTGTTTAGGCTACTAATCAACTGTTGTTGACTAGCTCCTATCTAAAGTGGTTTCACCGCCTCAACTGTCATACCACCTGTGGATAATGTGACGGGATAAGCAACGCCATCACGACACCCAATTTCGTGAAGAAGAGTTGTGTTGATCAGGGGAAATCGGACACTGTATCCTTGTGTTCTCAATGCTTCTGCAACGTCCGGGTGGTGGTGAGGGCGACGGTAACTCACCGTGCCCATCGGGTTGATAATTTCTACCTGCATCGCGTTTTAGTTCCTCTCTACGCCTCTGCAATAAATGAAATGACTAGATTTTCCGGCATCCAAGATATGCAGTCTTCGAGCGTAAACCCTGCGTCCTCCACGTCGCGAATGCTGTCTTCTTCGACGACAAAAACAACGACATGTTTTTGCACAGGCATTCCATGCCGTTCTGCAAACTCAACAACGCCGATCAGGCGATCGCCTACCTCGTAATACGGTTCCTTCACGATTAGATTCCTCCTATTCAAATGTTTTCACAATGTCTGCAAATCCACAGGTTTTCTGGTGGATCTTGCTCCGGGGCACACCAATCACAGCAACAGCGGCAAAACATTTTTTCGCAACTGCAACACCTTGTGAGGATGCGGTCAATGTCGCCACACCTGTCGCATCTACTGTCTTCACTCATCTGTCGTTGACTCCTCAATTTTTTCTGTTTCGTAAGTGACCTCCACATATCGTGAGAATGAGAACTTTCGCTCGCACACCTCGCAGGAACTCACCCCCTCATCGCTCCACTCCCAAGAGTCCCGGTGCTTGTGCCCACACCATGGGCAAACGGCCTCACTGGTAAATTTATGGTCGATGTTACTCATCTGCCGTTGACTCCTCTTTTTGGCAATCGTGACAAAAATAGTCGCCGTTCGGCGGGTCATGCTCTGTGGCGCACCAGTCGATGCACTCCGGGCAAAACGATTGCAAACAATTGCAGCACAGTGTGAGATCCCAATAAAGCGAAGTCTCTTTGCAGTCAGCACATTCGCGAGGCACGATTAGCGTTCCTCTCCAGTGGACTGCGTGGAGTCCACGTCAGTTGTGTCTTGGCATGTGACGCACCAACGGCAGTGCGTCGCGGACTCGTCTTCGTGGCCTGTCAGTTGCTCGCCGCACTTTTCGCAAACATCTTCAGGCGGATCGACTGGCGGAATCTGTCGCACACCAGTAGCTGCCTCAATCGCCGCCCGCAGTGCGTTGCCAGTCCCGTACAGGCGATTGTGAGTAGTCTCGTCACTCTCAATCCACCTGAGGGCCTGCTTACAGGCCTCCAGCAACTCAGGAGCCGCCGCAAAAAGACGGGCTAACTTCTCGGCCTCGTCAATCGTCATCGGGTATCCGGGCTTGGCATCAGGCGGCATGACAGTTGCAACCATGACCGGGTTACCCATTTCTTGGGGAGGGTCCTTGAGGCAGATATCAATTTCCCCATCGCCCATAACATCATCAACGTAATACTTATGGTTCATGTTTGATTAGCTTTCTACTCCAGTGGACTCGCCGATGTGTGAGTTAATGATTTCAGCAATCCGGTCCAGCCCCTCAGCAATCGAGTCAAGCTCCTCAGCAAGGCCTCGATTGCGGGTACGCTCCACGCAAACCGATCGCCAGATGAAATGCCGCCGCCAGATCCGTTGGTTCACTTGGTTTTGCCATGGCTATCCGGCTCCTGTTGCTTTGGTTCCTGTCCCTTTGCACCGTCCGCAAACCTTCGTCATGCCGATCGAAACAAACGGCCGTCGTTCATTTGGTTTTTGTATCCCTGGCATTCGGCCCCGGCCTTTACAGCGGTGGCAGCGTTCTTTTTTCTTAGGCATCAAACAAGCCTCTCTCCACTGGTGTTGAGTCTGGTATCTCCGTGACGGTGATATCGAGGCCTCCCGGTGCCTGAACTTTCCCCCTGATGACTCGCAGATCATCGACCTGCGAATCGTCCTCCCAAAATCCCGCGTGACTCAGGGCGTCTTTCGTGGCCTTGAGGATATTGTCGAGGTCACGCTTTCGCTTGTCGGGCATCGTCGCCACAATGGTGACAGCAACCCGGCGTTGTGAGGGCTTGAGCTTCGGCCAGCGGCCCTGCACATAGGCAGAGACCGCTTTGCGAAACTCCTTCCCCTTGCTGCCGATGGCCACCGAAACGAACGGTTTTCTCCCCTTTCCAGCAATCACGCGATGGATCCAGTAGTGATTGACTGATGGCGGCCACGGCAACTGAAGTCGGACGGATTTACTCATCGCCCTGGGATTCCTCCCCGTCGAGATCGAAAGCGTCCATGCCCTCTTCGTCGTCCAGATCATCATCGGCATCGGCAACAACATCGCTCTTGTCGCTATCGGTAGCGATCACGTCGTCCTCGTCGTCTTCATCCTCGTCGGAGGGAACTGGGTTCTGCATTCTCCAGGCGAGGAGCTGATCAGACAGCTTGTCCACTTTCGCTTGGCCGAATCCCTTAATTTTGCGGTGCCAGAGCATGTCTTCACGCATCCGCTTTTCGAGATCGGCAACGGTCTTGATCTCTGCTGCTGCCAGCAGTTCGTTTTCTTTCTCGGTCATGCCGAGATTTTCGATTCCCGTGACCGTGGCGGGATCGACTGGCTTCGGTTTTTCAGCAGTCTGCTCGACACCGGCAAACAGTTTGCGTTGGTACTGCCCGTTTTTGATGTCGCGCAGGTCTGAGTTGAGAGCTTTGAGCTTCGCGTAATTCGCTTTCTGTGATTCTCGCAAATCTTTGATCTGCGTTTTCAGTTCACTGATTTCCTCTTCTTCTGAATCCAAATCCTGCTGGACGTAGAGGATTCTGGCAACGCACTCATCGTACAGCGTGATTTTTCCAAGCAGCTTGTTTGCTTGCTCTGTCGAAACCGTTTCCGGCTTCGCCTCCTCAGCTTGCGTCTGCTCAACTGCCGTTGCCTGCTCCTGCTCCAGGTAACTCTTCTCTTCCATCGTAAAGGTTTCTCCGTCAGCAATATCTGCAACTGCTGTTGCCATATTCGTTCCCTCTCAAAAAAGACTTCTTTGTTTTGGCTTCGCCTCCACTGGCAAAGCCGGTTTTTGTTTTGCTTCAATCGCCTCCTGCACCTGCCGAATCTCTGAGGCATTGAGCCTCAGCAGCATGTGTGCCCGGCAGGCACAGGTCCAGATTTTCGGCAAGTGCTGCACTCCGGTAGACTCGTCAGCAATCTCCGACAGGTAGGCTTGCAGGATTTCGTCACTCATGATGCTTTCCCTGCAAATTGCTCCAAGAGGGCTTTCCGTTGCTCCTCTGCGTTTTTCTGCACCTCTGCTGGAGACGGCAGTAGCTTTGGAATTCCCATACTTTTCCCAAGCTCCTCTGGTTTCGTTTGCTTCTCAGGGGCTGGCAAGTTTGCCTTGACTCGTTGGCGGTACTCAGCGTCAAGACGCAACTTTTCAGCGGATGGTCGGGCTGATATTGCTCCTGGCATGATGTCGCTGTAATCATTCGCAAACTCAAACGCCTTTGCCCTGACAAGTGGATAAAATTCATTCAGGAACTTGGGGTTCGGCCTCCTTTCGTACCATGCACAGGCCTTTTTCAAAGCCTCAGGTGGAATGTGACAAAGCCTCACGTACCAGACGGCAAGATGCTCTTTGCCTATCTCGACTCCGCAGCAAACGGCAGTTTCAACCAAGATATCCCGAAATTGGGTTTTGCTGATTTTGATTGGCTTCTCGCTCATCGGCTCCGAACTCCCATGCTGCCTGTAATGTGCTTTGCAATTTTTGCTGACCTGGTGTGATGTGTGGGCGTGGCGACCCGCGATTGTGTCCGCCGCGATCTACTGCTCGCCCGAGCCACTTCCCCAGAAACGCTGGCATGCCCCGTGGTGTCTTTCGATTCGCTTTGTTGTCCCGACACCATTGCCGGGCTTTCATCATCTCAGCGACGACGTCAAGGCCCGGAAACGATTGCTGGTACTCCGCCAGTTTGTCGGCAGGCAGAATCCACTCCCGCTTGTTGCCTTGCACCGGGAAAGTGATAGGGTCTCCATTGGTGTCGATCGCTGAAGCCAGGTCTTCGCCGTCATCCCGGAAATCTTCTTGTCGTCCGTCGGCCTCGCCGAATGGCGGGGCAAAAGAATTATTAGGGTTAGGGTTAGGGTTAGGGTTAGGGTTAGAAGGTTGTCCCATTCCTTGTACCACTTCTTGACCTTTTGTTGTCCCGTTTGTTGTCCTTTCGTTGTCCTGTTTGTTGGTCAAATTCGTACAAGAAACGGGACTAGAAAGAGAATCAGAAACCTCCGCTGTGTCTGTGACAATCGGTTCTTCAATCAGCGAATCTGACAACACTGAGAACCGTTCCGGAATGGCCACCCAATACTTCCCGACTGAACGGTCGTTGTCTCTCTGGTAAACCAGCCAGCCGAATTCAATGGCTTTGTCCCGAGCTGTCCGTAATTGCTTCTGGCTGTTGAATGCCAGAGTTGTCATCAACTGTTCGTTCCAGAATCGAACTGGGCCGCTGTAGCGGGCTGCGTCTTCCGTGTGTGCAATGTAAGTCACCAGCAGACATGCCGCGTGCCCGATATCCATTGCGGCACAACTCTTTTGTAAGAGTCGCACAAACTTATGAGCAAAGTGTGAATCTCTTTTTGGGTATTGCTCGCCAGCCATGCGATGCGAACTCCGTTCGTTTTCCTGTGGTTCCGATTCGTCTCAGAAAATTAACTCGATTTCACTTCGGCAGTGACTCATACTCGACGTCTGTGATTCGCTCTACTTGATTGCAGCCCTGAAAGTCTTCGCCAGTTTTCAGGTAAAACGTCGCTGTGCCAGACACATACAGCAGCCCAGGATTGTTGAATCGCAGACCTCCGGAATCGAATGTCACAGGAGTAATTCCGAGCATTCCACAAAGCGGAGCTGTACTTTTTTGCCGGAGCCTCTCCATTGCCTGCCAAAGCTCTTTGCTGGCCTTGTTCTTTTTGTGGGGCACATAGTAGGTCTTTCCCTCAACTGTTTTGTGCTTACTGATAACTAGGCGTGGGTCAGGAATAGTTTCTGGTAATTCCCCATGCAAATATCGCATTCCCACAAGGCTGTCACCATTGACGATCGGAACAATTTTTTTTCGACCCGGTATCACAGACTTGCAGAGGGCAATTCGTTTTTCGTTTGTGATTTGGTATTCATTCCCAAAGCTCACACACCAATCATGCACTTTGGTGCCTTGCTTCACCTTCCAATACTTCATTTTTTTCAATCCTTTTGGGCCTGAGATATAGAAAAACTCCCGCCCGTGGTGTCGAACCACGCTGTCGATCGCCAGGCACCTGCGACGGGATTAACTTAAGCCTCGACCAGAGCAGCCATATCATTCGCCTTTCAGAGAGCAACTAAATTCCGCATCTGCACCGAGCTTACGCCGCCCGGTACACATCCTCGCCGCTAGTTCTCTCAACCCTAGGTCAGCCCGAGTTGAGAGCAGATAAGCCAGGTCACCCCAGTCTGAGGCAGGCCAATCGGTGTCAAACGTGTCGTCATTCCCCGCCAGCAGCAGTTCCAGTCGTTCGGTCATGTCCCGGGCAAACCTCCGGGAGTCGTCGCGTTGCAGTAGGCCCTCAAGAGCCTTGAGGCCTTTGCTGATCTGCATAGCTGTCTGGCGGGTCAGGCGACGGTTCAAAACAGATCACCCCTTTCTTTGGCCTCAGCCATCTGAACCTGTTCCTCGGCGACCAGTTCAGCATCGTCGTCAACTGGAGTTGACTCCTCAGGTGCCGGATCTGGCAAGCTCTCAATTGCAGCTGCCACCTGCTTTGTGCTTGCCAACTTACCCGTTTCACCGACATCGTAAGATTCCTCCTGTGTCGGCAGGCCCATTGCAATCTCTGGTGCAATCGTCCGGACCATCCACGCAGCAGCCCGGTAACGTAGCATCATTTCCGGCATCGTCTGCCACTTTGATCCTTTCTTGTCGTACCAACCCTCTTTTTTGGAGAGGGCGATTGTAATCAATGGCCCAACAACTTCTTCCCCTGTTTCCAGGTCTTTGGTGTAGGCTCGACAGCCCCAGTCATCTTTCCCTTCGGTCCCCTGAAACCGAAATCTGATCGGAGAAAATCGACCCGTCTGATTGAAGCAGGCAATCAGAAACTGTGCCGACCAAGAGGGGCGACCATGCACAACATAAAGATTTTGCATCACCATGAGCGGATCAGCTTGCATCCGCTGAGCCATATTGAGAGCAATCACACAAGATCCGATTCCGCGTTCCCCTTGATAGATTTGAGGCACAAGTGGAGAAGAGGCGAACATCTTGGCAACTCGTTGAATATTCGCGACCGCTTCCGTGTTGCTCCAGAGAGGGGCGTCAACAGCAGTTGAGAGTTGGGTTTCAGTTGTTGGCGAACTCATCGGCTTCTCTCCAGTATTTTGGTGTATTGATCTGTAACAGTTCCTTCTCCCAAGGCTCCCGCCAGTCTCCGCTGGCGTGACATTCCTCGATCTCAGCAATCGCCGAAAACAACTCCTGTTCGCCCCGCTGGATGTATTCAGGCCCGATGGTGTAGGTGGCGACCTGATGAGGCTTCGTGGTGTTCACCGCGATAAAAACAAAGGTGTGATCGTGCCCATAGTGAGCGTCAGAAACGAGCTTGTAGATCGCCGCCTGCAAGTAGTAGCGGAAGTTGAGGACCGACCGCCAGAACCCTCTAGGGGAGGCGTCAGCAGTAGTCTTGAGATCCACGATAAACTGCCCGCTCAACTTGTCGGGCCTGACCCGATATTTCCGATCTGAATCAGACAGAATGCTCTGCTCTGTTGGGCCTGGTGCCCTCAGCAGTTTTGCTGCCAAAGGGTTTTGATAGACCGCATCAAACATTGACTTCACCGTCAACATCTCGTCGGATTTCAGCAGGATGCAATCTTTGTTCGCCTCAGCATACGCCTTCCAGTTGTTACCGCTTTTGGCTCCATTGGACGCCAGAACTTCACGCGGAATTTCCTTCACCACTCCGTCCAACAGGTGAGGTTCAAGTATCAGAGCGTGTGCAACACGTCCCAGGTCAAACGCCGATTTGCTCGGCTGCGGCTCCCCCAGCACGTAGCGACTGTGATACTCACGACGAGAGTCCAGAAACAGCTTGACTGAACTGGAGCTGTGGTAGTCCGAGAGGCTGTGATACTCTTCATTGGACAGTTGTGGAGTTGCGGTTGTCGCGATCATTGGCCCCTCGCTTTCAGGGCCTCGTTAGCGGCGAGGAAAGCCGAAGCAACGGTGGAGTTGATTTGTGATTCGCTATCCGTGCCTACGAGGTTGATGTTTGCAAGTATTCCAGACAACGCCTGCCCGGCGAACCAATCGCGGAGCGACATCTGCGGAACGTCGAGCGGTATAATCGTGCCAGCGCTGATGCCAGGCGAAGTCTTGGACTCGTTACGGATTGCCGTTTCTGTTGCAGCCTCTGCCACTTCGCAATACTGCTTTGCGAGCGACAGTGTTGCAAAGTGCGGCGGAGCTTCATCCAACAACTCTCGATCCGAAGCCATCACAGAGAACTCACCACTCTCTGTTATCCTGACTCGCCAACAGGCAAGATCACCATCAATACTGATCACATTGCTTGCAGCAACCCACTCCCCTGTATCTTCATATGCCCACTCAAGCTGACTCATATTGCACCTCCTTCAGATAAGAACTAACATCGCGACCATCGCGATTACAATTACATAATGCCAGCCTCAGCGTGTTCCAGGTGTTCCCGGTACTCTGCAATCTGTCGGACGGCATCGGCTTTCAGGGCCGATAAAACCGCCTCCGCATGACGCCGGAACAACAGGCGGTTGCCGTCGTAGGTCAGCGGCAAACTAAGGTTTTGCTGAGAAGCGGTTTCGGGCCGGGGATTATCACCCCAGAGCAGCTCCAGTGACTCAATCGAATGCAGTACGACATCATCAATCGAGTACACAGGCAGGACGCCGTAAGCATGCGGCTGGTAGCCAGTCACAATCGTGTATCTCACACACAAGTGCCAGCGAAGTTCGGTGGTTTCTAAGATCACGTCTGCAAAGTGCATTAGCCGGCCCCTTATGAGTAAGAAACGCAAAAACCCCGAATTGAATGAATCTGAGTCTGCTACGCCTGACTCAGGTGCTGGCAGAGCGAGCCAGTTCGAGCAGGCAGTACCCAGCGAGATCCCGCAGGGTGTCGTCAATCGACTCGCTGACTCTCGGGGCATTGCCCTGCAGCAGATGTTGCAATCTCTTGATCTTGTCACTCATCCGCACTAACAAAGCGTCCCTGGCAGTCATCTGCTGGCAAAGCACAGGGCTTTCCCATGCACTGGTGCCGTAATCCTGATTTTTCGCCAGCAGGAGCAGGATTAACTTAAGTCCCTCAGTGGCAATCATGCCGCGAGGACTGACCTCCCAGATCGCCCGCTGCAGCTCCATCACATCAGGCGACACGCGAATCTCCGTGCTCGCTGGTGTCTCCGGCATCGTCTTCGGTTTTATTTCTGGCTTCATTCCTGGCCTCCTCTCTGATAATTGAAAAAATCATTGGCCCTTCAAATCCCAGTTGAACGGGGCCGGTGGAGTTGACGATAACGACCCGCAGTTGCTCACCACTGGTGAGCGTGACAAGCACGGAATCGTTTCTGTGTCTCTTAATAACAAGCATCCCTGCTGTTCTCCGTAAAGAAATCGTGATGGCAGTCATTCCCCAGCAGCTTCAGCAGGCCACCTCCTGCAGTTTCTGCCACTCCTCGACCCACTCCACCGTAATGGCAGAGATCTGACTGTTCTTCGGCGTTTCCCCCTGCCGGATCCCGAGAAACCAGATTTCCGCCGGCCGGGAACTGTCTGGCTCGATCCCCTCCAGTTTGTGGTGATGGCAGCCGCGGATGTTGGCGATCGTCCCCACCAAACAGGCACAGGCTCCCTCGTAAACAGATCCGTTGATCCGCCCCTCCTTGAGAGCCGACAGCAACCCCGGCACTTCCGCGGCTGCTAAATCCAAAATCGAGAAAACATCCTCCTTGGTGGTCTGCAGGTCGGCACCACCCAGGTCGGCATCACGCAGGTCGGCACCACCCAGGTAGGCATCACGCAGGTCGGCACCAC